>JAJZHH010000023.1:0-6349 GCA_021804595.1 Pseudomonadota bacterium
CAAGCCGAGTTTCAATCGCCGAATCCGGGTTTTTCGTGGAAAAACCGCAGGGTAACGCGAGCCTAAGGCGGCGTTGAGTTCGGGTGTGCAAAAGCCACCGCCAAAACCATTGGGGGTGGATATTCGATGGGTTATCGCCGATGATGCGGCGACTCCGAGTATTCAGCCGATGACGCACAAGCGCGTCGTCGCGGCAGCAGAACGCCCACGCCGGGTCGCGTGGGCGCAAGGCATCGTCAGCGGGCCGAGTGCACCTTCAGCAGGCTGACCAACTGGGCGTAGATGCGTGGGCTGCCGGCGATCAGCTCACCGGCATGCAAGGCGTCGCCCTCGCCGGTGAAGTCGCCGACCAGGCCGCCGGCTTCGGTCACCAGCAGCGCGCCGGCGGCGACGTCCCACGGCTGCAGGCCGCGTTCGAAGAAGGCGTCGTAGCGGCCCGCGGCGACGTAGGCCAGGTCCAGCGCGGCAGCGCCGGGGCGGCGCAGGCCGACGCAGCGCTCTGCGACCTTCCTGAACATCGCCAGATAGTCGTCGAGATCGTCGCCTTCGCGGAACGGGAAGCCGGTGCCGATCAGGCTGTCTTCGATTCGCGTGCGCCGCGACACGCGCAGCCGGCGGTTGTCGAGGAACGCGCCGCCGCCGCGGCTGGCGGTGTAGAGCTCGTCGCGCGACGGGTCGTAGACCACGCCGTGCTGCACGACGCCGTGGTGGGCGAGCGCGATCGATACCGCGTAAACGGGCAGACCATGGATGAAATTGGTCGTGCCGTCGAGCGGGTCGATGATCCACTGGAACTCGGAATCGGCGCGGCCGTGCGCGGTTCCGGTCTCCTCGCCGAGGATGCCGTGCTGCGGGTAGGCCTTCAGCAGCACGTCGATGATCGCGTGCTCGCTGGCCCGGTCGACTTCGGTGACGAAGTCGTTGGCCGCCTTCTTCGACACGCGCAGCAGGTCGACGTCGAGGCTGGCGCGGTTGATGATTTTGCCGGCTTCGCGCGCAGCGCGGACGGCAACGTTGATCATGGGATGCATGGTGCGTGGCGCGACGCGACAATGGCGTCTCGAGGAGGACGGAGTGAAAGAGCGGGAAGGTGATGATTTTATCGGAGCCGGCGACTGCGCGGCGTGGTCCGACGCGGTGGCGCGGCCCTTGTTCGTGCTGGTGCAGACCCGCGTGCCCGGAAACGCCGGTGCGGCGGCGCGCGCGATCAAGACCATGGGTTTTGCCGATCTGGCGCTGGTCGCGCCCGAACTGGCCGGGCTGCGCGAGCATGAGCAGGCGCTGGCCTTCGCCAGCGGCGCCGACGACGTGCTGCGTGCGGCGCGCCAGGGGGCGACGCTCGACGAGGTCGCTGGCGATTGCGGCGTGCTGGTCGCGCTGTCGTCGCGGGTGCGCGATTTCGGCCCGCCGCTGCACGGCCCGGACTGGTTGCCCGAGCTGGCGCGCAGCGCGGCCGCGCAGGGCCGCCGGGTCGGTTTCGTGTTCGGCAGCGAGCGCACCGGGCTGGACAACGCGACCGTGTACGGCTGCGACGCGCTGCTCAACCTGCCGACCTCGGCGCAGTACGCGTCGCTGAACCTGGCACAGGCGGTGCAGATCGTCGCCTGGGAGTGGCGCCGCGCGCTCGGCGGTCTGGCGCTGCCGCCGGGGCCGGTGGCGGAAGCCGCAGCCACGCGCGCCGAGGTGCAGGGCCTGCTCGAGCAGGTGCAACGCGCGCTGCTCGCGCTGGGCTACCTTGACGCGCAGGCGCCGCGCCGGCTCATGCCCAGGTTGGCGCGGCTGGCCGCGCGCAGCGCGTTGACGCGGCAGGAAGTGCAGATCCTGCGCGGTGTCTGCGCCGCGGTGCTGCGCCGCGAACAGGGCGATTGACGCGGCGCCGCACTGCGGCGCGCCGTGTCCAATACACTGGCCGGCATCTGCAGCGATTCCGGCCCAGCCCGCCTGTCATGTTCAGCCACTTGCGAGAGGACATCGAAGTCATTCTCGAGCGCGACCCCGCGGCGCGCTCGCGCTGGGAGGTGCTGACCTGTTACCCGGGGCTGCACGCACTGGCGCTGCACCGCGCCGCGCACGCGCTGTGGCAGCGCCGCTGGCACTGGGCGGCGCGCTGGATCTCGCACTGGGGACGCTTCCTGACCGGCATCGAGATCCACCCCGGCGCTCGAATCGGCCGGCGCGTGTTCATCGATCACGGCATGGGCGTGGTGATCGGGGAAACCGCCGAAGTCGGCGACGACTGCACGATCTATCAGGGGGTCACGCTCGGCGGGACCTCGCTGTACAAGGGCGCCAAGCGGCATCCGACGCTCGAGCCCGGCGTCGTCGTCGGTGCCGGCGCGCAGGTGCTGGGCGGCTTCACGGTCGGCCGCGGCGCACGCATCGGCTCCAATGCGGTGGTCGTCAAGGAAGTCCCGGCCGGCGCCACCGCGGTCGGCAACCCGGCGCGGGTCATCGTCAAGGACACCGACCGCGCGCGCGAGGCGGCCGCGGCGCGCATGGGCTTCTCCGCCTATGCGGTGACGCAGAACGGCGACGACCCGATGAACAAGGCCGTGCTCGGCCTGATCGACCACGCCGCACAGCTCGAGCACCAGGTGGCGCTGCTGTGGCGCGAGCTCGCGCGGCGCGGGGTCTGCCCGGAGCAGTCCTGCCCCGAGGAGGCGCTACGCACCGAGCATTTCGACCGCGACCAGCTCGAAAAACTGGTCAAGTAAAACGGGTCAGGTAGCGGCGATCGGCGGAGCACGGCGCACGTCGATCGAGTCGCCGGCGCCGCGCTCCAGCCACAACACTTCGGCGCGCGCGGCGTGGTCCAGGTCCCAGTCGCTGAGTACCTCGCGCAAGGTGCCGTCGCGCCAGTGCGAGCGCGGTCGGTGCGTGTGGCCGTGGATCATCCAGCGCGCGTCCGCGTCGCGCAGCCAGCGGGCGGCCTCGGCGGGGTCGGCGTCGGCCCAGTTTTCCTGCGCCGCCTGCGCCGCGCGGCTGGCCTGCCGTGCCGCGGCGGCCTGCGCCAACCGCGCCGCCAGCGGCTGCGCGGTGAACGCCGCCTGCCACGCTGCGGCGCGGCATTGCGCGCGCCAGCGCTGGTAGGCCTGGTCGGCCACGCACAGCGCGTCGCCGTGGGTCAGCACGATGCGCCGGCCGCCGAACTGCAGCACACAGGGGTCGCCAAGGCGTTGCGCGCCGCACGCTTCGGCCAGCGCGTCGCCGAGCAGGAAGTCGCGGTTGCCGCATTGCAGCGCCAGCGCGCCGCCGCCGTCGACATAGGCGCGCAACGCGCCGACGACGCGGCGAGCACTGGTGTCGACCTCGAGCTGATCGTCGCCGACCCACGATTCGAACAGGTCGCCGAGTACGAACAGCGCGTCGGCGCCGCGCGCTGCGGCACCGAGCCAGTCGACGAAGGTCGCGGTGGTGCGCGGCGCCGCGTCGCCCAGGTGCAGGTCGGCGACGAAGGCCAGTCGCCGCCACGACGGCGGCGCGACGAGGGGGGCGGTCAAGCTCAGACTTCGACCGCCTTCTCGATGATCACGTCGTCGACCGGAACGTCCTGGTGGAAGCCGCGGCTGCCGGTGCGCACGCCCTTGATCGCGTCGACCACGTCCTCGCCGGAGACGACGCGACCGAACACGGCATAGCCCCAGCCTTGCGGCGTCGGCGCGCTGTGGTTGAGGAAGGCGTTGTCGGCGACGTTGATGAAGAACTGCGCGGTGGCCGAATGCGGGTCGTTGGTGCGCGCCATCGCGATGGTGTAGCGGGCGTTCTTCAGCCCGTTGTTCGCCTCGTTGTCGATCGGCTCACCGGTGGGCTTTTGCTTCATGCCGGGCTCGAAGCCGCCGCCCTGGATCATGAAACCGTCGATCACTCGGTGGAAGATGGTGCCGTCGAAGTGGCCGTCGCGCACATAGGCGAGGAAGTTGGCGGTGGTCTTCGGCGCGCGCTCGGCGTCGAGTTCGATGCCGATCACGCCGTGGTTGGTATGCAGTTCGATCATGTTGTGTCCTTCAGAGGGGGAGGGCGTGCGTCACTTGAGCAACACGGCTTTTTCGATCAGCACCGGCTTGACCGGGACGTTGGCGTAGGGGCCGACCGTGTGCGTGGCCACCGCGGCGATGCGGTCGACCACGTCCATGCCGCTGACGACCTGGCCGAACACCGCGTAACCGTGTCCGTCGGGTTGCGGGAAGTCGAGCGACGGATTGTCGACGAGATTGATGAAGAATTGCGAGGTTGCCGAGTTCGGATCCATCGTGCGCGCCATCGCGATCGTTCCGCGCAGGTTGCGCAGGCCGTTCTGGCTTTCGAGCGCGATCGGCGCATGCGTGGGCTTTTGCTGCATCGACGCGGTGAAGCCCCCGCCCTGGATCATGAAGCCTGGAATCACGCGGTGGAACACCGTGCCGGCGTAGAAGCCTTCGTTGACGTAGCGCTCGAAGTTGGCCACCGTTTTCGGCGCGCGTTGCGCGTCGAGCTGCACGACGATGGTGCCGGCGCTGGTCACCAGTTCGACTTTCGGCGGCGTCGCCGCGTGGCTCAGCGGAGCCAGGCTCAGTGCCGCGGCGAACAGCAGCGCATGGCGGCGCGAGGCGCCGGCGGATTTGGTTTTCGTCATGACAGGACTCCAGCGTGGAACAGGCGCCACCGGCCGTTTTCCTTGGCCCAGTAGTCGCGGTGGGTGATCGGTTTGTCGTCGCGCTGCCCCGGGTATTGCACGACGAGCAGTTCATGCTTGCCGTGGAAGTACAGCAGCGTCGAGTCCGGCGTGTGCGCATGCGGCGCCGCCCGCGCCAGCGTCGCGCGCAATTCGGCCCTGCGCTGCGCCAGTTGCGCCGGGCTCAGCCAGTCGATGTGCGCGGTGATGACCACCGGCGTGGTGTCGGGCTCGACCATCGACATCAGCGACAGCAAGTCGGTGTTGGCCAGCACCACGCAGCCGTTGCTGGCCAGCGGCGGGCGGGCGTAGACGTCGCTGGGCACGCCGTGCAGCCAGATGCCGCCGCCGGTGCGCCCGAGCAGTCGGTCCCAGGCGTTGGGGTAGTTCAGCGGCATCGCGCCGGCGCCGTAGACCGCGGCCAGCCAGCGCTGGCCGACCGCGCGGGTGATGAAGTAAACACCCAGCGGCGTACGCAGATCGCCGGCGCGTTGCTTGTCGGCGCCGAGCTTGCCTTGGGTGACGTAGTAATTGGCCACCAGATGCATCTGCCCACGAGCGTCGCGGCCGAACAGGTAAAGCCGCGACGCTCCGGTGTCGACGACGATCGCGTGGGCCACGCGCGGCCCCAGCGCGACGAAATTGCTCGGCAGTTGATCGGGGCCGGGCGCGTCGGCGTAGGCCGCCAGCCTTGCTCGCGCTTCGCGTACCAGCCCGTCGAGTTCGGCGGTGTCGGCCGCCGGCACGCGGGCGTCGGCGAAATGGCGCAGCCGGCCGGCCTCGGCGCGCAGCAGGTCGCCGCGCAGCAACTGGGCCAGCGCGAAATTCGGATAGCGCGACGCCAACCGCTCGCTGCGCGCCAGCGCTTCGTGCAGGCGGCCGTCGGCGACAAGCTGGTAGGTCTCGATCAGTTCGACTTCCGCCGCGTCGTTGAAGCCGCGCGCGCGCAGCTGCGCGGTGTCCAGGCCGAGCAGCCCGTGGCGGTCGGCAATCGCCGCCGGCACCGACACCCGCACCGCGCTGGCGCGCCGCGTGTGCCCATTTTGCGCGCGCACCGCGAGTCCGGCGCCGAGCAGCATCAGGGCCAGCCCGAGCAGCAGCAGCTGGCGCGACCGCCGCGACAGCGAGTTCATGCCGGTGGCCGTGTTCAGCCGACCGTCTCCTGCACGATCAGCCAGTGCGCACCGACGCGGCGCAGTCGCAGCGTTTTCGGACTGTTGAAGTGCAGGCTGCCGGCGCTGTAGAGCTGGCGGAAGCGCGCGGTGGCGCGGTCACCGTCGACCTTGACATGCAATTGGTCGACATCGACGGTGATGTGGCGCTTGTCGGTGATGCGTGCCTTGCGCTGCGCCATCCAGGCGGCGTGGCTCAAGCCACCGGGCGCGAAATCATGCGTATAGCTGGCGAAATACGCATGCAGGTCGCGGCTTTGCCAGGCGTGGGCCCACGCCCGCACCGCGTGCTCGACCGCGCGATCGGCGTCGGCCACGTGCGCCGGCGCGCTGGCCACCTCGTGCGCAGTCGCCGGCGCGGGCTTGACGGCTGGCGTGGGCCTGGCCGTCGGCGCCGGTGTGACGCTCGGCGCCGGCGGCCGCGCTTCGAGCGCGGGCTTGGCTTCAGGCGCAGGCTTGGCCACCGGCGCAGGCTTGGCCACCGGCGCAGGCTTGGCCACCGGCGCAGGCTTGGCCACCGGCGCAG
>JAJZHH010000023.1:6449-27602 GCA_021804595.1 Pseudomonadota bacterium
GGCGCAGGCTTGGCCACCGGCGCAGGCTTGGCCACCGGCGCAGGCTTGGCCACCGGCGCAGGCTTGGCCACCGGCGCAGCACTCATTTCTGGCGCGGGCTTCGCGGCGGGCGCGGCCTTCGCGACCGTCTCGAGCCTGGCGGGCGCCGCCTTCACGACCGGTGCCGTCGCGGAGCCGGGCGCCGCACGCTGATTCTCGTTCGTGAACAGTTGCCGAATCAGCGCCAGCTTGGCCTGGGTGCCGTGGGCGCTGCCGCCGTCGAGTTGCAGCGCCTTCTGATACGACTCGCTGGCCAGCTTGGCGTAGACGTCGCCGAGGTTCTCGAACGCTGTGGCGTAGCTCGGATTGGTGCGTATGGCCATCTCCAGCGCCGCGCGAGCCTTGTCGTAGTCGCCTTGCTGAGCGTAAAGCACCGCAAGGTTGTTGTATGGCTCGGGAAGCTCGGGGAACTGCTCGGTGATCTGGATGAAAACCTGGATCGCCTCGGCCGTCTTGTGCTGTTCGCTGAGCAGCACTCCGCGCAGGAAACGGTATTGCGGGTCGCGCGGGTGCGCGGCGATCAGCCGGTCGAGCTGCGCCTGCGCCTGGGCGAGGTGGCCGCCGGACGCGAGTGTGCGCACCTGGCCGAGTTCGTCCGCGTGGGCCGTCGGCACCAGCGGCGCGACGCCGACGGCACCGGCCAGCGCGATCCCGAGCAGCACGGGCGCGAGTCGGAACGGAGTGACGCGCGAGGCAATGCGGTCGGCGGTGGGGCGCTGGCGGCACGCGGGAGTGGCATCGGTCATGGTTCGTGAACGTTCGGGCTGTGCTAAGTTTTTGATTTTATCCACAGCGCAGCGCTCGAACGCAGCCCGGAGGTCGCGCCAGCGCGTTCCGGTCGCGTCGTTCGCCGCCTGCGCTGCCCCGACATGAGCCTGCTGATCCACAACACGCTGACGCGCCGCAAGGAAGCGCTGGTGCCGCTCGAACCGGGCCACGTGCGCCTGTACGTTTGCGGCATGACCGTCTACGACTACTGCCACCTCGGCCACGCGCGCGTGATGGCGGTGTTCGACATCGTGCAGCGCTGGCTGAAGGCGCGCGGCTTGCGCGTGACCTATGTGCGCAACATCACCGACGTCGACGACAAGATCATCCGTCGCGCGCTCGACGCCGGCGTCAGCGTGCGCGAGCTCACCGATCGCTTCATCCGCGCGATGCACGAGGACGCCGACGCGCTGGGCATCGAGCGCCCGGACGCCGAGCCGCGCGCAACCGACTACATCCCGCAGATGCTGGCGATGATCGGTCGCCTGGTTGATCGAGGACTGGCCTACCAGGACCGCGCCGGCGACGTCGATTTCTCGGTGCGCGCATTCCCGGGCTACGGCCGGCTGTCGGGCAAGGCGCTCGACGAGCTGCACGCCGGCGAGCGCGTCGAGGTCGACGCGGCCAAGTCCGACCCACTGGATTTCGTGCTGTGGAAGCGTGCCAAGCCGGAAGAACCGGCCGAGGTGCGCTGGGATTCGCCCTGGGGGCCCGGGCGCCCGGGCTGGCATATCGAGTGCTCGGCGATGAGCTGCGCGCTGCTCGGTGAGCACTTCGACATCCACGGCGGCGGCGCCGACCTGCAGTTCCCGCACCACGAAAACGAGATCGCACAGTCCGAAGGCGCCAACGGCGGCCCGTTCGTGAATCTGTGGATGCACAACGGTTTCGTCCGTGTCGACGACGAGAAGATGTCGAAGTCGCTGGGCAATTTTTTCACCATCCGCGACGTGCTCGAACGTCACGACGCCGAAACCGTGCGCTATTTCATCGTTCGCGCGCACTATCGCAGCCCGCTGAACTACAGCGAGGACAACCTGCGCGACGCGCGTCACGCGCTGGCGCGGATGTACACCGCGTTGCGCGACTTTGCCGAGGTGCCGGGCAGCGTCGACTGGAACCATCCGCTGGCGCAGCGCTTCGGCGCCGCGATGGACGACGACTTCAACACGCCCGAAGCGCTGGCGGTGCTGTTCGAACTGGTCGGCGACCTCAACCGCAGCCGCGACCCGCAATTGGCCGCGCTGCTGCGCGGGCTCGGCGGCTCGCTGGGACTGCTGCAGCAGTCGCCGCAGGCCTTCCTGCAAGGCGGCGCCGCCGCGCCCGATGCGCAGTGGGTCGAACAGCAGCTGCAGCAGCGTGCGCAGGCCAAGGCGGCGCGCGATTTCGCGCGCGCCGATGCGATCCGCGCTGACCTTGCTGCGCGCGGCGTCGTGCTCGAGGACAAACCCGGCGGCGTCACGGTATGGCGGCAGGCATGAACGCGGCGCAAAACGCCGAGGGGCACACCATGAGCGCGGCGCACGGCCGCTCCGAAGCCGCGCTCGGCCCCCCTGGGGGGCCGGCGCAAAGCGCCGAGGGGCACACCATGAGCGCGGCGTCGGAGCGTCCGGCCTACTGGGACGAGGCCTGCAGCGCGCTGATGCGCGCCGACCGCGTGATGCGCCGCTTGATTCCCGAGCACGGCCAGGCGCGGCTGCAAAGCCGCGGCGATGCGTTCCAGACGCTGGCGCGCTCGGTCGTCGGTCAGCAGATCTCGGTCAAGGCCGCGCAGGCGGTGTGGGATCGATTCGCCGCGCGCGTCGGCGAGGTCGTGCCACAGCGCGTGCTCGAGCAGTCGACCGAGGCGCTGCGCGGCTGCGGGCTGTCGCAGCGCAAGTGCGAATACCTGAGCGATCTGGCCGAGAAGTTCGCGTCGGGACAGGTCCATCCGACGCAGTGGGACGCGATGGGCGATGAGGCGATCATCGCCGAGCTGGTCGCGATCCGCGGCATCGGGCGTTGGACCGCCGAGATGTTTCTGATGTTCCACCTGTTGCGCCCCGACGTGCTGCCGCTCGACGACATCGGCCTGCAGCGCGGCATCAGCCAGCGCTACTTCTCGGGCGAGGCGGTCAGCCGCAGCGAGTTGCGCGAAGTGGCGCAGGCGTGGGCACCGTGGCGCTCGGTCGGCACTTGGTATATTTGGCGCAGTCTCGACGCGATCGCGGTCGAGTACTGACGAAGCAGTGCCGGGCGGCCGCGATGGGCGCACCGGCCGGTCCCGCTGGCCGTCGGCGGGCGACACGCATGGGGTGGTCATGAGCAAGAAGGTCTTTCTCGAATTCGAACAGCCGGTCGCCGAGCTGGAAACCAAGATCGAAGAGCTGCGCTACGTGCAGGACGAATCTGCGGTCGACATCTCCGAGGAAATCAGCCGGTTGCAGAAGAAGAGCCTGCAGCTGACCAAGGATCTGTACGCCAAGCTGTCGCCGTGGCAGGTCACGCAGATCGCGCGCCACCCGCAGCGTCCGTACACGCTCGACTACGTCGGCCAGCTGTTCACCGATTTTCATGAACTGCACGGTGATCGCCATTTCGCCGATGATCTGTCGATCGTCGGCGGGCTGGCGCGGTTCAACGGCCAGGCGTGCATGGTCGTCGGCCACCAGAAGGGGCGCGACACCAAGGAGCGCGCGGCGCGCAATTTCGGCATGACCAAGCCCGAGGGCTACCGCAAGGCGCTGCGCTTGATGAAGCTGGCGGAGAAGTTCGGCCTGCCGGTGTTCACCTTCGTCGACACGCCCGGCGCCTATCCCGGAATCGACGCCGAGGAGCGCAACCAGTCCGAAGCGATCGGTCGCAACATTTTCGAGATGGCGCAGCTGCAGGTGCCGATCGTCTCCACCATCATCGGCGAAGGCGGCTCCGGCGGCGCGCTGGCGATCGCGGTGGCCGACCACGTGCTGATGCTGCAGTACGCGGTGTATTCGGTGATTTCGCCCGAGGGCTGCGCGTCGATCCTGTGGAAGAGCGCCGAGCGCGCACCCGACGCCGCCGAGGCGCTGGGACTGACCGCGCACCGGCTCAAGGCGCTGGGCCTGATCGACAAGATCGTCAACGAGCCGGTCGGCGGCGCGCACCGCGACGCGCAGGCGATGGGCGCGGCGCTCAAGCGCGCGCTGGGCGAGAGCCTGCGTCAGTTCCAGGGCATCAAGCCGGCCGAGCTGGTGCAGCAGCGCTACGCGCGGCTGTGCGCGTTCGGCCGCTTCCAGGACACCAAGGCCGGTTGACGCGCCGGCGTGGGCTGAGGGCGCGATGCCGTGGCGTGCGCTCGATGTCGGCGCGGCGCGCGACGCGCTGCAGGCGTTCGCGCGCCAGCATCGCCTCGACGCTGACGACGCGCCGCTGGCGCTGGCGTTCAGCGGCGGCGCCGATTCGACCGCGTTGCTGGTGGCGGCGCTGCAGCACTGGGGTGCGCCGCGGCTGCGCGTGCTGCACGTCGACCACGGGCTGCAGGCCGATGCCGCGCGTTTCGTCGACCATGCCCGCGCGCTGTGCGCGCAATGGGGCGTCGCGCTCGAGGTGCTGCGTGTCGAGGTCGGCGCGGCGCGCGGCGACAGCGTCGAGGAGCGCGCGCGCGACGCGCGCTACGCGGCGTTGATCGACGCGGCGCGGCGCGCGCGCTGCAGCTGGCTGTTCACCGCGCACCAGGCCGACGACCAGGTCGAGACCGTGCTGCTGGCGCTGCTGCGCGGCGCCGGCCCGAAGGGGCTGGCGGCGATGCCGGCGGCCAGCGAGCGCGGCGGCGTGCGGCTCGGTCGGCCGCTGCTGGGCTGCGGCGCGGCCGAACTGCGCGAGCGGCTCGACGCGCAACGCATACCCTATCTGGTCGATGCGATGAACGCCGACCCGGCGTGGCGGCGCAGCCGCATCCGCCACGAGTTGCTGCCGGTCATCGCCGGCCTCGAGCCGGCCTACGCGCGCACCATCGCACGCAGCGCCAGGTTGTGCGCGCAGACGGCCGACGCGTTGCGCGAGCGCGCCGAAGCCGATCTGGCCGAGTGTCGCGATGCGCTCGGTGATCTGCGCCTGGCGCAGCTGCGCGAGCTGGCACAGCCGCGCCTGGCCGAAGTGCTGCGCGCCTGGCTGGGCGCGCGCGGCGTGCGCTCAAGCGCGGCCCAGATCGACGAGCTGTGCCGCCAGATCGGGCGCAGCGCGCATGGCGCGCCGCGCCTGCGCGTGCGCGTGGGCGTGCGTGACGCGGTCTGGCGCGACGCGCAGACTCTGCGTTGCACTGCATCAAGCTGCCTATAATCGGGCGTTTTTTGCGGCGCGCGGCACTTCAGCGAGTGCTTGCGTTCAACCCAGCACACAACATGGCGCTCATCGTCCAGAAGTACGGCGGCACCTCGGTCGGCACCGTCGAACGCATCAAGAACGTCGCCCGGCGCGTGGCCAAATGGGCCGACGCGGGCCATCAGGTGGTGGTCGTCGTCTCGGCGATGTCGGGCGAGACCAACCGGCTGATCGGGCTGGCGCGCGAAATCCAGCCCGAGCCCGATCCGCGCGAGCTCGACGTCGTCGCGTCGACCGGCGAACAGGTCACGATCGGCCTGCTGGCGATGGCGCTGAAGGCGATTGGACGTGACGCGCGCAGCTACACCGGCGCGCAGGTCGCGGTGCGCACCGACAGCGCGTTCACCAAGGCGCGCATCGAGGCCATCGACGAGCAGCGCATCCGCAACGATCTGGCGCGCGGCGCCATCGTCGTCGTCGCCGGCTTCCAGGGCCTGGACGCGGACGGCAACATCACGACGCTGGGACGCGGCGGCTCGGACACCTCGGGCGTGGCGCTGGCCGCGGCGCTGGGCGCCGACGAATGCCAGATCTACACCGACGTCGACGGCGTCTACACCACCGACCCGCGGGTGGTGCCCGAAGCGAGCAAGCTGGCGACGATCACCTTCGAGGAGATGCTGGAAATGGCCAGCCTCGGCTCGAAAGTGCTGCAGATCCGCTCGGTCGAGTTCGCCGGCAAGTACCGCGTGCGCCTGCGCGTGCTGTCGAGCCTGACGCCCTGGGACATTCCGCTGGAGCAGGAAATGCACAGCGGCACGCTCATCACCTTCGAGGAAGACCAGAACATGGAACGAGCCGTCGTTTCCGGCATCGCTTTCGCGCGCGACGAAGCCAAGATCACCGTGGTCGGCGTGCCCGACCGCCCGGGCATCGCCTACCAGATCCTCAGCGCGGTCGGCGGCGCCAACATCGAAGTCGACATGATCGTGCAGAACCAGAGCGTGGCCGGTTTCACCGACTTCTCGTTCACGGTCGGACGCGGCGATTACGCGCGCACCCTCGACATCCTCAAGAGCAGCGTGCAGGCGCACATCGGCGCCAAGGACGTGATCGGCGACCCGAAGGCGTGCAAGGTGTCGATCGTCGGCGTCGGCATGCGCTCGCACGCTGGCGTGGCGAGCAAGATGTTCCGCACGCTGTCCGAAGAGGGCATCAACATCCAGATGATCTCGACCTCGGAAATCAAGGTTTCGGTGCTGATCGAGGAGAAGTACCTCGAGCTCGCCGTTCGCGCGCTGCACAAGGCCTTCGACCTCGACGCGCCGGCCGGCGCCTGATTCAGCCCGCGGCGTCGGGCCGCGCAAAGCGCACGCGCACGCGCAGGCCGCCGAGCGGCGAGTCGAGCAGTTCGATGCGTGCGCCGCAGCGCGCGGCCACGCGCGCGGCGATCGCCAGCCCCAGGCCGCTGCCGCCCGACGGTGCTTCCTCGCCGCGGTAGAAGCGATCGAACACGCGGGCGCGCTCGTCGGCCGGAATACCCGGGCCCGAGTCGTCGACCTCGAGCAGCGCGTCGTCGCCGTCGCGGTACACGCGCAAGTCGACGCGCCCGCCCGCCGGCGTGTAGCGCACCGCGTTGTCGACCAGATTGCGCACCATCATGCGCAGCCCCTGCGGCGGCGCCAGCACGCGCAGCGCGTCGGCCTGCTCGAGACCGGCGTCGACGCGGCGGCTCTGCGCCAGCTCGAGCGTGTCCGACAGCGCCAGCCGCGCCGCCTGCGCCAGCTCGGTGGGCTGCAGATCCTCCGGTGCGCCCGAGTCGGCGCGCGCCAGCGCCAGCAGCTGCTCCACCAGATGCGTGGCGCGGTCGAAGCCGGCGTCGAGCCGCTGCTGCGCGACGCGTCGGGTCGCGTCGTCGTGGGCGCGGCCGAGCATCTGCACCTGCACCTTCAGCGCGGCCAGCGGCGAGCGAAGCTCGTGCGCGGCGTCGGCGACGAAGGCCTGCTGCGCGTCGAAGGCCTGGCGCGTGCGCGCGAACAGGCCGTTCATCGCGCGCACCACCGGCTGCATCTCGAGCATCACGCCGCCGGGCTCGATCGGGTCGACGGCGGTCGCCGCGCGGTTCTCCAGTTCGACGGCGAGCGCGCGCAGCGGGCGCAGCGAGCGGCGCACGACCCAGGCCACCACCAGCAGCAGTGCCGGCGCGATCAGCAGCAGCGGCCACACCGACTCCAGCGCGAAGGTCAGCGCCAGCGCGCGCCGCGTGCGCAGCGGTTGCGCGACCTGGATCGTGCGTCCGCCGCCGGCCTGCATCGAGAACACGCGCCACGGTTCGTTGTCGACCATCGCGTTGGTGTAGCCGAGCACCGCCTGGTCGGGCATTTCCATGCGCGGGCGCGAGACGTAGATGCGCCGCCCGTCGGGTGCCCAGACCTGCACCACGTAGTCGACGCCTTCGCGCGCGTGCCCCTGCGGGCCGAAACCGGGCAGGCCGAGGTCGCCGCTGCTCAGCGACAGCGCCAGCTGCTGCAGGTGGTAGTCGAACACCGCGCCGGCCTCGCGCATCGCGGTGCTGAACACGAACGCGCCCTGCACCAGCGCCGACAGCAGCACGGCGGTGGTCAGCAGCACCAGCAGCTGGGCGCGCAGCGACTTCACGTCGGTTCGTCGCCGTCGTCGCGGGCGATCACGTAGCCCATGCCGCGGATGTTGCGGATCAGCTCGGCGCCGAGCTTCTTGCGCAGGCTGTGCACGTAGACCTCGACCGCATTGCTCGAGATCTCGTCCTTCCAGCTGTACAGCTTCTCCTCGAGCTGGGCGCGCGACAGGATCACGCCGGGGCGCGCGATCAGCGCCTCCAGCACCGCCCACTCGCGCTGCGACAGCAGCACCGGCTGGCCGTCGAGCAGCGCCTCGTGGGTCGCCGGGTTCAGCCGCAGCGCGCCGTGGCTGAACACCGGCTCGGCGCGGCCGGCGGCGCGGCGCAGCAGCGCGCGCACGCGCGCCTGCAGCTCGTTGAGGTCGTAGGGTTTGAGCAGGTAGTCGTCGGCGCCGGCGTCGAGGCCGCGGATGCGGTCTTCGACGGCGTCGCGCGCCGTGGCGATCAGCACCGGTGTGCGGTCGCGACGCGCGCGCGCCTGCTGCAGCACCTGCAGCCCGTCGCGCCGCGGCAGCCCGAGGTCGAGCAGCACCAGGTCGTAGCTCTCGGTGCTCCACGCCGACGCCGCGGTCTGCCCGTCGCGTACCCAGTCGACCGCATAGCCTTCGGCGCGCAGCGCGTCGAGCACGCTCTCGCCGATCATCACATCGTCTTCCACCAGCAGCAGTCGCATGGGGCTGAAGTATCGCGCAAGGCGCTTAGACGCGCCTTAACGCCGCTCTGCAAGCGCGCCGCTGCGGCGGCACAATCATGTTTTGCGCAAACCCCTCGGAGAAACACCATGATGACCCACGCCATTCGCATCGAACGCCAAGGCGGCCCCGAAGTGCTGCAGTGGCAGCAGGTCGAGCTTGGCGCGCCCGGCCCCGGCGAAGTGCTGGTGCGGCACGGCGCGGTCGGCGTCAATTTCATCGACATCTACCACCGCAGCGGCCTGTATCCGCTGCAGCTGCCGTCGGGGCTGGGGCTGGAGGGCGCCGGCACCGTCGAGGCGGTCGGCGCCGGCGTCACGCGGTTTCGCGTCGGCGACCGCGTGGCCTACTGCAGCGGCCCGGTCGGCGCCTACGCCGAGGCCCGCGTGGTGCCGGAGAAGGTGCTGGTGGCGCTGCCCGACGCGATCGCCTTCGAGACCGCCGCGAGCATGATGCTCAAGGGCCTGACCGCGCAGTTCCTGCTGCGGCGCACGCGGCCGCTGGCCGCCGGCGACGTCGCGCTGTTCCACGCCGCTGCCGGCGGCGTCGGCCTGATCGCCGGGCAGTGGGCGCGTGCCTTGGGGGTCAAGCTGATCGGCACCGCCGGCAGCGACGAGAAGTGCCGGCTGGCGCTCGAGCACGGCTACGCGCACTGCATCAACTATCGCACCGAGGACCTGGTGGCGCGTGTGCGCGAACTCACCGACGGGCGCGGCGTCGCGGTGGTCTACGACTCGGTCGGGCGCGACACCTGGGAGCGCTCGCTGAGCTGCCTGCAGCCGTTCGGCCTGATGGTCAGCTTCGGCAATTCATCGGGGCCGGTGCCGCCCGTCACGCTCGGTGACCTGGCTGCGCGCGGCTCGCTGTACGTGACGCGGCCGACGCTGATGACCCACGTCGCCGACCCCCAGGCGCTGGCGCAGATGGCCGCCGAGCTGTTCGCGATGGTGCAGGGCGGCCGCGTCGTGCCGCGCATCGGTCAGCGCTTCGCGCTGCGCGACGCCGCGGCGGCGCAGGCCGCGCTGGAGTCGCGGGCGACGACCGGCAGCATCGTGCTGCAGCCCTGAGGCGTCGCCGGCGGGGGGCGGCGTCAGGCCGTCGCCTGCCGCTCGAGCCTGGCTCCGGCGTCCGGGCAGATGATGCCGCGGTAGGCGTGCCAGCTGGCGTGGCCGACCAGCGGCCACGCCAGCATCAGCCCGGCGCCCAGCGGCAGCAGCGCCAGCAGCGTGATCGACGCGATCATCACGCCCCACAGCGCCATCACCCACGGGTGCTCGAGGCAGGCGCGCACGCTGGTGACCGCCGCGGTGATGGCGTCGACCGGACGGTCGAGCATCAACGGGATCGACACCGCGGCCACACCGAAGGCGATCGAGCCGAACAGCGCCGTGACGACCGCGTAGGCCAGCACGAAATCCAGGTTCGCCGGGTCGAGCAGGATCTGCAGCGCGTTGCCGCTCGGCGCCATGGTGTCGAAGAACAGCGCGAAGATCAGCATCGCCGAGCGTGCCCACAGCAGCTCGATGACCAGCAGCAGCCCGGAGAACAAGGCCACGCTCGAGCGCGCCTTCCACCAGACGATCAGGCACGGGCGCAGCAGCGGGCGCTCGCCGCGCTCGTGGCTGCGGCTGGCCTGGATCAGCCCCATCGCCAGCGCCGGGCCGAGCAGCAGCACCGTGCTGGCCAGCATCAGCGTGTATTCGGGGTCGCGCAGGAAGGTCAGCCCCAGCGCCCAGGTCACCGCGGTGAACATCAGGCCGTAGCTCAGGCTCACGCGCGGGCAGCGCAGCATGTCGTGCCAGCCGGCGCGCAGCCACAGCAACGGGTCGCGCCAGGTCAGGGCGCAGACCGCGACGCGTTGCCGCCGTTCATGCGCCAGCGGTTCGCGCTGGGCTTCTTCAGGACTCATCCGCACTCCTCCGGTAGCGTTTTGCAAAACCTTTGAAGGAGTGAGGCTATTGCCCCGAGCGGCTTCGCGCAAGGCGTCGGCGTCGGTGTTTCTACGAGGTACGGGCTCGCGACTGGCGCCACTCGTCGAGCAGCAGCAGCGCGACGCCGATCGCGATCGCGCTGTCGGCCAGGTTGAACGCCGGCCAGTGCCACTGCGTGGCACCGCGGCTGAGGTAGAAGTCGAGGAAATCGGTGACGTGGCCGTGCAGCAGACGGTCGATCGCATTGCCCAGCGCGCCGCCGAGCACGCAGGCCAGGCCGGCGCCGAACAGCGCGCGCCGCGGCCGCCGCAGCAGCACGACGATGACCGCGGTGGCGCCCAGTGCGAGCGCGGTGAACAGCCAGCGCTGCCAGCCGTCGGCGGCGGCCAGGAACGAGAACGCCGCGCCCGGGTTCTCGGCGTGCACCAGGTTGAAGAAGGGCGCCAGCGGCAGCGCGTCGCCCAGCGGCAGCGTGCTGCGCACCCACCATTTGCTGAGCTGGTCGGCGCCGACCACCACGGCGGCGAGCAGCAGCCAGCGCGCGTTGCCGCGCATCATCACCTCAGGCGTGGTGCCGGCTTTCGCCGGCACCACTCAGGTTGTCGACACAGCGCGGGCACAGCCCCGGGTGCGCCGGGTCGGCGCCGACCTGCGGCTCCCAGTGCCAGCAACGCTCGCACTTGGCCCCCGCGGCCGGCTCGACGCGCACCGCGAGCTGTTCGCCGCGCAGCAGCTCGACGCGCGAGACGATCAACGCGAAACCGAGTTCGTCGCCGAGGCTGGCCAGCAAGGCATGGTCGTCGGCCGCCGCCTCGATCGTGACCCAGGCCTGCAGCGACGAGCCCAGCGCGCCGCTGGCGCGCACGTCCTCGATGGCGCGGTTGACGACGTCGCGGATCGCGCGCAGCCGCGCCCATTTCGCGCGCAGCGCGTCGGCGTCGGCCGGCTCGGGCAGCTCGGCCCAGGTCTGCACGAAGATCGAGCCGCCTGCAGCCGCCTGCTGCGGCGCGAAATGGCGCCAGGCCTCCTCGGCGGTGAAGCTGAGGAAGGGCGCGATCCAGCGCAGCATCGCGTGGCTCAGCTGCCACAGCGCGGTCTGCGCGCTGCGCCGCGCGGTCGATTTCGCCGGCGTCGTGTACAGCCGGTCCTTGAGCACGTCGAGATAGAAGCCGCCGAGGTCTTCCGAACAGAACAGCAGCAGCCTGGCGACCACCGGGTGGAACTCGTAGCGCGTGTAATGCGCCAGCACCTCGCGCTGCAGCGCCGCGGCGTGGGCCAGCGCCCAGCGGTCGATCTCGACCAGCTCGGCCGCGGGCAGCGCGTCGTGCGCGGGGTCGAAGTCGACGCAGTTGGCGAGCAGGAAACGCAGCGTGTTGCGCACGCGGCGGTAGTTCTCGACCACCTGTTTGAGGATCGCGTCGGAAATCGCCAGGTCGCCCGAGTAGTCGGTCGACGCGACCCACAGCCGGATGATCTCGGCGCCGAGCTTGTCGCTGACCGCCTGCGGCGCGATCACGTTGCCGACCGACTTGCTCATCTTGCGGCCCTGGCCGTCGACCGTGAAGCCGTGCGTGAGCAGCGCCTTGTACGGCGCGCGGCCGTCGATCGCGCAGCCGGTCAGCAGCGACGAGTGGAACCAGCCGCGATGCTGGTCGTGGCCTTCGAGATAGAGATCGGCCGGCCACTGCAGCGCGTCGGCGTGGCTGCCGCGCAGCACGTGCCAGTGCGTGGTGCCCGAGTCGAACCAGACCTCGATGATGTCCTGGCTCTTCTCGTAGTGCTCGGCCTCGTCGCCGATCCAGTCGCGCGGGTCCAGCCGCGACCACGCCTCGACGCCTTCGCGCTGCACCAGCTCGGCGGCGCGGTCCATCAGCTCGAGCGTGCGCGGGTGCAGCGCACCGGTGGCCTTGTGCAGCAGGAAGGGCAGCGGCACGCCCCAGGCGCGCTGGCGCGAGATGCACCAGTCGGGTCGGTGCGCGATCATGTCGTACAGCCGCGCCTTGCCGCCGGCCGGATAGAACTCGGTGCGTTCGACCGCCTGCAGCGCGCTGGTGCGCAGCGTCTGCTGCGCCTTGTCGACCGTGCACACGCCGTCGCCTTCGTCCATGCGCACGAACCACTGGTTCGCGGCGCGGTAGATCACCGGCGTCTTGTGGCGCCAGCAGTGCGGGTAGCTGTGGCGGATTTCCTCGGTCGCGAACAGGTTGCCGGCGTCGCGCAGCGCGTCGACCACGCGCGGCGCCGCCTTCCAGATGTTGTGGCCGCCGAACAGCGCGAGCTCGTCGGCGTAGACGCCGTCGCCTTGCACCGGGTTGAGCACCTCGTCGGTGCGCATGCCGTGCGCGACGCAGGAGTTGAAGTCGTCGACGCCGTAGGCCGGCGACGAGTGCACGATGCCGGTGCCGTCGTCGGCGGTCGCGTACGACGCCAGGTAGACCGGGCTGGCGCGGTCGTATTCGGGGTGGCTGGCCGCCAGCGGGTGGCGGAAGTTGATGCCGCCCAGGCGCTCGCCGCGCACCGTCGCGCGCACCTCGCCGTGCAGCCCGTAGCGGCGCAGGCAGTCGTCGACGCGCGCGGTGGCCAGCACCAGCAGGCCGCGTTCGGTGTCGACCAGGCTGTAGTCGAGTTCCGGATTGAGGTTCAGCGCCTGGTTGGCCGGCAGCGTCCACGCGGTGGTGGTCCAGATCACCGCGCTGGCCGGCTTGTCCAGCGCGGCCACGCCGAACGCGGCGGCCAGCCGCTCGGGCTCGGCGCAGGGGAAGCCGACGTCCAGCGTCAGGCTCTTCTTGTCGGCGTATTCGATCTCGAACTCGGCCAGCGACGAGTGGCAGTCGAAGCACCAGTGCACCGGCTTGAGGCCGCGGTAGACGTAGCCGCGCTCGATCACGCGCTTGAGCGCGCGGATCTCGTCAGCCTCGTTGCCGAAGTCCATCGTGCGGTAGGGGCGGTCCCAGTCGCCGAGCACGCCCAGGCGCTTGAAGTCGGCCATCTGACCGGCGATCTGCTCGGCGGCGTAGGCGCGACTGCGCGCCTGCACTTCGTCGCGGCCGAGCTGGCGCCCGTACAGCTTTTCGATCTGGTTCTCGATCGGCAACCCGTGGCAGTCCCAGCCCGGCACGTAGACCGCATCGAAGCCGTCGAGCTGGCGCGCCTTGACGATCATGTCCTTGAGGATCTTGTTGACCGCGTGGCCGATGTGGATCTGGCCGTTGGCGTAGGGCGGACCGTCGTGCAGCACGAACTTGGGGCGCCCGACGCGCGCCGCGCGCAATTTGCGGTAGACACCGTCGCGCTCCCATTCGGCGACCCAGCCGGGTTCGCGTCGCGGCAGGTCGCCGCGCATCGGGAAGGCGGTTTCGGGCAGGTTCAGCGTGGCACGGTAATCGGGCTTCGGATTCGCAGAATCGGTCATGGCGGGCGGGACGCGGGTGGGGGCGGCGCGAAGGAGGAATGAGCGCCATCGGGAGCACCACTCGTCGCGCGGCCACGGGGCGGCTGCGCGCGAGCGCACGACGACGGTCAAATTCGGGAGCAGCGATCGTGCGGTTCGTGACGGGCGAACCAGTCGCGCGCCGCGGCAACGTCGGCCGCAATCGCCTCGGTCAACGCTTCGAGCGTGTCGTACCGAGCTTCGTCCCGCAGTTTGTGCAGCAGTTCCACGCGGACCAGTTTACCGTAGGCGTCGCCGCTCCAATCGAGCAGATGGGTTTCGAGTAGCACCTGGCCCTGATCGTCGACGCTGGGGCGTCGCCCCAGGCTGGCGACACCGCGCAGCGCGTGCTCGCCCAGTCCATGCACGCGCACGACGAAAATGCCCTGGGCGGCAGGGTGAGGATGCGCGAAGCGCATGTTCAGCGTCGGGAAGCCGAGCGCGCGGCCGAGCTTGCGCCCGTGCACGACGCGGCCCGAGATCGCATAGGCGCGATCCTGCAGCGCGCGGGCCTGCGCCATGTCGCCGGCGGCCAGCGCCTCGCGCAGCGCCGAACTCGATACGCGGCGCGCGTGCACTTCGTAGGCGTTCATGCGGGCGACGTCGAAGCCGAGTTGCATCCCGAGGCGGTCGAGCATCGCATAGTCGCCGGCACGCCGCGCGCCGAAACGGAAGTCATCGCCGACCAGCACGTAGCGCGCGCGCAGCCCCTCGACGAGGACATGGCGCACGAAATCCTCGGCCGCCAGCGCGGCCAGTGCGGCGTCGAAGCGCAGCACCACGACTCGCTCGATGCCGCAGCGTTGCAGCTCCTCGAGCTTGTCGCGCAGCGTGGCGATGCGCGGCGGCGCCTCGCCGCCGCGCATCCGCGCGAAGTAGTCGCGCGGATGCGGCTCGAAGGTCAACGCACAAGGCACCAGCGCGCGGTGCCTGGCTTCGCTGACCAGCAGCGCCAGCATGGCCTGGTGGCCGCGGTGCACGCCGTCGAAATTGCCGATGCTGATGGCGCTGGGACTGTCCAGCGCGGCGTGATGGATACCGCGGAATACCTGCATGAAGTCGGATGATCTGATGGTTTGCCGGCGACGTTGCACGCCGGCAACAGCCTTGACAATCCTTGTTGTAGATTTTTCGCAAGGCAAGCTTGAAGGGCTTGCAATGGCGTCAACCGGTGTATAGTAGTCCCTGCAGTCGCTTCAAGACGGACGTTCGTCCACAGTTTGGGTTCATTGATTATCGATAAACCGGCTGGGCTTGATGAAGATTTGCATTCTTCTTTAATGTTCACGTTTCGAAAGGATGATCATGCCCACCGGCACCGTCAAATGGTTCAACGAAAGCAAGGGTTTCGGTTTCATCAAGCCGGATGAAGGCGGCGAAGACCTGTTCGCGCACTTCAGCGAAATTCAGGCCAAGGGGTTCCGCACGCTGCAGGAAAACCAGCGCGTCGAGTTCGTCGTGAAGGCCGGCCCGAAGGGCCCGCAGGCCTCGCAGATCCGCCCGATCTGAGCGGCGCTGCCCGTCGCGATCGCGACGGGTGAGCCCGACGTCGGGGCCTGTCGGCCCCGGCCTTGCAAACCGGCCTGACGGCCGGTTTTTGTTTTTCCGTCGCCGACCCTGGCATCATCGCTCCATGCGCGCAAGCCGGAGCCGGTGATGGTCGAGCAATGGATCCACGACTGGGGTTACCTGGCGGTGGCGCTGGGCGCCTTCGCCGAAGGCGAGACCGTCCTGCTGGCGGCCGGCTACGCGGCACGCCAGGGGCTGCTCGATATCTGGGTCGTGCTCGCAGTCGCGGTGCTCGCCGCCAGCGCCGGTGACCAGTTCTTCTACTGGATCGGCCGCTGCTGGGGCCGGCGGCTGCTGCTGCGCTGGCCGCGGCTGGCGGCGCAGTTCGAGCGCGTCGCCGAGTTGCTGCGGCGGCACCCGCACGGCGCCATCGTCTCGGTGCGCTTTCTCTACGGGCTGCGCATCGCCGGACCGATCCTGATCGGCGCGGCCGGCGTGCCGGCGCTGCGTTTCGCGCTGTTCAACGTGCTCGGCGCCTTGCTGTGGGCGCCGCTGATCGCCGGCGCCGGCTGGGGCTTCGGCCAGGCGCTGGGCATGCTCGAGCTGCGCCTCGAGCACGTCGAGCTCGGATTGATCGCGCTGCTCGTGCTGCTCGCCGCAGTCTGGGCGCTGGCGCGCCGGCGCGCGCGCCGGCGCCGTTGACGCGTCGTCAGTCGAGCCGCAGCCCCATCGCGTCGCGAACCTCGGCCATCGTCTCGCGCGCCGCGGCGCGTGCGCGCTCGCAGCCGTCGTCGAGGATGTCGCGCACCAGCGCCGGCTGGTCGACGTAGGGCTGGGCGCGCTCGAGCATCGGTTGCTGCTCGCGCAGGATCGAGTCGATCACCGGTTGCTTGCATTCGATGCAGCCGATGCCCGCGCTGGTGCAGCCACGCTGCACCCAGGCGCGGGTGTCGTCGTCGCTGTAGGCGAGGTGGAACTGCCACACCGGGCAGCGCTGCGGGTCGCCGGGGTCGCTGCGGCGCACGCGCGCCGGGTCGGTCGGCATGCGCCGCACCTTGTGCTCGACCACGGCGCGCTCCTCGCGGATCGCGATCGAGTTGCCGTAGCTCTTCGACATCTTGCGCCCGTCGAGGCCGGGCAGCCGCGACTCGGGCGTCAGCAGCGCTTCCGGCTCGCGCAGGATGGTGCGGCGGCCGCCGTCGAGCTGCGCGCGCAGCGCGTCCTTCTCGGCGCGCGACAAGGCGGTGGAGGCGATCAACGCGCGAGCTTCGTCGCGCTTGTCGAGTTCGCCGTCCTGATCGGCGGCGCGGCGCAGTTGCTGCAGCTGCGCGCGCTGGCCTTCAGGCAGCTTGGCCGCGGCCAGGTGCGCCGCGGCCTCGATCTGCGCGTCGCGACCGTACAGCGCGTTGAAGCGCCGCGCGATCTCGCGGCTCATTTCGATGTGCGGGACCTGGTCGGCGCCGACCGGGACCCAGCGCGCGCGGTAGATCAGGATGTCGGCGGCCTGCAGCAGCGGATAGCCGAGGAAGCCGTAGGTCAGCAGGTCCTTGTCCTTCAGGTTCGCGATCTGGTCCTTGTACGTCGGCACCCGTTCGAGCCACGCCAGCGGCGTGCCCATGCCCAGCAGCAGGAACAGCTCGGCGTGCTCGAGCACGCGGCTTTGCACGAACAGCGTCGCGCGCTTGGGGTCGACGCCCGCGGCCAGCCAGTCGATCACCGTGTCCAGCGTGTGCTGGCGGATGACTTCGGGGGTTTCGTAGTGCGTGGTCAGCGCGTGCCAGTCGGCGACGAAGAACAGGCAGCGATGCTCGTTTTGCAGCTGCGCCCAGTTCTTCAGCGCGCCGTGGTAGTGGCCCAGGTGCAGCACGCCGGTCGGGCGCATGCCCGACAGCACGGTATCGGCGCTGTTCTCAGTCGAAGTCATAGCTGACGCGGAGTTGAAGGAAGTTCTGTCCCGGATTCGGGCGCTTGATGTCGGCGTTCGAGTAGTGCGTGAAACGCGCGCCGACGCTCCACGGCGTGCCGCCGAAGCGGTGCACGATGCCGAGCAGGTCGCCGAACTGATACGCGGTGGACAGGCCCTTGGGGCCGATCCGGGTCGACGACATCAGGTTGGCGCCGATGCCGGCCTCGATCGCGTTCGACGGCGTCATCCACCAGCGCACGATCGGCGTGACGCCGACGTGCCAGGTGTTGTCGCCGTCGCGCGTGAACACCCCGGCGGAAAGCTCCAGCGACGCGTCCACCGCGTGCCCGGCGCTGCGCCAGAACGGGTCGCCCTGACGCGCCAGCGCGGCGTTGTGCGCGCCGTCGGCACCGCCCCACAGCGCGGTCCATTCGGCAGCGTGGGCGGGGGTGAACAACAACAGCGGCGCAATCGTGCAGAGCAGTCGAAACAGGCGGGGCATGGTCGTGGTTCTCGTTTGGACAGGGTTCAGAACAGCAACAGGCGGAAAGGGCTGAGCAGCAGGTCGAGCAATTGCTGGGCCAGGCCCATCAGCGGCATCAGCCACAGCGTCGTGATGAAGCCGCTGAAGATCAGCGCCGCCACGATGAAGAAACCATAGGGCTCGAGGCGCGACAGCGCGATCGCCGGGCGCAGCGGCAGCAAGCCGACCAGCACGCGGCCGCCGTCGAGCGGCGGCAGTGGAAACAGGTTGAACACGCACAGCAGCAGGTTGATGCCGACGCCGGCGCGCGCGACGTCGTAGAAAAAAGCCTCGCCGGAGCCGAGCGCGCGCAGCAGCACCAGCAGCAGCGCCCATACGAACGCCTGCAGGAAATTCGACGCCGGGCCGGCGAGCGCGACCCAGATCATGTCGCGTTTCGGGTGGCGCAGCGCGCTGAAATTGACCGGCACCGGCTTCGCGTAGCCGAACAGGAACGGGCTGCCGACCAGCAGCAGCACCAGCGGTATGAGAATGGTGCCCAGCGGATCGATGTGCCGCGCCGGGTTCAGCGAGACCCGTCCCATCATGTAGGCGCTGTTGTCGCCGAGCTGGCGCGCCATCCAGCCGTGCGCAGCCTCGTGCAGCGTGATCCCGAACAACAGCGGAAGCGCGTAGA
Organism: Pseudomonadota bacterium; assembly: GCA_021804595.1. Taxonomy (GTDB): domain Bacteria; phylum Pseudomonadota; class Gammaproteobacteria; order Burkholderiales; family Burkholderiaceae_C; genus Thiomonas_A. The sequence goes on from JAJZHH010000023.1 coordinate 24,822, forward strand.
CGGTGAAGGTCTGGATCAGTTGGTCCATGTCTGTTGGGTCTCGGGGAATCAGTCGGCGGCTTGCAGCCCCAGCGGCTTCAGCTCGCCTCGACCCTGGCGGATCACCGCCGGAGGCTGGGTGCACAGGTCGATCACCGTGGTCGGCTGCTGTGCGCAGGCGCCGGCGTCGACCACCAGGTCGAGCTGGCGCTCGAGATGCTCGCGTATCGTTTCGGCGTCGTTCAGCGGCTCGGCTGCGCCGGGCAGGATCAGCGTCGTCGCCAGCAGCGGCTGACCGAGCTCGGCCAGCAGCGCCAGCGTGACCGCGTGGTCGGGCACGCGCACGCCGATGGTGCGGCGCGACGGGTGCGAGACGCGGCGCGGCACTTCGCGCGTGGCCTCGAGGATGAAGGTGTAGGGGCCCGGCGTGCCGGCGCGCAGCAGCCTGAACTGGCGATTGTCGACCACCGCGTAGGTGCCGAGCTCGGACAGGTCGCTGCACAGCAGCGTCAGGTGGTGGCGTTCGTCGACCTGGCGGATGCGTCGCAGCCGCTCGACCGCGGCCTTGTCGTCGAGATGGCAGACCAGCGCATACGACGAATCGGTCGGCACCGCGGCGACGCCGCCACCGTGCAGGATCGCGCAGGCCTGCTTGACCAGCCGGGGTTGCGGGTTGTCGGGGTGAATATGGAAGTATTGGGCCATCGCAGTGCTCAATCGAACAGTTCCCAGACCGGGGCGACGCCGGCGGGCAGCGGCGGCAGCCGACCGAGGTCGCAGCGGCTTTCATTCGGGCTGTGGAAATCCGATCCGCGCGACGCGCGCAGCCCGAACTCGGTGGCGATCGCCGCGTATTTGCGCATTTCGGCGGCACCATGGCTGGCGGTGACGACTTCGACCGCGGCGCCACCCATCGCCTTGAAACCTTCGAACAGTGCCCACTCCTCGGTCGACGTGAACGGGTAGCGCGCCGGATGCGCGATCACCGCGTGGCCGCCGGCGGCGTCGATCCAGGCCAGCGCATCGCGCAGCGTGGCCCAGGCGTGGTCGACATAGCCGGGTTTGCCCGGCGTCAGGAAACGCGTGAAGACTTCGTGCGTGCTGGAGCAGATGCGCTGCTCGACCAGGTAGCGGGCGAAATGCGTGCGCGAGATCAGCGCCGGGTTGCCGGCGTGGCGGCAGGCACCGGCGTAGGCGCCGGCGACGCCGGCTTCGCGCTCGAGTTCGGCGGCCATGCGCCGCGCGCGCAGCTCGCGCCCGCTGCGTACTTGCTGCAGTCCGTCGAGCAGCGTCACGTTGTCCGGATCGACGCCCAGGCCGACGATGTGCACCGTCTGCGCGGCCACCGAGACCGAGATCTCGACGCCGGCGACGAAGCGCAGCCCGCATTCGGCCGCCGCGACGGCCGCCGCGGCAAGCCCGCCGACCTCGTCGTGATCGGTCAAGGCCCACAGTTGCACGCCGTTGGCGTGCGCGCGCCGCGCCAGCGTCGCCGGGTCCAGCGTGCCGTCGGAGCGGGTCGAATGCGAATGAAGATCGGCGTTCAGCGCAGTGGCCATAACCGGCATTCTAGGGGGGTGCTTCCCGCCGCGCGTTGTGCGGCGTAGTATGCGCGGCTGCCGACCCCACGATGCGCAAGTCCCACGTCACCGAAACTCCCGCCACTGCCTGGCTGCGCCAGCGCGGCTGTGCGTTCACGCTGCATCCGTACGACTACGTCGAGCACGGCGGTGCGGCGCGCGGCGCGCAGTGCCTGGGGGTCGATCCGCACCTCGTCGTGAAGACTTTGATCATGCAGGACGAGGCGGCGCAGCCGCTGGTCGTGCTGATGCACGGCGACTGCGAGGTGTCGACGAAAAACCTGGCGCGCGAGATCGGCTGCAAATCGGTGCAGCCGTGCAGCCCGGAAGTCGCGCAGCGCCACAGCGGCTACCCGGTCGGCGGCACCTCGCCGTTCGCGTTGCGCAAGCCGTTGCCGGTGCACGTCGAAGCCAGCGTGCTTGCGCTCGATCGCATCTACATCAACGGCGGTCGCCGCGGGCTGCTGCTGGGCCTGGCGCCATCGTTGCTCGTCGAACAACTGCAGGCGCGCGCGGTGCACTGCGCGCTGGCCTGCTGAATCCGCATCCGCTCCACGGAACCTTCGAACCGATGAACCTGCTGTATGCCATGCTCGCGGCGCTGGCCGCCTACCTGCTGGGATCGATCGCCTTCGCGATCGTCGTCAGTCGCGCGCTGGGGCTGGCCGATCCGCGCAGCTTCGGCTCGGGCAACCCCGGTGCGACCAATGTGCTGCGCTCGGGCAGCAAGCTGGCCGCGGTGCTGACGCTGCTGCTCGACGCGGCCAAGGGCTGGCTGCCGGTGTGGCTGGCGACGGCCGCGCAGGCGCGCGGCGAGCTCGACGCGGCGGCGGTGCCGCTGGTCGCGCTGGCCGTGTTCCTCGGCCATCTGTACCCGGTGTTCTTCGGCTTTCGCGGCGGCAAGGGCGTGGCCACCGCGGCCGGCGTGCTGCTGGCGATCAATCCCTGGCTGGGGCTGGCGACGCTGGCCACCTGGCTGATCGTCGCGCTGTTCACGCGCTACTCGTCGGCCGCGGCGCTGGCCGCCGCGGCGTTCGCGCCGCTGTACTTCTGGTTCGGTTCGGGGCTGGCGTGGCCGGCGTCGCCGGCGCTGCAGGCCGCGGTCGGCGCGATCGCGCTGCTCATCGTCTGGCGCCACCGCGGCAATGTCGCCAAGCTGCTGGCCGGCACCGAGAGCCGTATCGGCCGCCGGCGCTGAGGCGCGCTTCAGTCGCGGAAGTTG
>JAJZHH010000118.1 GCA_021804595.1 Pseudomonadota bacterium
CCGATCGCAAGGGCGCCGAATACATGTGGTGGAACAACGTCGAGACCAAGCCGGGCACCGGCTATCCGACGCGCTGGGAGGACCAGGAGGTCTACAAGGGCGGCTGGGAGAAGCACGGCGACGGCATTCGCCCGAAAGGCAACCGCAGCAAAGTCATCACGCTGAAGAACATCACCTACAACCCCGACATGCCGGTGATGGAGGATTACTACGAGCCGTGGACCTACAAGTACTCGGAGCTGTTCGAGGCGCCTGAAGGCGACGACCAGCCGACCGCGCGCCCGGTCTCGCTGGTCACCGGCGAGCCGCTCGAAGTCAAGGCCGGCCCGAACTGGGACGACGACCTCGGCGGCTCGAAGGACTACGCGCGGCAGGACATCAACCTCGACGCGCTCAGCCCCGAGGAGCGCGAGGCGATGTTCGAGCTCGAGCGGCTGACCTTCATGTACCTGCCGCGCATCTGCAACCACTGCCTGAACCCGACCTGCGTCGCCTCGTGCCCGTCGGGCGCGCTGTACAAGCGCGGCGAGGACGGCATCGTGCTGATCAACCAGGAACGTTGCCGCGGCTGGCGCATGTGCGTCACTGCATGCCCGTACAAGAAGACCTATTACAACTGGTCGACCGGCAAGTCCGAGAAGTGCGTGCTGTGCTATCCGCGGCTGGAAGCCGGCATGGCGCCGGCGTGCTTCCACACCTGCGTCGGCCGCATCCGCTACCTCGGCGTCATGCTGTACGACGCCGATCGCATCGAGGCGGTCGCCTCCAGCGAGAACGATCAGCTGATCGAGCGCCACCTCGACATCTACCTCGATCCCTTCGACCCCGAAGTGATCGCACAGGCGCGCGCCAACGGCATCGCCGACTCGACGATCGAGGCGGCGCAGAAGTCGCCGGTGTACAAGTTCGTCAAGCAGTGGGGCATCGCGCTGCCGCTGCACGCCGAGTTCCGCACGCTGCCCAATCTGTTCTACGTGCCGCCGCTGCTGCCGACGATGGGCAAGGTCGGCGATCAGCTCTACGACACCACGACCGAGTCGTTCTGGGGCGGCATCGAGCGCTCGCGGCTGCCGCTGCAGTACCTGGCGTCGCTGTTCGCCGCCGGCGACAGCGCGCGCGTCGAGCGCGTGCTGAAGAAGATGATGGCGGTCAAAGTGCACCGCCGCCAGGTCACCGTCGGCGATCTGCCCGACGCTGAAGTCACGCGCGCGCTCGAGGAGGCCGGCGTCGACACCTGCACCGCCGACGCGATCTTCCGCCTGACCACGCTGGCGCTGAACGAGGAGCGCTTCGTGATTCCGGCGGCGCATCGCGAGGAAGCCGCCGAGCTGATCGAAGCCACCGACGACCGCAAGGGCAACGCCGGCTTCGGGCTGCGCGAGAAACCGGCGCGGGGGCTGTGATGGACGTCGCACCCTATCCACGCTTCGCGCCGCTGCTGCGCTATCCCGACGCGACGCTCGACGCGGCGCTCGACGCCGCGGTCGCGGCGATCGACGATGGCGCCTCGGGCGACGCCGCGCTGGCGCTGCGCCGCGCCGCCGCGGCGCTGGGCGCGCTGGCGCCGGCCGCGCGCGAGGAGCTGTTCCTGAAGACTTTCGAGCTGCAGGCGATCTGCAGCCTGGAAATCGGCTACACGCGCTTCGGCGAGGACTACAAGCGCGGCATGTTCCTCGCCGGCTTGAAGGACGAGCATCGCCGCGCCGGGCACGACTGCGGCGACGAGCTCGCCGACCATCTGGCCAACGTGCTCGAACTGCTGCCCAGCCTCGACGCCGAGGTGCGCGACGAACTCGCCGAGCAGGTGCTGATCCCGGCACTGCGCGCGATGCTCGACGACTTCGACGAACCGCGCTTGCGCGCGCGGCTCGACGCGCTGGCCGCGCGCGGCGAGCTGGTGCTGCAGGAAGCGCTGCATTTCGGCAACCCCTACCGCGAACTGCTGCGCGCGCTGGCGCTGCGGCTCGAGGCCGACTGGCCCGGCGTGCCGCAGCGCCGCAGCGGACGCGCCAGCGAGAACTTCATTCCGATCCACGACCGCGCCGCCGCGGCCGAGCTGGGAGCTTGAGATGGATACCCTCCGACACGCCCTTTTCGCCACCCTGCCTTATGTCGCACTGACCGCGCTGTTGATCGGCTGGCTGTACCGCTGGCGCCGCCTGGGTTTCAAGGTCACGTCGCTGTCGTCGCAGTTCCTCGAGACGCGGCGCCTGTTCTGGGGCACGCAGCCGTTCCATTGGGGCTTGTTCGTCGTCTTCCTCGGCCACCTGGCGGCGTTCGCGATTCCCTCGGCGGTGCTGGCCTGGAACGGCCAGCCGTGGCGCCTGCTCGTGCTCGAGTGGACGATGTTCGCGTTCGGTCTCAGCGCCTTGTTCGGGCTGTTGGCGCTGATTTTGCGTCGGCTGCGCGACGCGCGGCTGCGCACGGTGACGACGCGCATCGACGTGCTGCTGTACGCGCTGCTGCTGTTCCAGCTCGTCACCGGGCCGGCGATCGCGTACTTCGACAATTGGGGCAGTTCATGGTTTGCCGCGGCGCTGACGCCTTATCTGCGCTCGATTTTCCTGCTGCAGCCTCGTGCCGACATCGCGGCCGGGATGCCGCTCGTCGTGCAACTGCACATCCTGTCGGCCTTCGCAATTTTCGGCCTGATTCCGTTCACGCGGCTGATCCACTTCACGGTGTTCCCGCTGAACTACACGTGGCGCCCCTACCAGCAGGTGATCTGGAACTGGTCGCGGCACGTGCGCCGGGCGTCGCGTGCGTTGCGCGCCGGCGTGGCGCCGCGCAACAACTGACGGCGCGCAGCCGCGCGGGTTCGAGCCGCGCCGGCCCTGCGCCCGGCGCGTCCGCGTCGGTGTTGGGCGCATAGCGCAGCAGGGTTGGCTTGCGCGGCCGATCGTGCCAAGATCGCCGCATGGCCGCACTGATTTTCGACACACTGAAGTTCGCCAGCCGCCTGGAGGCAGCCGGCGTCGCGCGCGCCCAGGCGCAAGCGCAGACGCAGGCGCTGGTCGAGCTGTTCGATGCCAACCTCGCCGACGTGGCGCTGCGCCGCGACGTCGAGGCGCTGGGCGTCGTGCTGCGCGCCGAGATGCGCGAGATGGGCGTTGCACTGCGCGGCGAGATGAGCGAGATGGGTGCTGCGCTGCGTGGCGAGATGAGCGAGATGGGCGCTGCGCTGCGTACCGAGATGCATGAGCTCGAGGTGAAGCTGCATGACGAGATGCACAAGCTCGAAGCCAAGCTGCGCGGCGAATTGCACGAGCTCGGAGCGGCGCTGCGCGGCGAATTGGCGGCGTCGGAAAGTCGGCTGAGCTTGAAAATGGATGCGCGCTTCGCGGCCATCGACAAGCGCTTCGCGGCGATCGACACGCGTTTCGCGGCCATCGACACGCGCTTCGCGGCGATCGACACGCGTTTCACCGACCTCGAAGGTCGCTTGCGGCTGCTGCAGTGGATGCTCGGTGTCGTCGTGACCGGTGTCGTCGCGCTGGTGCTGAAAGCCTACTTCTGATTAGGGATGCTGTTCAGAACTCACGTGGTGCGCGTTCGAGGTCAAAACGGGATGCATGGCCTGCCTGGGCGGCGCAGCCTGTGCCGGTGGCACAGGCAAGCCGACAGGTGGGTCAGGCGCCCGTTTTGGCCCGAACCCTGCGGGGCGGTGGCTGGCGGGCGCGCTGCGGCGTTGCAAAACCAGGCAAGGCGTTCAGCCTTGCCTTGGGTTTTGCGCCTGGCATCGCATCCCGCCAGCCGCCGCCGCGCGCCGCGCGAGTTTTGAACAGCATCCCTAGATCGTATCGACGAAGTCCGCGGGGCGGGGGCGCGGGCGCGGCGCGCGCGGCTCACGCACGCTGCCGACGGCGACGAAGCACACCGCGCGCTCGTCGTCGCGCAGCCGCAGCAGCCGGCGCATCGCCGCGGCGCGCAGCGCCGGCCCGCTGACCAGCCCGGAGCCGAAACCCAGCGCCTGCGCGGCCAGCAGCATGTTCTGCAGCGCGCAACCGAGCGACAGCAGGCGCTCGTCGGCCGGCGCCAGCGCGTCGTCGCGTGTCACCGCCACGGCGAGGAACGGAGCGTGGGCCGCTTTCGCGGCCGCGGCCTCGAGGTCGGCCGGCGCCGCGCGCGGGTCGCGTTCGAGCAGCGCCGCGGCGAACGCGGCGCCGAGCGCGGCGCGGCGCTGAGCCGGCACGACGATGAAGCGCCACGGCGTCAGGCAGCCGTGGTCCGGCGCGCTGGCGGCGGCGCCGAACAGCGCGCGCTGCTGCGCCGCGTCCGGCCCGGGCGGGTGCAGCCGCCGCGGGCTGCATTGGCGCCGCGACGCGATCAAGGCCAGCGTCGCGGCGGCGTCGCCGGCGATCGCAGCGGTGCCCGTCCCGCTTGCGGGGGGCGGCGCGAGGGGCGGCGACGTGCGTCGCAGCGAGGTGATGGGCGATGGCGCGCCGCGCGCTTCGAGCCCGACGTCGACGACGCCGTCGGCAGCGGCGGGCGCCCGGTTCGGGGCCGCGACGTGCGGCGCGCAGGCGGCAGCGCTGTCCACGATCAGCGCGCGGCGGCCAGCGTCGCGCTGCGCACGCCGTGGCGTGTCATCAGCAGCAGCCCGGTCAGCGCCAGGCACAGCAGCGCCAGCGCGACGTAGACCAGGTAGCCGCGCACATAGCCGATCGGACCCAGCGCCTGCGCGATGCGGCCGAGCATCGGCGGCACGACGAAGCCGCCCAGCGCGCCCAGCCCGCCGACCCAGCCAGCGGTGCCGCCGACCGCGTCGGGAACGTAGTGCGGCACCAGCTTGAACACCGCGGCGTTGGCCACGCCCATGCCGGCGCCGACCAGGATCTCGCCGAGCACGGTCAGGCCGAACTGTTGCGAGGTCGCCATCACGGTGGCGCCGACCAGCAGCGTCAGGTAGGCCAGCAGCGCGACGCGCTCGCCGCCGAAGCGGTCGGACCACGATCCGCCGGGAACGCGGATGATCGACGAGAACAGCGAGAAGCCCGCAGTCAGTCCGAGTGCGACCCAGTGCGGCGCGTGGTAGTAGCTGCCCCAGAACATCGGCAGCCACGCGGTCAGCGCGAGGAAGCCGCCGAACGAGGTGAAATACAGGCCGACCAGCGGCCAGGTGCGCCAGCTGCCGGCCGCGTCGAGCAGCGTACGCATCATGCTGCCGGCCGGGAACAGCTCCTGGCCGTGCTGGCGCGCGGCGGCCTCGACGTCGCGCGCGGCCATGCCGTGCGGGTGCGCGAGCTGGAACGACGGTGCGTTGTAGCCCAACAGCAGGTACAGGCCGATGCCGCCGACGACGATGATCAGCGACACCAGGTAACCGACCCACAGCCCACCGAAGGCGATGATCAGCGGCAGGATGATGGCGACCAGCCCCGGCGAGGTGTTGCCGAAGCCGGCGTAGAACGCCAGCGCCTTGCCTTGCTGCGCTTTCGGGAACCAGTACGCGACCTGGCCGATGCCGACCGAGAAGGTCGCGATGCCGCAGCCGCCGAGCGCGCCGAAGAACAGCAGCCACGGGTATTGCGCCTGGGTCAGGTGGTCCGGGTACAGCGTCAGCAGCATCCAGTACAGGCCGGCGATTCCGACCAGTGACGCCAGCAGCAGCACCAGGAAGGGCTTCTTGCCGCCGTTGCGGTCGACCCAGGCGCCGAACGGGATGCGCAGCAGCGAGCCGGTCAGCATCGGCATCGCCACCAGCAGACCGACCTGCGACGGCACCAGGTGCATGACCTTGATGAAGCTCTGGGCGGTCGGGCCGAACAGCGAGACCGCGCCGAAGCCGATGAAAAAGCCTATGGTCGCGCCGATCAGCGAGCGCTGCGCGCTGCCGCTGACCTGGGCACGGGATGGCGATGGCATGGACTTGTCCTCCGTGGCGGGGGCGTGGCCGCGCGGGCCTGGCCCGGGGTTGTGTTGTCCGCCAATCTAGGAGTGCGCGCCGGCGCGCGCCATCGGCCTTCGGCAGGGGCGCCGCCCCTGCGTCGGAACTAGGCCTTGTCGTCCGCAGGGGGTACGCCGTCGCGCGGGCGGCGTGCGGCGAAGGCCACCGCGATCTGCACCCGCGAGCCCAGCCCGAGTTTGCGCAGGATGCTTTGCACGTGGACCTTGACCGTGGTTTCGGCGATGTCGAGCTCGCGCGCGATCAGCTTGTTGCTGGCGCCTCGCGCCAGCGCTTCGCCGATCTGGCGCTCGCGTGGCGTCAGCGCGCCGATCGGGTCGGCCGGCTGGCTGCGCGCGACGAAGGCCGCGGCGACCTTGGGCGCCATTTCGCTGCCGATGACCAGCTCGCCACGGTGCGCACGCTGCACCGCGCCGACCAGCTCGGCGGCGTCGCAGGTCTTCAGCAGGTAGCCGTGGGCGCCGGCGCGCAGCGCCGCCGCGAGGTCGCCGGCGTCGTCGCTGACGGTCAGCATCAGCACGGCCGCGCGCGGCGCCGCGTCGCGCAGCGCCTGCACGGTGTCGATGCCGCTGACGCCGGGCAGGTGGATGTCGAGCAGCACGACGTCGGGTCGCAACTGCGCGGCCAGGCGCAGCGCCTCGCCGGCGTCGGCGGCTTCGCCGACGACCTGCAGCCCCGGGGTTTCGGCGAGCAGCGCGTGGACGCCGCTGCGCACCAGCCGGTGATCGTCGACGAGCAGGATGCGGGTGGTCTCAGTCATGTTCGGGTTCCAGTTCGGCCGCGGTGCGCGGCATCTCGGTCGACGCCAGTTCGAGGCGCACGCGCGTGCCCTGGCCCGGGCGTGACGCCACCAGCAGCGCGGCACCGAGGGTCGCGGCGCGCTCGCGCATGATCTGCAGCCCGACGTGCTGGTCGGCGCGCGGCGCGTCGGGGTCGAAGCCGACGCCGTCGTCGCGCAGTTCGAAGCTCCAGCGCGGCACGCTGCGCACGTCGACGTCGACGCGGCGCGCACGCGCGTGCTTGCGCACGTTCGACAGCGCCTCCTGCACGATGTGCAGCACCTGGATCTGCACGTCGGCGGCCAGCGGGCCGCCGTCGGCCTCGATGTCGGCGCGCACTTCGACGCCGGCCTGCAGCTCGAACTTGTGCAGCGTCATGCGCAGCGCCGGTTCGATGTCCTGGTCGCGGGTGCGCGTGCGGAAGTGCAGCAGCAGCTCGCGCACGTCGGCCAGGCTGTCGCGCACGCCGTGGTCGAGGTCGTCGAGCGCCTTGG
>JAJZHH010000024.1 GCA_021804595.1 Pseudomonadota bacterium
CCTGCGCTTCGGCGCGGCGCTTGATGCCGGCCAGCGCCGCCTGCACGGTTTCGCGGCTGGCCTTGCGGAAGCGCCCCTTGCCGCGGCGCTGGAAGTAATGCGGCGCGCCGTGCAGGCGCAGCAGCACTGCGGCCTGTCGCGGCGCGTCGGGCGAGCCGCCGTAGTAGTCGGCGGCGACGTCCTGGTAGCCGAACTCGTCGTCCGGCGCGAATTCCCACAGCAGGTCGAGATCGATGTCGTCCTGCTGCGCCTGCGCCCAGCCGAGCAGCTCGTCGGGCGCCGGCGCGGCGAACTGCAGCAGCGCCTGCTGCGCCTTGATCTTCTGCCGCCGGCCGCTGCCCAGCTCGACCTGCATCGACGTGTCGGCCTGGCTGAGCACGCGCGCGGTGGACAGCTTGCCGGAATCCTCGAACAGCACGTAAGTCACGTTGTCCACCCGGCCTCAGACGGTCATGCCGCCGCCGACTTCGAGCACGGCGCCGTTGACGTAGCTGGCCTCGTCGCTGGCCAGGAAGGCGTAGACGTTGGCCAGCTCGTCGGGTTCGGCAAGCCGCCGCAGCGGCACGCGTTCGCGCATCGCCTGCATGACCTCTTCGGGAATCGTGTCGAGCATGTGGGTGCGCACGAAGCCCGGCGCCACCGCGTTGACACGCACGCCCTTCGGCCCCAGCTCGCGCGCCCAGGTCTTGGTGAAGCCGATCACTCCGGCCTTGCTCGCCGCGTAATTGGTCTGACCGAAATTGCCGTAGATGCCGACCACGCTCGACGCGTTCAGGATGACCCCGGCGCCGCGCTCGATCATGCCCGGCGCGACCGCCTGCGCGCAGTGGAAGGCCGCGCGCAGGTTGACGTCGATCACCGCGTCGAACTGCTCGACGGTCATCTTCACCAGGCGCGCGTCGCGCGTGATGCCGGCGTTGTTGACCAGCACGTCGACGCGGCCGTGGCGCGCGTGCATCGCGGCGACCAGCGCGTCGACCTGGTCGCGGCGGGTCACGTCGCAGGCCTGGCCCCAGGCGCCGGGGGCGATCGCGTGCAGCTCGGCGACCGCGGCGTCGACCGCGGCGGGGTCGCGGTCGCAGACGACGACGGTGGCGCCTTCGCGCGTGAACTTGCGCGCGGTGGCCAGTCCGATGCCCTGGGCGGCGCCGGTGATCAGCGCGATCTTGTGTTGCAGACGCGTCATGGGGTCCTTATCGGTCGGTTTTCGAGGGCGGAATCGCGATGCCGAGGAAGTCGAGCACCGCGTCGAGATGGTGTTGGGCGAAGTCATCGAGCGCGTGACCGCCGTGCTCGGCCACGCGCAGCTTGGCGTGCCGGTAGCGCTGCGTCATCTCGCGCCAGTCGAGCACTTCGTCGTCGCGCGCGACGACCACCAGCAGGCGCGACGCGGCCTTCGCATCAGGCTCGCCGGGGTCGATCGCGTGCAGCTCGTCGACGTGGCGCGCGGTGAATTCGAAGCGCAGCTGCGGCTCGTGCCAGCAGCTTTGCGTGCCGATGCGAGCGCTGAGGTCGCGCGCCGGGTCGACCGCCGGGTTCAGCAGTGCGGCGCGGCAGCCCAGGCGCGCAGCAAGCGCCGCGGCGTAGTACCCCCCCAGCGAGCTGCCGATCAGCGCGATGCCGCGCGGGTCGACGCCGTCGAGCAACGCGGTCGCCGCGGCCATCGCATCGCGCGGCGAGGCGGGCAGCTGCGGGCACAGCCAGCGCGGCGCGTCGGCCAGCTCGGCCAGGCGCGCAGCGACCTGCCGCGCCTTGGCCGAAGCCGGCGACGAACGGAAGCCGTGGAAATAGAGCAGATGGGTGGGCGTCGACATGCGCAGCGGGCGGCGCAACCGGGCGCCAGACGTCGATGCTAGTGTACCGTCCCGTCGTCACCGCGCGCTGCGTGCCGGTGGCCGTGGCGCGGCCACCGGGCGACCGGATTACTGGGCGGTCGGCGCGCCGGCCTCGTCCTGCGGCCAGTCGCGGATGTAGGCCTTGAGCATGCGGTTCTCGAAGTCCTGCTCCTCGACCACCGCGCGCGCCACGTCGTGGAACGACAGCACGCCCAGCAGTGTGGCGCCGTCCATCACCGGGATGTAGCGCGTGTGGCTGTCGAGCATCAGCCGGCGCAGCGCGTCGACCGTCGTGTCCGGGCTGCAGTGCACCGGCTGGCGCTGCATCACGCCGTCGACGCGCAGCTGCGACGGGTCGGCGTCGGCCAGCGCGACGATGACTTCGCGGAACGTCAGCATGCCGGCCAGGCGCCCGCCGTCCATCACGACCAGCGAGCCGACGTCGTGCTGCGCCATCGTGCGCGTGGCCTCGAGCAGTTCGGTGTCGGGTGCGACCGTGAACAGCGTGCCGCCCTTGACGCGCAAAATATCGCTGACTTGCATCGCGGTCTCCTGTGTACGCGCTACGTGCTGAACGAAGCCCGGTCGGGCATGTTCCCGCCAATATAGCCGACGCGCCCCGGGGACGCCAGGCGAACAGCGGCGCGAACGCCCGCGTTGCAAGCCCGTCCGTGAAGAATTCGAGAGGAGCCAACATGCAATGCCTGATTGACGGCGCTGCCGTCCACGTCGAGACCGCCGGAGCCGGCGACGCCGCGCTGGTGCTGGTGCACGGCGCCTGCCACGATCACCGCGCCTGGGCGCCGGTGATCGACGCGCTGCGCGAAAGCGGCATCGCGCTGTACGCGCCCGACCTGCCGGCGCATGGCGCCAGCGCCGGGCCGGCGCTGGGCGACATCGCCGCGCAGGCGCAGTGGCTGCTGCGCCTGCTCGACGCCTGCGGGCTGGCGCGCTGCGCGCTGGCCGGCCACAGCATGGGTTCGCTGATCGCGCTGCACGCCGCCGCGCTGGCGCCGCAGCGCGTCAGCCACCTGGCGCTGGTCGGCAGCGCCGCGCCGATGCGCGTGGCGCCGCGGCTGCTCGAGCTGGCGCGCCAGCAACCCGACGAGGCGCTGCAGCGCGTGGCCGCGTGGTCACAGCGCGCCGACGCGCCGGCCGAGCGCGCCGCGCGCGACCTCGAACAGATGCGTGAAGTGCAGCGTGGCGGCGGCGACGCCAATCTGATCGCGCTCGACCTGGCCGCCTGCGACGCCTACACCGAAGCCCCGCAGCGCGCCGCGCAGGTGCGCGCGCGCTGCGCGCTGCTGCTCGGCGAGCACGATCGCATGACGCCGCCGAGCGCCGCGCAGTCGCTGCAGCAGGCGCTGCCGCAGCCGCAGCTGACGCTGTTCGACAGCGGCCACGATCTGATGGCCGAAGTGGCGCAGCCGCTCGCCGGAGCGCTGCGCGAGTTGCTGGCCGGCTGAGCCGCGGCCGGCGCGCGTCACGCCGCGGCGGTCGCGCGCAGCTCGTCGGCCAGCCGGCGTGCGCGCGCGGCCGCAGCGACCACCAGATTCAGGCGCCGCTGCAGCGGATCGGCCGCGGCCGGCGCTGCCGGCGGCGGCGCCGGCGGCGCCAGCGCCGGGTCGAGTCGCTGCGCCACCGCGTCGCGCACCGGCGCCATCATCGCCTCGATCTGCGCCGCGCCGAGCCGGCGCTGGCGCTGCGCGCGCAGCACGCGCAAAGTGGCCAGGTGCGCGCCGAGCAGATAGCCGTGCTGCATCAGTTCGCCCAGCAGCGGCAGCGCGGCGCGCCGCCGCGCCGGCTCCTCGAGCATGCGCGCGTGCGCACCGCCCAACGCCGCCAGGGTGTCGAACAGCTGCTTGCGCGGCACGCGGAAGGCGTCCTCGGCGCCGGCCTGCGGCGCCAGCACGGCGGCGGCGTAGGCGCGCTGCGCGCGCAGCAGCGCGTCGAGCAGGCGCGGCACGTCGTGAGACTCCCAGTTCGGCAGCAGGTAACTGCAGCCCCAGGCCAGCGCGCCGCCGACCGCGGTGTCGAGCAGGCGCTGCGCGATCAGCGCCTGTGCCCCGTCGTCCAGCAGCCGCACCAGCAACAGGGCCATGACCGACGCGGCCAGCGCCGCGTAGCGGTAATGCGTGGTCGCGAAGGTGCGCGTCAGCACCATCGCGACGGCCAGCAGCGCGAGCTGCAGCCACAGCGGCGGCGCCAGCGGCAGCAGCAGCGCGACCGCCAGGCAGCCGAGCAAAGTGCCGATCAACCTGTCCTTCAGCCGCTGGCGGGTGACGCTGAAATTCGGCCGCAGGATCACTGCGATGGTCAGCAGGATCCAGTAGTCGTGACTTTGCGTGGCGAACAGCGCGCGCGCCAGCAGCAGGGCGGCGGCAAACGCCAGCGCCAGGCGCAGCGCGTGGCGCAGGATCGGCGAGCGCAGCCGCAGGTGGCCCAGCAGTTGGCGCGGCGGGTAACGCAGCGGGCTGACGAAGGACTCGACATCGCCGATGATCGGCGCCGCGTCGGCGGCGCTGGCGCGCGCATCATGCAGCTGGCCGAGGCGATCGACCCGCGTGTCGATCGCGCGCTGCGTGTGCAGCTGCGAATCCAGCGCGGTGCACGCCTGGCGCAGCGCCGCTGTGTCGTGCGCGGCGCGCAGCGCCTGCGCGGCGGCGGCCACCGCGTGCCACGGCGCCGCGTCCGCCGGCCGCGCGCTGGCGCCGGCCTGGCGCAATGCGCGCGCCAGCGCGTGCAGCGCGTCCGCGCTGCGCCGGCTGCCGGCGGCGATGTGGTCGGGAATCGGCGTGCCGTCGAAGGCTGCGCGCAGAACCCCCACGTCGGTCTGTGCCGCCAGCGCCGCCTCGAACAGGTCGAGCAGCTCGAGCAGCATGCGCACGTCGATCACCTCGGAGGCGTCGCGCGCTTCGCGCAGCACCAGGTCGCGCGCCGACTGCAGCGCGTCGTTGGTCGCTTCGAGCAGCGCCATGCCGCGCGGCGTCGAGTCGTCGGCGTCGCTCAGCCACGAGCGCGCCTGCCATTCCCGGTACGCGGCCAGCGCGTCGAGCAGTTCGGCCAGCGCGACGCGGCGCGTGCGCGCGCGCAGCGCCGCGCCCAGCGCCAGCGCCCAGCCGATGTAGGCGGCACCGCCGGCGCCGAACAGCGCGACACCGGCGCCCCAGGTCGAAGCCGACGCCGGCGGCGTCGCGCCGAGCGTGACGACGGTGATGAACAGCACGCTGAAACTGATCGGCAGTGCGCGCTTGCCCCACAGCGCGACCATGCCGCCGGCGAAACCGAGCAGCGGCACGACGATCAGCTGCGACCACGGCCAGGCATCGCTGGCCCAGACCAGCGCGAAGGCCAGCGTCGACGCCGCGCAGGTGAAGCCCAGCTCGCGCAGTTTCGCCGCCGGCGGGCCGGGCTGGTCGGCGAAGCCGACGGTCAGCGCGCCGCTGCCCAGCGGCAGCGCCAGCGCGGCGCCGCCGAGTGCGGCGCCGATCCAGGCGAACAGCAGCAGGCCGGCGGCGGCGACCACGCCGCTGGCGAACTGGCGGCCGAGGACGACCCGGCGGAACGAATCGATGGGATCCATCGGCCCGATTGTGCCGCCGTCGGCGCAGCGCGCGTCTACCATCGTGACGCGGGGTCGCGGCCCGATTCGGCAAGCGCGACACGCCACCGGGAGGGAAGGGGCATGAAGGCCTTGATCGTCGGCGCCGGCGCGGTCGGCGGCGCGCTGGCGGTGAAACTGGCCGCGGCCGGACACGAAGTCGCAGTGGTCGCGCGCGGCGCGCAGCTGGAGGCGATACGGCGCGACGGGCTGACGCTGCTCGACCCGTACCGACGCCTGGTCGCGCGCGTGTCGGCCAGCGACGCGCCGGAGGCGTTCGGCGCCCAGGACCTGGTCGTGCTCGGCGTCAAGGCGCACCAGCTGGCGCCGCTGCTGCCGCGCGTCGGCGGCCTGTTGCAGCCGCACAGCGTCGTGCTGCCGATGCTCAACGGCATCCCCTGGTGGTATTTCGACGGCGACGACTCGCCGCTGGCGCGCGCCGCCGCCGGCGGCCCCGCGCGCATCGCCTGCCTCGACGCCGACGGCGCGCTGGCGGCGGCGCTCGACACGCGACACATCGTCGGCTGCGTGGTCCACGCCGCCGCCGAGGTCGTCGCCCCCGGCGTGATCCGCGCCAACGGCCACTACCGTTACGTCGTCGGCGAGCCAAGGCATTGCGCCAGCGCGCGCGTCGACGCGCTGGCCGCCGAGCTGCGCACGGCCGGCTGCGAGGTCGAGGTCAGCGCGCGCATCCGCGATGCGATCTGGATGAAGCTGATCGGCAACGCCTCGTTCAACGCCGTGGCCGCGCTGGCGCGCACGCGCATGGACCAGATCTGCGCCAACCCGGCGCTGCTCGAGCTGGTGCGCGGCGTGATGCACGAAATGATCGCAGCCACGCGCGCCTGTGGCTGCACGCCGCTGGTCGACGTCGAGCAGCGCGTGGCGATCGCGCGCGGCATCGGTGCGATCAAGCCGTCGACGCTGCAGGACGTCGAGCGCGGTCGCCGACTCGAAGTGCAGGCGCTGCTCGGCGCGCCGGTCGAGCTCGGCCGCCGCGGCGGCGTCGCGATGCCGTTGAGCGCCGCGCTGCTGGCCTTGCTCGACGAACTTGACCGCCGCCTCGCCTCGCCTGGCTGAGGCCTTGCGGCGGCGTCGCACGTGCCCGCGAGCGGTGCAGGGGCATCGTCGCGCAGCGCCGGTGCGCCGCCTATAGTGGCTCCGACGCGGGCCGGTGAGGCTCGCGGCGAGGAGGTCGGTGATGCCATGCGCACGACGCAATCTGCTGCTGGCCACCGGTGCCGCTTGCGGGCTCGGTGGCGTCGGTGCGGTCGTGCCGCTGCTCGGTTCGATGGCGCCGGGCGCGCTGGCGCGCCTGCAAGGCGGCGCCAGGCGCGTCGAGCTCGGCCAGCTCGCGCCCGGCGAGCATCGGGTGCTGCGCTGGCGCGGCATGCCGGTGTGGGTGTTGCGGCGCACGCCGGCGATGCTCGACGCGCTCGCCCGCGGCGAACAGCATCTGGCCGATCCGATGTCGCTGCGCGGCACGACCCCGTCGTGGGCGCGCAACCGCTGGCGCTCGCTGCGGCCCGAGTTCCTCGTCTTCAGCAACGTCTGCACGCATCTGGGCTGCGTGCCCGAGCTGCGGCTGAACGGCGGTGGCGATCTGCCGCAGCACTGGCCCGGCGGCTTCGCCTGCCCCTGCCACGGCTCGCTGTACGACCTGGCCGCGCGCGTCTGGCGCGACATGCCGGCACCCGACAACATGCCGGTGCCCGATTACGAATTCATCGCCGACACGACGATCGTGCTCGGCGTGCACCGCGACTGACGCGGACCGAGGAGGCCACCATGGAGGTTTCGGGCAAACACCGGCTGCCGCTGCCGCCGGACCAGGCGTGGAGCGCGTTGAACGCGACGCGCATGCTGCGCGCCTGCATTCCCGGCTGCGTCGAACTGGAAGCGCGCGGCGACGGTCGCTTCGAAGTCGTGCAGGAGCTCGACGTCGCCGCGCACCGCACGCGCTTCAGCAGCGAGCTGCGGCTCGAGGACGTCGATCCGCCGCACAGCTACGTGCTGCGTTTCAGCGGCAGCGGCGGGAAGGGCGGCTTCGGCATCGGCCATGCGCTGATCGCGCTGCAGCCCGACGACGGCGGCACGATGCTGAACTATCGCGGCGAGGTCGAAGTCGGCGGTCGGCTGGCCCAGCTCGGACGCGGCCAGGTCGAGGACGCGCTGAAAACCTTGATCGGCGAATTCTTCGCCCGTTTCGAGCGCGTGCTGCGCGGCGAGCATCCGGCGCCGCGCAGTCTCGGCGAGCGCGTCTGGCGCTTGCTGCCGGCCTGGGTCTGGGGCTGCGTGCTGCTGGTCGTCGTGTTCCTGCTGTACATCGGCGCGCACCGCTCGTTGCGCTGACCACAGGCGAAAAAAAACCGGTCAGGGGGCTGACCGGTTTGAAAGGTACTTTGGAAAGTACCGAGGAGACAATCGGAACGGCCGGGCCGGGCCCGGCGGGTGACGCTCAGGCGGCGTTGCGCTTGCGCGGCGTGGTCGTTTGCGCGGCCTTCAGCGCGCTGCTGGTCACCGTGTTGAAGTTGGCTTCGACGACTTCGGCAGCCTGCTTGCTGGCCTTCTGCACCGAGTCGTAGGCATTGTTGGCGGCGCTCAGCGCGCTCTTCATGATCGCGACCGCGGTTTCGGTACCGGCCGGCGCGTTCTTCACCGCGGTGTCGACCATGGCCTGCACCTTCTTGTGCATGTCGGCAGCGTTGGTTTCGATCGCCTTGGCGAATTCGGCTTGCGTGCCCGACGCGATTTCATAGACGTGCTGCGAATACGCCAGCAGCTTCTCGGTCACCGGCTGGGTCAGGCCCGGCTGCAGCGACGCGAGTTCCTGCAGATCCTTCGCGGCCAGCGCGTTCAGCGCGGCGTCGGACGTTTCGTGCAGCGTCGCCTTCATCGTCTGGATGTTCAGCTCGAGCATTTTCTCGAGGCTTTCGACGGCCTTGGCGCCGAGCGCGAACAGGGTTTCGACTTGCGACTTCTGGGCGGCGATCAGTTGATCCGGGGTCATCATCATGGGCTCCTGCGGTTGAACGGTAGGCGTGCACGATTCTGGCCCGGAAACAAGACATCTCCATGACACCGATCGTGCTGCACACCGCTTCGATGTTGCGGCGCACAAGACGAATTCTAGACCCCGTTTTCAGGCTGTCAAGAACTTTTTTGTGCAGTGCATCAAAAAAAGCGTCGTTACACTGCGGCGATGACTGCAGAACCGATGCCGGCGGCCGTCGAGGCCGCGATCGCGACGCGCCGCTCGGTGCGTCGCTTCCGTCCCGACCCGGTGCCGCGCGAGGTCGTCGAGGACCTGCTGCGGCTGGCCGCGCGTGCGCCGTCGGGCACCAATGTGCAGCCCTGGCGCGTGCATGTGCTGCTCGGCGCGGCGCGCCAGCGCCTGGTCGAGCGCTTGCAGGCGGCGTACGACGACCCCGGGCACGTAGCGGTTCATGTCTCCGATTACGACTACTACCCCAGCGAGTGGACTTCGCCCTACGTCGAGCGCCGACGCAAGGTCGGCTGGGACCTGTACCGCCTGCTCGGCATCGCCAAGGGTGACAAGGATGCGATGCACGACCAGCACCGACGCAATTACGCGTTCTTCGACGCTCCGGTCGGGTTGATCTTCACCATCGACCGCGTCTTCAACCAGGGCAGCTGGCTCGACTACGGCATGTTCCTGCAGACCTTGATGATCGCCGCGCGCGCGCGCGGGCTCGACACCTGCGCGCAAGCGGCGTTCTGCCGCTTCCACCGGCTGATCGCCGACGAGCTCGAACTGCCGGCGTCGCAGCAGCTGGTGTGCGGCATGGCGCTGGGGTGGGCCGACGAGGCCGCGCCGGAAAATGCCTTGTGCACCGAACGCATGGCGGTGAGCGATTTCGTGCGCTTCGCGGTCGATTGAGCGCCTCGCGACGCGAGCGCCTCCAATCTCGCGCCAGCCTGCTAAAGTGCCGGCTGCGGCGGTCGCGCCGCAGTTCCGAAACGTCCATAGTGGATAAACCGATGCACGAATCGACTGCGCGACCGCGGGTGCTGGTCGCTCGCGCCGCCTTTGCCGACATCCTCGCCGAACTCGAATCGGTGGCCGACGTCGAGTACACCGCGGACGACCACATCGACACGCCGCAGCAGCTGCGCGTGCGCCTGGCCGACAAGCACGGCGCCTTCATCACCAACAGCGAGCGCATCGACGCCGAGCTGCTCGACGCCTGCCCGCAGCTGCGCGTGGTCAGCACGATGACGGTCGGCGTCGACCACATCGATCTGGCCGCTTGTGCCGCGCGCGGCGTCGTCGTCACCCACGCGCCCGACGTGCTGACCGAGACCACCGCCGATTTCGGCTTCGCCCTGCTGCTCGCGGCGGCGCGCCAGATCGCCGACGCCGAGCGCTACCTGCGCGAGGGACGCTGGGTCAAATGGTCCTACGGGCTGTTCGCCGGCGCCGACGTGCACGGCACCACGCTGGGCATCGTCGGCATGGGGCGCATCGGCCAGGCGATCGCGCGTCGCGCCGCGCACGGCTTCGGCATGCGCGTGCTCTATCACAACCGCCACCGGCTGAGCGACGCGCTCGAGGCGCAGCACCGCGCGGCCTGGCGCACCTTGCCCGAGCTGCTCGGCGAGAGCGACCACGTGCTGCTTGCACTGCCGTACAGCGCGGCGGTGCGCCATCTGATCGGCGCGCCGCAGCTGGCGCAGATGCGCCCCGGGGCGACGCTGGTCAACGTCGCCCGCGGCGGCGTGGTCGACGAGGCGGCGCTGGCGGCGGCGCTGCACGGCGGCCACATCGGCGCCGCCGGCCTCGACGTGTTCGAGGGCGAGCCGGCGGTCAACCCGCTGCTGCTGAGCGCGCCGCGCGTGGTGCTGACGCCGCACATCGCCAGCGCGTCGGTGCCGACGCGCCGCGCGATGGTCAAGCTCGCGGTCGACAACCTGATCGCGGTGCTGCAGGGGCGCGCGCCGCTGACCGCGGCCGGGGTCTGAATCGGTGGTCATGGCGCTGATCGCGATCGCGGCGCTGGCCGCGCTGGGTGCGCTGGCCGCGGCGCTGGCCGCGCTCGCCGGCCAGCGCCGCACGCACGCCGTGCTGGCCGCGCTGCCGGCGCAGCTCGATCGCGTCGAGCATGAGCTGCGCATTGAGGTGCTGGGCGCCGCGCAGGGCTTGCGCGCCGAGCAGAGCGCGCAGTGGGCGCAGTGGCAGCAGCTGTCGACGGCCCAGCAGGGCGAGGCCGCGCGCACCCTCAACGAGCAGCTCGAGACCTTGCGCTCGACCACCGAGCGACGCCTGGCGGAAATGCGCGCCACCGTCGAGCAGCGCCTGCGCGAACTGCAAAGCGACAACGAGCGCAAGCTCGAGCAGATGCGGGTGACCGTCGACGAGAAGCTGCACGCCACGCTCGAGCAGCGCCTGGGCGAGAGCTTCCGCCAGGTCGCCGAGCGGCTCGAGCTGGTGCATCGGGGCCTCGGCGAGATGCGCACGCTGGCGCAGGGCGTCGGCGACCTGCAGCGCGTGTTCTCCAACGTCAAGGTGCGCGGCGTGTTCGGCGAGATCCAGCTCGCCGCGCTGCTCGAGCAGGTGTTCACGCCCGAGCAGTACGGGGCCAACGTCGAGACGGTGCCGGGCAGCGGCGCCCGCGTCGAGTTCGCGGTGCGCCTGCCGGGACAGGACGACGGCCCGTTGTGGCTGCCGATCGACGCCAAGTTCCCGCGCGAGGACTACGAGCGCCTGCTCGACGCGCAGCAGCGCGCCGACCGCGACGCCGCCGAGGCGGCGGCCAAGGCGCTCGAGCAGCGCCTGCGCGACGAGGCGCGGACGATCCAGGCCAAATACCTGGCGGCGCCGTACACGGCGGATTTCGGCATCCTGTTCGTGCCCACCGAGGGGCTGTACGCCGAGGCGTTGCGGCGCCCCGGCCTGGTCGAGGCGCTGCAGCGCGAACACCGCGTGATGCTGGCCGGCCCGACCACGCTGCTGGCGCTGCTGAGCAGCCTGCAAATGGGGTTTCGCACGCTGGCGTTGCAGCAACGTTCGACCGAGGTCTGGCGGGTGCTCGGCGCGGTCAAGACAGAATTCGGCAAGTTCGGCGAGGTGCTCACAAAAGTGCGCAAAAAGCTCGAAGAAGCCAATAACTCCATCGGCGCGGCCGAAGTTCGCACGCGCGCGATGGGGCGACAACTGAAGGCCGTCGAGGCCCTGTCCGGCGATGCGGCGCAAGCGCTGCTCGGCTTGACCGAGGTCGAAACAGGGTCGGACGACGAAGCCTAAATTGAACCATCCGGCGCCACTGGCGCCACTGGAGAAACACGGATGCAAGCGCAGGAAATCAGTCTGGACGTTCTCGCCGAGAAGTACGCGAAAGGCAACGAACGCACTTTTGCCGACATCGCCGCCCGCGTGTCGCGCGCACTGGCGCAGGTCGAAGCCGACCCGGCGGCGTGGGAAGTGCGTTTCCGCGAAGCGCTCGAGGCCGGTTTCGTGCCTGCCGGCCGGATCATGTCGGCCGCCGGCACGCGGCTCGAGGCGACGCTGATCAACTGCTTCGTGCAGCCGGTCGGCGACGCGGTGTCCGAGGAGCGCGACGGCAAGCCCGGCATCTACAAGGCGCTGGCCGAAGCGGCCGAGACGATGCGCCGAGGCGGCGGCGTCGGCTACGACTTCAGCCGCATCCGCCCGGCCGGAGCCCACGTCGGCAGCACGCAAAGCCGCGCCAGCGGCCCGCTGTCGTTCATGCGCGTGTTCGACGCCTCGTGCGAGACCGTCGAGTCGGCCGGCAGCCGGCGCGGCGCGCAAATGGGCGTGCTGCGAATCGACCATCCGGACATCGAGTCGTTCATCCACGCCAAGGACGGCGGCGCGTTCCGCAACTTCAACCTGTCGGTCGGCGTCAGCGACGCGTTCATGGCCGCGGTGCGCGACGACGCCGAGATCGACCTGGTGCATGAAGCGCGCCCCGGCGACGACCAGATCGAGGCCGGCGCCCATCAGCGCGGCGACGGTCAGTGGGTTTATCGCCGCGTCGCCGCGCGTGCGTTGTGGGAGCAGATCATGCACTGCACCTACGACCACGCCGAGCCGGGCATCCTGTTCCTCGACACGGCGAATCGAGAGAACAACCTGCACTATTGCGAAACCTTCGAGGCGACCAACCCGTGCGCCGAGGAGTTCCTGCCCGACTACGGCTGCTGCTGCCTGGGCTCGATCGATTTGACGCGCTTCGTGCGCGATCCGTTCGAGCCCGGCGCGCGTTTCGACACGGAAGCCTTCGCCGCGGTCGCGCGCGTGGCGGTGCGCATGCTCGACAACGTGCTCGACGTGACCTACTGGCCGCTGCCGCAGCAGTACGAGGAGGCGATGAACAAGCGCCGCGTCGGCCTGGGCTTCCTCGGCCTGGGCGACACCTGCATCATGCTCGGGCTGCGCTACGACAGCGACGAGGGGCGCGGCTTCGCCGCCGAAGTGGCCGAGGCGATGCGCGACGCGTCGTATGCGGCGTCGGTCGAGCTGGCGCAGGAAAAAGGCGCGTTCAAGTTGTTCGATGCCGATGCCTACCTGGCCAGCGGCTTCGCGTCGCGCCTGCCCGAGGATCTGCGCGAGCGCATCGCGCGCCACGGCATCCGCAATTCGCACCTGCTGGCGATCGCGCCGACCGGCACCATCAGCCTGGCGTTCGCCGACAACGCCAGCAACGGCATCGAGCCGGCGTTCTCGTGGGTGTACACGCGGCGCAAGCGCATGGCCGACGACAGCAAGCGCGAATACGAAGTCGCCGACCACGCGTGGCGCCTGTACCGCGCGCGCGGCGGCGACGTCGACAACCTTCCGCCGCAGTTCGTCACCGCGCTGGAAATGAGCGCGGCCGACCACATGCGCATGCTCGGCGCTGTGCAGCCCTACGTCGACACCAGCATCAGCAAGACCGTCAACGTGCCGGCCGACTATCCGTTCGACGACTTCAAGCACCTGTACATGCTGGCCTGGGAGGCCGGGCTGAAGGGGCTGGCGACCTACCGCCCGAACGCGGTGCTCGGCGCCGTGCTGCAGACCGCGCCGACGCCGGCGCCGGCCGCGGCTCCGGCGGCAGTGCCCGGTGACGTCGACCCGCTGACGCGGCGCATCGAGGGGCGCCCGTCCGGCGACCTGCAGGCGGTGACGAGCAAGGTCAGCTACATGACCCCGGAAGGCGGCAAGACGGTCTACCTGTCGATCTCGTTCGCCGAAGTGCAGGGCCGCGTCGACGGCCGCGCGGTGCGCATCGAGCGCCCGATCGAGTTCTTCATGCCGGCCGGCCAGCGCGACGAGGGCCAGCAGTGGATCGCGTCGAACATGCGCCTGCTGTCGCTGGTCGCGCGCTCGGGCGGCTCGGTGGCGAAGTCGCTGCTGAACATGCGCGAAGTGGTGTGGGACAAGGGGCCGGTGCGCTGCGGCGAAGTGGTCAAGTCCGACGGCTCGCGCGCGCCGCGCTTCCACCAGTCCGAAGTCGCCGCGATCGCCTACGCGCTGCAGGAAATGCTCAAGCGCCGTGGCTTCCTGCGCGACGACGGCCGCGAGCAGACGATCGAGCGCCTGGTGCAGCGCGCGCTGCTGCCCGAGGGGCTGCGCGTCGAGCTCGACGAACTCGGCCCCGAGCCCGACCTGCTGGCCAGCGGGCGCGTGTGCCCCGAGTGCGGCGGCCCGTTCCTGCGCCGCGTCGACGGCTGCGACCGCTGCGACAACTGCGGCTACATCGGCAGCTGCGGCTGAGCATGAAGATCGACATCGTCCAGCTCGGCGGTCGCGACGCCGACGTCGACTACAACCTGCAGCGCGCGCTGCGGCACGTCGCCGCGTGCGCGCCGGGCACCGACATCGTCGTCTTTCCGGAAACCCACCTGACCGGCTTCCTCGACGCCGCGCAGTGCGCCGCGCACGCGCAGCCGCTCGACGGCCCGGCGCTGCGCGCGATCACCGCCGCGGCGCGCGAGCGCGACGTCGCGGTGGTGATCGGACTGGTCGAGCGCGACGGCGGGCGGTTCTACAACACGACCGCGCTGGTCACGCCCGACGGCGTCGCGCTCAGCTACCGCAAGACCCACTTGTGGGTCGCCGAACGCGGCGCCGTGCTTGCGGGCGACCGCTACGCCACCGTCGAGTGGCGCGGCGTTCGCATCGGGCTGCTGATCTGCTATGACATCGAGTTCCCCGAAGGCGCACGCGCGCTGGCCGAACTCGGCGCGCAGTTGCTGCTGGTGACCAACGGCAATATGGAGCCCTACGGTGCGGTGCACCGCACCGCGATCATGGCGCGCGCGCAGGAGAACCAGGTCTTTGCGGTGATGGCCAACCGCGTCGGTGCCGGCCCCGACGGCATGGTGTTCGCCGGCGGCAGCGCCGCGGTCGACCCGTTCGGCCGGCTGCTGTTCGAGGCCGGCGGCGGCGAATGCCGCCACACGCTCGAGCTCGACCTGGCGCAGCTTGCCGCCGCGCGCGCGACCTACGACTACCTGGTCGACCGCCGCCTGCGCACGGCGGGCCAGCGGCTCGAGCACCGCGACGGGCGCCGCGAGCTGCTGATCGAGCCGAGCTGAGGCGTCGGCCGCCGCGCGGCGGGCCGGCTCAGGCGGCCGCGCGCGGCGCGCAGGCGCGCACCGCGGCGGCCAGGCGGGCGATGCCCTGGTCGATCTGTTCGCGCGTCGCGGTGACGAAGGACAGCCGCAGCGTGCGCGGATCGGCGTGGCCGGCGTGGAACGGCGCACCGGGCACGAAGGCCACGCCGCGCTCGACCGCGTGCGGCAGCAGCGTCGCCGCGTCCATCCCGGCGGGCAGCCGCGCCCACAGGAACATGCCGCCGGCGGGCCGGTTCCATTGCACGTCGAGGCCGCGCATTTCGCGCGTCAGCGCGTCGAGCATCGCGTCGCGCTGCGCTCGGTACAGCGCGCGGATCGTCGGCACGTGGCGCTCGAGGAAGCCATCGCGCAGCACTTCGGCGACCATGCGCTGGTTGAAGCTCGGCGTGTGCAAGTCCGCCGCTTGCTTGGCCTGCAGCAGCTTCGGGTACAGCTCCGGCGGCGCGACCAGGAAGCCCAGCCGCAGGCCCGGCGACAGCACCTTGGAGAACGAGCCGAGGTAGATGCACGACGCGGGGCGGCGCGAGCTCAGCGGCGCCGGCGGCGGCGCGTCGAACCAGAGCTCGCCGTAGGGGTTGTCCTCCACCAGTGGCAGCCCGATCGCGTCGGCCGTGTCGAGCAAGGCGACACGGGCGGACTCGCTCATCGTGCGTCCGGTCGGGTTCTGGAAGTTCGGCAGCAGGTACATGAAGCGCGCCGGCTCGCCGCGCGCGGCGGCCGCGCGCAGTGCCGACAGGTCGACGCCGTCGTCGTCGCCGGCGACGGCATCGAAATGCGGCTGCATCGGCGCGAACGCCTGCAGCGCGCCCAGATAGGTCGGGTTCTCGACCAGCACGCGGCTGCCCGGATCGATCAGCACCTTGGCGACCAGGTCCAGCCCCTGTTGCGACCCGGTCGTGATCAGCACCTGCGCCGGGTCGACCGGCCACGGCAGCATCGCCGCGACCTGTTCGCGCAGCAGCGCCAGGCCTTCGCTGGCGCCGTACTGCAGCGCCGCCGGACCGTCGTCGCGCAGCACGCGGGCGCAGGCCTGGGCGAACGCGTCGACCGGGAAGGTCTGCGGCGACGGCAAGCCTCCAGCGAAGCTGATGATGCCGGGGCGTTCGGTGATTTTCAGGATTTCCCGGATCACCGATGGGTTCATCGAATGCGCACGCTGCGCCAGGGTCCAACTCATTGCTACGCTCCTCTGTTTCGTGGGCGGCGCGTCATGGCGGCGCCGCGATGGCGTTAGCGTAGCGCGTCGACCGCGATGCGTGTCAGGCCGGGGCTTCGCTGGCCAGCAGCGCGCCGAGCTCGCGCACCGCGTCGATGCAGCCCTGGCGCTGCGGCAGTTGACCGCGCTCGAGCTGGGCCAGCGCCTGGCGCGCGATGCGCACGCGGGTACGGCCGAACATGCACCAGGCGACGTCGACCGCGTCGACCGCGCGGTGCAGCGCGTCGATCGGGGCCAGGCGGCCCAGGCGTGCCAGCGCGAGCACGCGCTGGGCGTGGCTGAGCTCGCTCAATGCGGCGCGGCGCGCCGTGGGAGGTAGGGTGGCTGAGTTCATCATGGGCGCCTCGAGTCGGGTTCAGTGCATCAGGCGGCGCATCACGGCGCCGAGCGGGCGTTCGGCACAGCGCTGCAGACCGGCGCGCAGGCGCAGCGGCTTCAGCGCCATGCGCACCGCGAGGTCGACCGGATAGCGCTGCGCAAGCGTCGCGTAGAGCTGATCGCGCAACGCCTCGGCGCGGCCACCCAGCGCACCCGCGGCGTGGCGCAGCGCGATGTCGCTGTCGCTGCGACGAAGTTCGGCGACGCGGCGCCAGATCGCTGCGATGACCTGCGCCCGGCCCAGCCCTTCGCGTTCGCGGTATTTGAGGAACTGGTGGTAGAACTGCTTGTAATGGCCGACTTCGTCGGCGCGAATGCGCGACGCGAGTGCGTGCAGCACGGGCTCGTCGGCCAGTGCGGCCAGCGCCTGGTAATACGTCGTGGTGCCGGTCTCGACGATGCAGCGTGCGACCAGTTCCTGGCTGCGGGTCGGCTCGAGCTCCTCGACCACGCACAACTGCGCGTACTCGGCGAAGAAGCCGGCGTACGCCGCGTCCCAGTCGAAGTCGGGCCAGACGTGCTGAAGATAGGTGCGCAACGCGCGCCCGTGCTGCAGTTCCTCGGGCTCCCAGCGGTCTTGCAGCCAGTGGCCGAACTCGGCGTCGCCGGCGAAGTAATCGATCAGATTGCGCGTATACGTGTCGCTGCCGCTTTCGATGAACGACGCGCTGCAGACGAGCAGAAAAAGCTCGTCACGCGGGCGTACGCGCTCGACGTCGATGCGCTCGTAGCCGATCTGGTCGAGGCTCCAGTGCGCTGTTGATGCATGGGTGATGTCCATTGAACAGATGTTCCATGTGCTGGCTTAAGCGTCCCTGAGAGAATGTTTCTCTATTGTTTTTCCGCTTGGCCGGCACCTGGTCGGCACCGCACCGCACCCCGTTTCGATCGATGATGGTAGGTGGCGCGACGCGCGCTGACGAGTCGGGCTTCGATGGCATTGGCGGCAGCGTGGGTGGAAGCGCGGCGGCGCCATTTTCGTGAAATCGTTCCTTGTCGGGTGTCGAACATTCGCGTCAAACTGAAGGCGCAATTTCGACCATCCGAAGGATGCCTCTGGGGAGCCGACGATGCGCTGGAGAATGGTGAGCTACGCCTTGTGTTTGCCGAGAGGTGTGCGCGCGCGTCGCAGCGCTCGGCGGGTCGCTGCTGCGCGCTGTGCGCGGCGCACCTGGGTGCCACGCAACGCCGGGCAGCGCGCTTGCGAACCGCTCCAATGACACGGATTTAACGTCTGTACACGTGCAAAGCGCTCGCGTCAGGTTAGATTGTCCCCGGAGCGCGGCGCCACCGGGGGCGGCGGCGGAACTGGAGGGTTGCGCGATGAATCGATGGACCGTGGCAGCGGCGTTGCTGCTGTTCGGCGCCGCATGGCATGGGGCACACGCGTCGACCCCGGCCGAAGTCGCGGCTGGCCGCTCGCTGTTCAACGCCGATTGCGTGATGTGCCACCACGCCGACGGCAGCGGTGGCGTGCATTTCGGCCACGGTGTCGTCTCGGCCGACCTGCGCGCGCCGGGCCTGGAGCGCACCTACCGCGGCGACGATGCGCTGATCGTGCGTGCGATCCGACTCGGCCTGGACCAGAACGGCAAGCCGCTGCATGCGCCGATGCCGCATTGGGCCGGCACGCTGAGCGTGGCGCAGGCCGACGACGTGGTCGCCTACCTGCACACGCTGAAGCACACGCGCTGACGCCGCGGCGCGGCCGCCGGTCCTGCGCGGTGCGTGGCCCGCGTCAGACGCGGCCGCGGTACTCGTGGGTGCGGGTGTCGATCTCGATCTTGTCGCCGATGGCGACGAAAATCGGCACCTGGATTTCGGCCCCGGTCGACAGCTTGGCCGGCTTCAGCACCTTGCCCGAGGTGTCGCCCTTGACGGCGGGTTCGGTGTAGATGATTTCGCGCACGATCGTCGTCGGCATTTCGACCGAGATCGCCTTGCCGTCGTAGAACACCACTTCGACCGGCATGCCGTCCTCGAGGTATTGCAGCACGTCGCCAAGATTGTCCTTCTCGACTTCGTACTGGTTGTACTCGGCGTCCATGAAGACGTACATCGGGTCGGCGAAGTAGGAGTAGGTGCACTCCTTGCGTTCGAGCATGATCGTGTCGATCTTGTCGTCGGCCTTGTAGACGACTTCGGTGCCGCCGCCGGACAGCAGGTTCTTCAGCTTCATCTTCACGGTCGCCGCATTGCGGCCGCCGCGGCTGTACTCGGCCTTCTGCACGACCATCGGATCCTTGCCGACCATGATCACGTTGCCGGCGCGGATTTCTTGAGCGATTTTCATGATTCCCGTCTAAGAGCTTTTGTCAAAAAAGTCAACCGCCCATTATACAACGGGCGCCGCCCGGGCCGGCGCCTCACAGCGGCAGCCCGCCGCCGCCGAGGTCGCGCAGCGCGCGCACCAGCTGGCTGGCCAGGTCGGGCTGGCGGGCCAGTTGCTCGGCCCAGCGCTCGGCGTGGCGCTGCAGCCGCGGCAGTTCGGCGATGAAGTCCGACCACACGGCGTCGAGCTCGAGGCCGCGGTTCCACGCCTGCCACAGCGCGCCGACGGTTTCGGCCAGATCGGCGTCGACGCCGGCTAGATAGAGGTCGAGGAAAGCCTGCAGCTTGGCCAGGTGGGCGTCGTCGTGCTGCGGGTAGATGTGCCACAGCAGCGGGCGCGCCGCCCACTGTGCGCGCACGAACGAATCCTCGCCGCGCACCACGCACAGGTCGGCGGCCCACAGCAGTTCGTCGAAGCGCTCCTGCGCGACGAAGGGCAGCGCGCACAGCGTCAGGCTGCCGCGCACCGTCGCCTGCCCGAGCAGCAGTTCCATGTGCAGCCAGGCGTTGATGGCGTCGCGCAGCGGCCCGGGGCAGATCCAAAGCACGGTCGGCCGCGACGCGGCGGCCAGCGCGTTCAGCCAGTCGTCGAGGCGCTCGCGGGCGTAGCCGAACAGCAGCACGGTGACCGCGTGCGCGGGCGGCGGCGGCAGGCCGAGCGCGCGCAGCGCGATGCGCCGTGCCGCCGGCATCGCCTGCCAGGCGTCGCGCCGCGCCAGCAGCGAGGCCTCGCGCAGCAAGCCGCCTGTGCCAGGCGTGAAGCCGGGGAAGAAGAACAGCTTGTGGATGCCGCCGGGCTGCGGCGATGGGCGCAGGTGCGCGCCCTCGACCCACGGCTCGGCGCTGAGGTGTTCGAGGTTGACCCAGCGCACGCGCGCCGCGCCACGCGCCTGGATGCGTTCGACGAACGGCGCCGCCAGGTGGCAGCCGAACAGCTCGACGACGACGTCGCCGGGTTCGAGCTGCAGTTGCCGCGCCCAGCTCAGCACCTGCACGCCGTCGACCGCCTGCTGCGCCAGTCGCGGGTTCAGTTGCGGGCAGATCGAACGAAAGGTGTTCAAATCGTCGACGAACAGCCGCACATGACGGTCGTGCTCGCTGGCGAGCTGGCGCGCCAGTCGCCAGCCCACGCCGATGTCGCCGTAGTTGTCCACGACATGACAGAACAGATCCCAGGTTTCCCGTTGGCTCATCGGCAGGACGGCGCAGGCGCCGCGGAGTCGGACAAGGCTTTGTACGACCCGCATTGTCGCCGCTGCGCGCGCCTGGCCGAATTCCGCGACGCGGTGAAGTCGGCGCATCCCCACTACGCCTGCCTGCCGGTGCCGTCGTTCGGCCCGCTCGGCGCGCCGCTGCTGATCGTCGGCCTGGCGCCGGGGCTGCACGGCGCCAACGCCAGCGCGCGGCCGTTCACCGGCGACGGCGCCGGCCCGCTGCTGTACGCGACGCTGGGCGCGCTCGGGC
The DNA here is from genome assembly GCA_021804595.1 of Pseudomonadota bacterium. Classification (GTDB taxonomy): domain Bacteria; phylum Pseudomonadota; class Gammaproteobacteria; order Burkholderiales; family Burkholderiaceae_C; genus Thiomonas_A. The sequence goes on from JAJZHH010000024.1 coordinate 20,429, forward strand.
TGGCTCAGCGCACGCCGCCGGTGGCCGCCGGCGACGCGCCGTCGAGCATCCGCGCTGACGACGGCATGCGTCTCGTCGGCTGCCGCATCGCCAACGCGGTCAAGTGCCTGCCGCCCCAGAACAAGCCGACGCCGGACGAAGTGCGCGGCTGCAACGCCTACCTGCGCGCCGAGCTCGCCGCGGCGCCACGCGTGGTGCTGGCGCTGGGCCTGGTCGCCCATGGCGCGGTGCTGCGCGCGCTGGGATTGAAAGCTTCGGCGGCGCGCTTCGCGCACGGCGCGCGCCATGCGCTGGACACCGCGCTGGGCACCGCGGTGCTGTACGACAGCTACCACTGCAGCCGCTACAACCAGAACACCGGCCGGCTGACCGCGGCGATGCTGCACGACGTATTCGAGCGCGCGGCGGCCGAAGCGCGCGGGCAGGGCGATTGACGCGAGGCGCCGACACGATGGACCAGCCCGCGAGCCCCGACGCCGCCGACGACGCGCGCGACGCGCTGCTGCGCGAAGTCGCGGCCTTGCCGCATCTGCCCGGCGTCTACCGCTATTTCGCCGCCGACGGCACGCTGCTGTACGTCGGCAAGGCGCGCGACCTGCGCAAGCGCGTCTCGAGCTATTTCCAGAAGGACCACGGCGGCACGCGCATCGGCCACATGGTCGGGCGCATCGCGCGGCTGCAGACCACGGTGACGCGCTCGGAAGCCGAAGCGCTGCTGCTGGAAAACAACCTGATCAAGACCCAGCACCCGCGCTACAACATCCTGTTCCGCGACGACAAGTCCTACCCGTATCTGAAGCTGGGCACCGCGCACCCGTATCCGCGCATGGCGTATTTCCGCGGCGCCACCGACCGCCGCGACAGCTACTTCGGCCCCTATCCGTCGGCGTGGGCGGTGAAGGAAAGCATCGCGGTGCTGCAGAAGGTGTTCCTGCTGCGAACCTGCGAGGACACGGTGTTCGTCAACCGCACGCGACCGTGCCTGCTGCACCAGATCCATCGCTGCTCGGCGCCCTGCGTCGGCCGCATCAGCCAGACCGACTACGCCGCCGACGTCGACGCCGCTGCGCGCTTCCTGCGCGGCGAGCACGACGGCGTGCTGCGCGAGCTGCAGCAGCGCATGGAGCGCGCCGCCGAGGAGCTGCGTTTCGAGGAGGCGGCGCAGGTGCGCGACCAGATCGGCGCGCTGTCGCGGGTGCTGCAGCAGCAAAGCATGGAAGTCGGCGCCGAGCACGACGTCGACGTGCTCGCCGTCGAGCTGCAGGGGCGTCGCGCCTGCGTCAACCTGGCGATGGTGCGCGGCGGCCGCCACCTCGGCGACCGCGCCTATTTCCCCAGCCAGCTGCACGACGCCGAGCTGCCGGCCGACGCCGAGCAGGCGCGCCAGGCCGTGCTCGACGCCTTCGTCGCCCAGCATTACCTGGAGCTGCCGCTGCCGCCGGTGCTGCTGTGCGCGACGCCGATCGACGCCGAGCTGCTCGGCGCGCTGCAGGAGCATGCCGGGGCGCGCTGCCAGCTGGTCGCGGCGCCGCGCGGCACCCGCCGTCGCTGGCTCGAGATGGCGCAGCAGGGCGCGCGTCTGGCGCTGGCGCGGCTGCTCGCCGACGAAGGCGCGCAGCAGCAGCGCACGCGCGCGCTGATCGACGCGCTGGGCCTGGACGTGGCCGACGCCGACGCGTTCAGCGTCGAGTGCTTCGACGTCAGCCACACCGCCGGCGAGGCCACGCAGGCCTCGTGCGTGGTGTTCCAGCACCATGCGATGCAGCCGTCGCGCTACCGTCGCTACGGCATCGACGGCATCACGCCGGGCGACGACTATGCGGCGATGCGCCAGGTGCTGACGCGCCGCTACAGCCGCGTCGCCGACGCCGCCGCCGGACTGCCCGACGTCGTGCTGATCGACGGCGGGCGCGGCCAGGTCGCGGTCGCGCGCGAGGTGTTCGACGAGCTCGGCCTCGACGTCGCACGGCTGGTCGGCGTCGAGAAGGGCGAGGGGCGCAAGGTCGGACTCGAGGAGCTGGTATTCGCCGACGGCCGTCCCAAGCTGGCGCTGCCGGCTGATTCGGCGGCGCTGCTGCTGGTGGCGCAGATCCGCGACGAGGCGCACCGTTTCGCGATCACCGGCATGCGCGCCAAGCGGGCCCGCGCGCGCACCGGAGGCTCGCGGCTGGAGGACATTGCGGGCATCGGGCCGAAGCGGCGTGCGCGGCTCCTGGCGCGCTTCGGCGGGCTGCGCGGGGTCGAAGCGGCCAGCGTCGACGACCTGATGACCGTCGACGGCATTTCGCGCGAGCTCGCGCAGTCGATTTTTGCTGCGCTGCACTGACCGCGGCGATGGAATAATGCAGCGACCATGACCGTGCCGACCCTCCTGACCTGGCTGCGCGTTGCGGCGATCCCGCTGATGCTCGGCATCTATGCGCTGCCGGGCGCCTGGCTGGGGATGCCCGAACGCAACCTCGCCGCCACCGCGTTGTTCATGCTCAGCGCGCTGACCGACTGGTTCGACGGCTTCCTGGCGCGGCGCTGGAACCAGACCTCGGCGTTCGGCGCCTTCCTCGACCCGGTGGCCGACAAGCTGATGGTGTCGGCGGCGCTGCTCGTGCTGCTCGAGCTGTCGCGCATCGGCGCGCTGGTCGCGCTGATCATCATCGGTCGCGAGATCGCGATCTCGGCGCTGCGCGAATGGATGGCGCGCATCGGCCGCTCGCGCGCGGTCGCGGTGAACTGGCTGGGCAAGGTCAAGACCGCGACGCAGATGCTCGCGATCCCGTTCCTGCTCTACGACGGCCGCATCGGCCCCGTGCCTACCGCGCCGTGGGGCAACGCGCTGCTCGACATCGCCGCGTTGCTGACGCTGTGGTCGATGCTGTACTACTTCAAGCTCGCGCTCGGCGACATGCGCGCCGGCGACTGAAGCGGAAAACCGACGAGGAGACACTGCATGACCCAACCCCAAGCGCGCCGCTGGCGCATCGCGGTGCTGCCCGGCGACGGCATCGGCGTCGAAGTCGTACCCGAAGGCGTTCGCGTGCTCGAGTCCGCCGCGCGCCGCTTCGACATCGCGCTGGAGCTCGAGCACTTCGACTTCGCCAGCTGCGACTACTACCTGCGCACGGGCAGCATGCTGCCGCCCGACTGGAAGGAAGTGCTCGGCGGCTTCGATGCGATCTTCTTCGGCGCGGTCGGCTGGCCGGACAAGGTGCCCGACCATATTTCGCTGTGGGGCTCGCTGATCCAGTTCCGCCGCGAGTTCGATCAGTACGTGAACCTGCGCCCGGCGCGACTGATGCCGGGGCTGCGCTCGCCGCTGGCCGGCGTCGCCCCCGGCGACATCGACCTGCTGATCGTGCGCGAGAACACCGAAGGCGAGTACTCGAACGCCGGTGGCCGCATGTACGCCGGCACCGAGCGTGAGATCGCGCTGCAGGAAACGGTGATGAGCCGCCACGGCGTCGACCGCGTGCTGCGCCACGCGTTCGCCGAGGCGCGGCGGCGTCCGCGCCGCTTGCTGACCTCGGCGACCAAGTCCAACGGCATCTCGATCACGATGCCGTTCTGGGACGAGCGCGTGCGCGCGGTGGCGGCCGAATTCGCCGACGTGCAATGCCGCTCGCTGCACATCGACGCGCTTTGCGCGCGCTTGGTGCAGCGCCCGCAGGACTTCGACGTCATCGTCGGCAGCAATCTGTTCGGCGACATCGTCAGCGACCTGGCGCCGGCGCTGTGCGGCACGCTGGGCATCGCGCCGTCGGCCAACCTGAACCCGGAACGCCGCTTCCCGTCCTTGTTCGAGCCGGTGCACGGCTCGGCGCCCGACATCGCCGGGCGCGGCGTCGCCAACCCGATCGGGCAGATCTGGAGCGCGGCGCTGATGCTCGATTTCCTCGGTCGACGCGACGCGCACGATGCGGTCGTCGGCGCCATCGAACGCGTGCTCGCAGCCGCCGACAAGGCCCCGTTGACCCCCGATCTGGGCGGGTGCGGCAGCACCGCCGAACTCGGCGCGGCGATCGCACGTGAGGTCGAGCGCACCTGAGCCTGGACTCGATTGACAGCGCCCAGGCGCCTCGCTCTAATGAGCGATGCCTTTAGAATCGCGCCGCTTGGCCGCTGTGTTTGTGATGATGGCGGCTGCGCGAGGATCTGGGGGCTTGTTCAAGCCCCGCTTCGTCGGCACGTCGGCGGGCGTGGCGGCGGATGTCGTGATTCTGGCGTCAGGCGCGTTTTGCGCACGGCGTTTCATTTCATACATTGATCGTTTATCCATCTCGTCCAGGGGGCCAGAGTGAACAAAACAGAATTGATCGAACACATCGCCAAGAAGTCCGAGATCTCGAAGGCCGCCGCGGCACGCGCGCTGGAGTCGATGATCGAGGGCGTCAAGGTCACGCTGAAGAAGGGCGGTTCGGTGACGCTGATCGGTTTCGGCACTTTTGCCGTGACCAAGCGTCCGGCGCGTACCGGCCGCAATCCGCGCACCGGGGCGACGATCAAGATCAAGGCAGCCAAGGTGCCCAAGTTCCGCCCGGGCAAGGGGCTGAAGGATGCGCTGAACTGAGTCGGCGCCAGCGCCAGCGGCACGCACGTCGACAACGCGGGGTGCTTAGCTCAGTTGGTAGAGCGGCGCCCTTACAAGGCGTAGGTCGGGGGTTCGAACCCCTCAGCACCCACCATCCGCAGCGCATGGCCCAGAAGCAAATTCAGCGAAAGGCGAACCAGGGTTCGCCTTTTTCGTTTATTCGATGGCACCGGAATTGAGCGAGTCGATCGCTTACGACGAGGAATCCAATGTTTGAAATCGTCCGTCGGCACACGAAGCTGATGCAGATCATCCTGTTTGTGTTGATCTTCCCGTCGTTCGTGTTGTTCGGCATCCAGGGCTACGACCATTTGACGGGCGAAGCCAATCTCGCCGCGAAGGTCGGCGGCATCCCGATTTCGATGCAGCAGTTCGACCAGACCCAGCGCGAGCAGGTCGCCCGCTTGCAGCAGGCGCTCGGCGGCCGCATCGACATCAGCGCGATCGACACGCCAGCGATGCGCATGCGCACGCTCGACGGCATGATCGACCAGTTGCTGATCGAGCTTGCTGTGAACAAGCAGCACCTGGTCGTCGGCGACGCAGCGGTGCAGCAGGCCATCCTGCAGATTCCGCAGATCGCCGCGCTGCGTCGCCCCGACGGCAGCTTCGACGTCGCCGCGTACCGCAACCTGCTCGAAGCGCAGGGCATGAGCACGCAGCAGTTCGAGGCGCAAGTGCGCGCGCAGCTGCTGCAGCAGCAGGCGGTCGGCGCCATCGGCGACGCCGCGATCGCCAGCCACGCGCTGGCTGCGTCGCTCAGCGACTGGCAGCGGCAGACGCGCAGCGTGCGCGTCGCGCTGTACTCGGCGAAGGATTACGCGGCGCAGGTCAAGCCCGACGCCGCCGCGCTGCAGGCGTTCTACCAGCAGCACCAGGCCGATTTCCGCGTCCCCGAGCAGGCCAGCGTCGACTACGTCGTGCTGACCCCGGCCGCGCTGGCGCAGGGGGTGACCGTGACACCGCAGCAGGTGCGCGCCTACTACGACCAGCATCCGGACAAGTTCGGCACGCCCGAGCAGCGTCGTGCCAGCCACATCCTGATCGCGCTGCCGGCCAAGCCGACCGCGGCGCAGGTCGCGGCCGCGCAGGCCAAGGCCGACGCGATCGCGGCTGAAGTGAAAAAGAACCCGTCGCGTTTCGCCGAACTGGCCAAGCAAGACTCGCAGGACCCGGGCTCGGCGGCCAACGGCGGCGACCTCGGCTACTTCACGCGTGACGGCATGGTCAAGCCGTTCGCCGACGCGGTGTTCGCGCTGAGCAAGCCGGGGCAGATCGCCGGGCCGGTGCGCTCGCCGTTCGGTTTCCACATCGTCGAGCTGACCGGCATCAAACCGGCGCAACGCAAGCCCTTCGACGAAGTCAGTGCGAGCATCGAGCAGCAGCTGCGCGACGCCGCTGCGCAAAAGCTGTTCGCCGACGCGTCCGACAAGTTCTCCAACAAGGTGTACGAGGACAGCCGCAGTTTCGCTGCGGTCGCCGCGCAATACCACCTGCAGGTGCAGCACGCACAAGGCGTCACGCCGACGCCGCGCGCCGGCGACGCCAACAGCGATCCGCTGGCCAATCCGCGCTTCCTGAAGGCGCTGTTCAGCCCGAACAGCCTGCGCGACAAGCGCAACATCGCCGCGGTCGAAATCGGCCCCGATGCCTTGGCCTCGGGGCGTGTTCTGGACGCGACCCCGGCCGGCACGCTGAGCTTCGCGCAGGCGCAAGCCAAGGTGAGTGCGCTGTTCGTCGAGCAGCGCGCCGAGCAACTCGCCGAGCAGGCCGGGCAGGCCGCCTTGCAACAGGCGCGCGACGGACGGGCGCAGCCGTCGTGGGGGCCGACGCAGCCGCTGACGCTCGACGCCAAGGGCGTCTCGCCGGCGCTGCTCGCGGCGGTGTTCAGCGCCCGCGTCGACAAGCTGCCGCAGCTCGTCGGCGTCGCGCTGCCCGGGCAGGGCTATGCCGTCGTTTCGCTCGACGCGGTCAGCGCGGCCAAGGCCGACCCGGCGCAGCTCAAGGCGCAGCTGGGCGCGCAGGAGCAGGCGCTGCAGCAGGCCGTCACCGACGCCTACCTGCAGTCGCTGCGTCGCCGCTACGGCGTCAAGGTGCTGTACAAGCCCGGCACGGCCAGCGCGTCGGCGGGCGGCTGAGCCGAGCCGCAGGGGGCTGGATTTCAGCCCCCGATCCAGTTTATAATGTTCGATTCTGCGGTGGCTGTAGCTCAGTTGGTAGAGTCCAGGATTGTGATTCCTGTTGTCGTGGGTTCGAGTCCCATCAGCCACCCCAAGAATTCCTGAAGAAAAGCGCGCACTTAGGTGCGCGTTTTTGTTTTCTGGGGAACTGCCGGGGAACTTTCGATTGTGTCGTTCACTCGGCCATGTCGTCCGCGAAGATGT
>JAJZHH010000025.1 GCA_021804595.1 Pseudomonadota bacterium
TCAAGGTCACCGAAGCGTTCGCGGTCGAGCGCTATTCGCACGTGATGCACATCGTCAGCAACGTCGAAGGGCTGTTGCGCCCCGGCTTGAGCGCGCTCGACGTGCTGCGCGCGACGTTTCCGGCGGGAACGCTTTCGGGCGCGCCGAAGATCCGTGCGATGGAACTGATCGACGCGCTGGAGCCGAGCCGGCGCGGCCTCTATGGCGGCGCGGTCGGCTACTGGAGCTACGCCGGCGACATGGACCTGGCGATCGCGATCCGCACCGGCATCGTGAAGGCCGGCTGGCTGTACGTGCAGGCCGCCGCCGGCGTCGTCGCCGATTCGGTGCCCGAAATGGAGTGGCGCGAGACCGAGGCCAAGGCGCGCGCGGTGCTGCGCGCGGCCGAGCAGGTGCAGGAAGGGCTGGACGGCTGAAAGCCGCTGCGGGCGCGCCCGCGCGGGCTGCTCTAGCATCGTGGACGGGCGCCGACGCGGCGTTCGCACACGACTGGAGATTCGAATGAAACTGTATTACAGCCCCGGGGCCTGTTCGCTTTCGCCGCATATCGTGCTGCATGAGCTCGGCCTTCCGGTCGAAACGGTCAAGGTCGACCTGGGCAGCAAGGTCATGGCCGGCGGCGGCGATTTCCGCAGCGTCAACCCGAAGGGCTACGTGCCGGTGCTGCAGCTCGACGATGGCAGCCTGCTCAGCGAGGGCCCGGCGATCGTGCAATACCTGGCCGACCGCAAGCCCGAAGCCGGGCTGGCGCCGGCCAACGGCACGCTCGAGCGCTACCGCCTGCAGGAGTGGCTGAACTTCATCGCCACCGAACTGCACAAGCAGTTCAGCCCGCTGTTCAACTCCGCGTCGCCCGACTCGGTGAAAGCCGCCCAGCTCAAGCGCCTGGGCGAGCGCTTCGACTACCTGGCGCAGACGCTGGGGCAGCAGGACTGGCTGCTGGCCGGCGGCTATTCGGTGGCCGACGCCTATCTGTTCACGGTGCTGGGCTGGACCGCCCACGTCGGCCCCGACCTCGCCGCCTGGCCGGCGCTGCAGGCCTACCAGCAGCGCGTGCAGGCGCGTCCCGCGGTGGCCGCGACGCTGGCTGCCGAGCGCAGCTGACGCACCGCCGGTGGGCCTGGAGCGTTGGCGCGAGCCGCTGGCGGCGCTGCTGTGGGGTGTGTTGCCGGCGCTGATCGCGGCCACCGGCATGTCGCCGCTGCTGCAGGCCACCGCGGTGGTCAACGCGCTGCTTGCGCTGCTGTGGCTGTGGACACGGGTGCGCGACATTCCGGTGTTCGCGCAGGACGAGACGCTGAAGCCCGGCGCCTGGCTCGGCGCGGCGTTCAGCGCGCGCATCGCGCTGTATTACGTCGCCGCGGTCTCGATCGGCGCCTTGCCGACGGTGCTGGCAGGCTGCGCGCTGCCGCTGCTGGCGCGTGCCGGCGCGGCGCGGGCGGCGCGGCGTGCCGGCCTGGCCGGCTTGGCGCTGCTGGCCGCGGTCGGAGCCTGGGGCGGTGCGCTCGACCATCCCTTGGCGCTGGGCCTGGCGCTGGCCGCCGGCGCCGCGTGGGTGATCGAGGAGCGTGTCGCGCGCGCCGCGGCGCTGGCGCGCTGCGGCGCCGAGCGCTTCGTCTTCTATCGCCTGATCGGCGGCGCGGTGACGCTGCCGGTGGCTTCGGTCGTCGCCGGCGAGAACTGGCTGCAGCAGCCCGGCGCCCACGCCTGGTCGCTGCTCGCGCTGCAGATCGCGCTGGCGCTGTTCGCCCTGCTGCTGCGCTGGGGCCTCCACCGACGCGACCGCATCGGCTTGCGCGCCAGCCTGGCGCCGCCGGTCGCGCTGACGCTGGCGGTCGCCTCGCACGGCTGGCCTGGCGCGCTGCCGGTGGCGGCGGCCTTGCTGCTGGCGTTCGGCGCCGCGATCGCGTTCGGCAACGCTTGAGTCACCACAGCCAGGGCACGAAACGACGGGTGGTGGCGCGGTAGGCGGCGTAGTCCTGCGGCCAGCGCTGCAGCAGCAGCCGTTCCTCGAGCGCCGATTTGCCGCGCAGCACCAGCAGCAGCGCGAGCCAGCCCAGCAGTCGGGGCGCGTCGGGCGCGGCGGCGGCCAGTGCCGCGCAGCCCAGCAGCAGCGCGCCGTACATCGGATGTCGCACCCGCCGGTAGGGCCCGCCGGTGACCAGGCGGGCGCCGTCCTTCGGCTCCGGGCGGACGTTGAAGTTGCCCGGCCGGTTGTAGGCGAACACCCATGCGGCCAGCGCCAGTGCGGCCACGGCCAGCGCCAGCGGCGCCGCGCGCAGCGGCTGCCAGTGCGCGGGCCACGCCAGCATCGCGGCGATCACGCCGAACTGGGCGGCGACCCACAGGCGCGAAGCGATCGAGGCAGGCATGGTGGCGGCAGCTCCGGTGGCGCCGGCGCCGCGTCGGTGTCGGGACACCGGAACGGTTCGCGGGCGGTGAATGGACGTATCATAGAGGGGCGCGGAAATTGATTCCCCGCAATCCGTCCCACGCACACTCGAGACTCCCCGACGATGATCGACAAGGCGGCCGCCCAGGAGCGGCTCAAGCCCGGCGAAATCCTGATCCTCGGCCGTACGCACGAAGGTCGTGCGTTCCGCCCGAGCGACTGGGCCGAGCGCCTGGCCGGCGTCATGGCCCAGTTCGGGCCAGGGAGCGGACGCCAGGGCCAGGGGCACTTGTGCTATTCACCGTACTGCATGCCCACGCTGGTCGACGGCGTGCGCGCGGTCGTCGTCAGCCGGGCGCTGGCCGACGTCGAGCCGAAGGCGTGGAACTTCGTGCTGGCGTTCGCTCGCGACAACAACCTTGAAACGGTCGAGGCCTGCATCCTCGACGTCGTCGACCCGGCGGCGCCTCCGGCCCCCCCCCTGCGGCTGATGGCCTGAGCCGGCCGCCCCAAGGCGACTTGGGGGGCCCCAGCCCCTGTGCCAGGCGCACCGGCGCAGCGGGGGATCCTGGCTCAGCGCGAAGCCTGCCAGTACGCGGCGCCGAGCAGCGCGGCGACCAGCAACCATCCCGCCAGCGCCGGCTCGACGCGCGCCAGCAGCATCGCCAGCGCGACCGCGATCGCGACCGATGCGACGTTGCGCGCGTCGCCAAACACCAACTGCAACAACTTTTTCATATCAAGCTCCCTGCAACGCCGGGGCACGCCGCAAACGCAGCGCGCCGAGACGTCCGCTGACGAAATACAGCGCGAACAGCAACAGCAGCGTCACGTCGCCGAGCGGCCACACGCGCGTTTCGGGCAGCAGCCCGCCGAGGCTCCAGAAGCTGCCGAAGGCGAGCAACGCGCAGGCGACGCAGAACTTCAGCGTGTTCTCCGGCACGCGCGTCAACGGCTGGCGCAGCGCGGCGCCGACGACGATCACCGCGCCCAGCGCGGCCAGCGCGCTGCCGCTGGCGGCACCCCAGCTCAGTGCGTGGCCGAGCGCGACGACCAGCAACCACACTTCCAGGCCTTCGAGCAGCACGCCCTTGAACGCGATGGTCCAGGCGACGCGGCGCTCGGCGTGCGAGAGTTCGGCGCGTGTTTCGCGGAATTCCTCGGCTTCGTCGTGCAGCCGCGTGCGCCCGGCGTAGCGGCGCACGGCCTTGACGTACCAGCGCAGGCCGAACAGCAGCAGGAACAGGCCGATCGCGCCGCGGATCACGTCGATGTCGGCGCGTACCGCGCCGAGGCTGGCGCCGGTGAGCGCGATCAGCGCGGCCACCAGCGCCAGCGCCGCGGCCGCGGCCGACAAGGCACGGCCCCAGCCTATGCTCAGCGCGACAGCGAGCACGATGGTGAAGGCTTCGACCCATTCGACGGCCGAGGCGAGGAAGATGGCGCTGACGCCGCCCCACTGCGTGGCATTCATGAAACGAGATTCTCCTTTTTGATGGTGTGGTTGGATTCGAAAGCCGGGTACAGCAGCGCCTGTCGCGGGTCGAGGCTCAGCGCCAGCTCGGCGCCGAGCGCCAGCGGCGTGGCCACGCGCAGCCGCAGCACGACGTCGGCCAGCGCGCAGCGCAGTTCGACGCCGTCGGCGGTCTCGACGCAGCCGAGCACGCGCGCGCGCGGCGCGGTGGCAGCGGAGCCGGCACCGGCGGCGGCACCGGCGGCGACATCGGCGGCGACATCGGCGGCGGCGCGCAGCGCGCTGGCGCGCCAATACACCCGACAGTCGCCGCGCGGCGCGCCGGCCGGCGCCGGCATGCGTCCCCAGGGCAGGCTCAGCCCGGCACCGTCGCAGTATGCCGGCCACGGTCCGCAGGCGTGCAGGAAGCGCGCCGCCGATTCGCTGGCCGGCGCGCGCAGCAGCGCTTGCGGGGTGTCGATCTGCAGCAGGCGGCCGGCCTCGACGATGCCGACGCGGTCGCCCAGCGCCAGCGCCTCGCGCTGGTCGTGGGTGATGTACAGCGCCGCCAGCCCGTGCTCGCGAACGACGCTGCCGATCAGCTCGCGCAGTTCCTCGCGCAGCGCCGCATCGAGGTTGGACAGCGGCTCGTCGCACAGCAGCAGGCGCGGGCGCACCGCCAGCGCGCGGGCCAGCGCGACACGTTGTTGCTGGCCGCCGGACAGCTCGTGCGGCCGCCGCAGCGCCTGCGCGCCGAGGCCGACGCGCTCGAGCATGCGTCGCGCGTCGACGGCGGCGTCGCCACGGCGGCGCGCGCGCAGCGGCAGCGCGACGTTGTCGAGCGCGCTCAGGTGCGGCCACAGCGCGTAATCCTGGAACACCATGCCCAGGCCCCGGCGCTGCGGCGGCAGCGGCGTCATGCCCGGCGCGTCGACGACTTCGCCGGCCAGCACGACGCGGCCGCCGTCGACCCGTTCGAGACCGGCGACGATGCGCAGCAGCGTCGTCTTGCCCGAGCCGGAAGCGCCGAGCAGACAGACCAGTTCGCCGTGCGCGATGCACAGGTCCAGCCCGCGCAGCGCGGTGTGCTCGCCGTAGCGCTTGTGTGCGCCTTCGATGTGCAGCAGAGTCATCGCGATCCCCTTTTCGCGGCTGCGGCGACGCCGCCGAACGCCAGTCGCGCCAGCAGCGCGAAGCCCAGCAGCAGCGCGATGCCGAGCAGCTGCAGCCGCGCCTGCAGCTGCAGCTGGAAGCCTGCAGCGGCGTCGAGCAGCGCGACCGCCAGCGGCGGGTGCCCGGCCGGGTAGAGCAGCTCGGACGCCGGCAGCTCGAAGGCGACGTGCAGCGCCGCGAGCAGCCAGGCCGAGAACAGCGCGCGTGCCGCCAGCGGCAGCTCGATCGCGCGCAGCGTCTGCAGCCGGCTCAGCCCATGCACTTGCGCGGCCTCGGCCAGGCGCACGTGCAGCTGCGCCAGCGGTCCCTGCAGCACCTTGGTGGCGATCGGCAGGGCCAGCGCGACGTAGGCCATCGCCAGCAGCGTGGTGCCGCCGTACAGCGGTGTGACCGGCTGGTTGTAGGCCAGCACGTAGGCCGCCGCGAGTACCACACCGGGCAGCGCCATCACGCCGACGAGCAGCGGGTCGAGCACGCGCGCGGCGGCGCCGCGGCGGTTCAGCAAGGTCGCCAGCGGCCACGCCAGCGCGACCGTGACGCTGGCCGCCAGCAGCGCCAGCCGCAACGAATAGCCCACGGCCGGCAGCACCGCGGCGCTGCCGCTGCCGGCGTCGGCGCCCGCGCCCAGCGCGAGCTGCGCGGCGGCCAGCACCGGCGTGGCCAGCGCGCCCAGCCCGAGCATCGCGACCGCGAGGCCGTGGCCCAGCGTGGCGCGCCGCGACAGTCGCACCGGCGCTGCCGGCCGGTGGCGTGGGCCGATGCTGCCGTGCCCCGAGCGGCCGGCGCGCGCCTGCACCAGCAGGGCCGGCACCACCAGTGCGAGCAGCAGCCACGAGCTCGCCGCGGCGGCGGGGAAGTCCAGCGGCATGGCGTTGACCGCCTGTTCGATCGAATAGGTCGCCAGCTGCACGCCGCTGCCGGCGCCCAGCGTCGCCGCGACCGCGAAGTCGCTGATCGACTCGGCGTACGCGGCGGCAAAGCCCGCGGCCAGCGCCGGCAGCAGCGCGGCCAGCGCCAGGCGCAGCCGTTGCGCCGTGCGCAGGCCGTGCACGCGCGCGGCTTCCTGCGCCGCAGCGCCGCTGTGTTCGAGCGCGCCCTGCAGCGCCAGGTAGGCGAACGGCAGCGCCTTCAGCGCCAAGGTCAGCACGATGCCGACCGGACCGAGCAGGGCCTGCGCGGCACCGAGCAGCGCAGGCAGCTGGCGCAGCGGCCCGATCGGTGCCGCCAGCAGCATCCAGCCCGACGCCAGGACGTAGCCCGGCATCACCAGCAGCGCCCACACGCCGGCCTCGATCCAGCCGCGCCACGCCAGCGTGCTGCGCACGCGCAACCATGCCAGCCAGCCGCCGGTCGGCAGTGCCAGCAGCGCCGCGGCGAGCGCGACCAGCAGCGAATTGCGCAACGCCGGCGCGATGCCGGCACCCAGCGCGTCGGCGAACGCGTGCAGGCCAAGGTGCAGCGTGCCGTGCAGCAGGCCGGGAATGAAGGCCTGCAGCAGGAAGCTGCCCAGCGGCCAGCCCCAAAGCGCCAGCGCGACCAGTATGAGTGCGGTGACGCCGACGACCCGCGCCGGCAGCGTCGGCCACGGTCGCCGCGCCGTCGCGCGCAGCGGCGGCAAGGGCTCAGCGAACGACATGCGCGGTGAACCAGGCATCGATCGCGCCTTCGCGCGGTCCCCACGTCGCCGGGTCGAGCACTTGCGTGCGCTGCGGCCGCAGCGCGGCGGCGGCCGGCAGCGGCGCGATGCCGGCGAGCAGCGGCGTGTCGTTCGAGTCGGCCGCCGGGTCGCCGTGCTGCAGCGCCTGCTGGCCCGGCGCCGACAGCACGAATTCGACGAAGCGCCGCGCAGCGGCGAGCTGCGCGCCGTGCACCTGCGCGCCGATCGCGAGGTCCGACGGCAGCTCGGTGCTCGGCGGCGGCATCACCACGCGCAGCCCGCGCTTGCCGCGCGCGTAGCCCAGTGCGGCCGAGCTCTGCACGACGGCGACGTCGATCTGGCCGAACTGCAGCGCGCGCAAGGTCACGCTGTTGGTCGGATACACGCGCAGGCCGTTGGCCTTCAAGGTCTCGAAATAGCGCTGTCCGCGCGCGACGCCCAGGTCCTGCAGCACGCCGGCGAGCAGCGGATAGGTCGGCCCCGAAATCGACGGGTTGTCCATGCCGACGCGACCGCGCAGCGCCGGCGAGTCGAGGTCGGCCCAGCTGCGCGGCTGCGCCGCGGCGGCCAGCCGCGCGGTGTCGACCAGCATCACGCCGGCATAGGTCACGCCGACCGGCGCCCAGCAGTGGTCTGGGGGCACCAGCGCCCGCCCCTGCGCGGTGTAGCGCACGCTCGGCGCCCAGCCGCAGGCCAGCCGGTGCTGCATCGCGAAGCTGCGCATCGCCAGGTTGCCGTCGAACCACAGCACGTCCCACTGCGCATGCGCGCCTTCGGCCTGCACGCGCGCCAGCAGCGGGCCGGTGCTCAGGTGCACGAGCTCGACCGGAATTCCGGTGGCCTGCGTGAACGCGCGCACCACCGCCTGGTCGTAGCCCATCGCGGCGTAAACGGTCAGCGGCGCCGCGTGCGCGGCAGCGGCCAGGCTCAGCAGCGCCAGCGCGGCGCTCAGGCGTCGGGTCATGGTCATGATCAGGAGTCGTCGAGGTGGAAGCGCACGCGGATCGAGAAGGTCAGCACGCGGCCGCGCAGCGTCGGCGGCGTCGGCGGCATGAAGGCGTCGCGCACCGCGGCCAGCGCGGCGGCGTCGAGCATCGACGAGCCGCTGCTGTGCACGATGCTCAGCGCGCTGACGCTGCCGTCGAGCCAGGTGAAGGCGACCAGAGCGTTGCCTTGCAGCTGCATCATCTGCGCGGCGCGCGGGTAGCGCACCGCCGACTGGATCGCGCTCCTCAGGCGTGCGGCGAAATCGGCCTGCACCGTGGCCGCGTCGGGTGCCGCGGGGCGCTGCGGCGTCGGTGGTGGCGGCGGGGACGGCTGCACCGGCATCGCCGGATGCGTCTGCGGTGCCGGTGCCGGCGGCGCGACGATGCGCGGCTGCACCGGCGTCGGCGTCGGCCGCGGCCGGTGCTGCACGACCGGGTGCGGCCGCGGCCTGGGC
The DNA here is from genome assembly GCA_021804595.1 of Pseudomonadota bacterium. Taxonomy (GTDB): domain Bacteria; phylum Pseudomonadota; class Gammaproteobacteria; order Burkholderiales; family Burkholderiaceae_C; genus Thiomonas_A. The sequence continues at coordinate 8,117 of JAJZHH010000025.1, forward strand.
TTCGGCGGCGGCGGCTTGGCCACCGGCGGCGCCTGCGGTTTGGGCGCCGGCTTGGGCGCTTCCAGCACGATCTGCACCGGCGCCAGCGGCTGCGGCGCGCGCGTATGGCCCATCAACCATGCGGCGCCGCCGAGCAGTGCCGCCTCGACCAGCAGCGCCAGCAGTGCGGCGGCGGGCCAGCGGCGGTCGTCGTCGCCGCCGCCCGGCACCGCGCCCATCGTCGAGTCCATGGTGTGCGTCGCGCTCTCAAGGAAACGCCGGGCCGCTGCCAAGTTTCCTTGACCCCCACGGAGGGCGAGATGGGCGCAGCCCGGCTCTGGGGCGCTCATGAGTTGCCAGCTGCAGTGTCGGCGCGCGCAGCCAGCCCGATGCGGGTGACGCCGGCGGCGCGGCACGCGTCCATCACCCGCATCAACAACTGCAGCGAGGTGTCGCGGTCGCCGGCGATCGTTACTTCCAGCGTGTCCGGGTGCGGCTTGCTGCCGATCAGCGCGGTCAGTTGCGCCGGCGTGTAGCTGCGCTGCTCGAAGTGGATGGTGCCGTTGCGGTCGACCGCCAGCGTGATCTGCGGCTTGGGCATGGCCTGCGCCGTCGAACTGGTCGGCAGCCGCGAGGCGATGCCGGCGTCGGGAATCATGTGCAGCGTGATCATCACGAAGAACACCAGCAGGAAGAACATGATGTCGATCATCGGGATGATCTCGATGCGCGCCTTGCGCGTCTCGAAGTACTTCATCGCGTCACGCGAGCTTTTGCTGCAGCACCTGCGGCCGCACCGAACCGGCCGCGCTCAACGGCGCCGCGGCGCGTGGCGCGCGCTCGCCGCGATAGTGCGGATACATGCGGTTGGCCAGCATCAGCTTGATGCGCTCGAGCTGGTGCATGACCAGGCGCACGCGCTGTTGCAGCGCGTTGAACGCGACCAGGCCGAGCACCGCGATGAACAGCCCGCAGGCAGTCGCCAGCAGCGCCTCGCCGACGCCGCCGGTGACCTGCTGCGTCGCCGTGCCCGGGCTGGACAGCGCCTGGAAGGTGTTGAACATGCCGATGATGGTTCCGAGCAGACCGAGCAGCGGCGCCAGCGTGACAATGGTGTCGAGCATCCACAGCCCGCGGTCGACGCGCGGCGCCTGGTCCATCACCGCTTCCTCGAGGCGGTCGGTGAAATGCTCGAGGGTGTCGTCGAGGTCGTGCGCCAGCGCGACCGCGACGACCTGCGCCGCCGGCGCGCCGGGCGTGGCCTCGACGCGCTCGCGCAAGCGCGCGGCGTCGACGTGGCTCAGGCCCTTGAGTTCGCGCACCCAGGCGCGGCATTGCGACTGCATCTGGCCCAGTGCCCAGAAGCGTTCGATCATCACGGCCAGCGCAATGAGCAGCAGCACGGCCATCAGGTAGAGAATGCCGCCGGAAGTCTGCGCGGCGTGTCGGATCAGGTCGAGATTCATCGGGTTTCCTTGGCGCGCCGGCCTTGCGGCCGGCGCGGCGCGCGCTTCAGTTGAACGGGTAGGAGAAGTTCAGCATCACGCTGCGCCCCGGAATGGTCCAGAACAGCGGGATGCCATTGCCCGTCTGGCCGGCGTAGGCGTAGACGTCGGTGGCGTCGAACACGTTGTTGAGCTGGACGCCGAGCTTGGCGCCCTTGGGCAGCGCGCCGTCACCCTGCGCGGTGTAGTTCAGCGCGAGGTTGGTCACGTGGTAGGCCGCCAGCGGGTACAGCGCGACGCTGCCCGGCACGACGTCGGTCGACGCGCCGTAGCGCGAGCCGACGAACTTGGTGATCGCCGACGCGTACCACGGGCCGTCGTTGTAGACCAGGCCCAGCGCTTCGGTGGTCTTCGGCACGCCGTCGACCTGCAGCCCCGATCCCGCCACGATCGCCTTGTTGTACGCGGCGTTGGCGTAGACGCTGACCCCGGTGCCGACGTAATAAGTGCCTTCGGCCTCGATGCCGCGGTAGGACGTCTTGCCCAGGTTGCGGAAATAGGTCACGCCGCCGATCTTCTGCGACTGCACCTGGTTGCTGAAGTCGATGGCGTAGATGTCGCCCGACAGCGTCATGCGCCGGCTCTTCCAGGTGCTTCCGACCTGGTAGTTGGTCGTCTGCTCGGGCGCGACGCCGGCGCTCGACACCGCCGGGTCGGCGACGAAGAAGTCCTTCAGATTCGGCGCCAGGAAGCCTTTCGCGGCCTGCGCGTAGGCGGTCCAGTTCGGCGCGATCGCGTAGTGCAGGTCGATGGCCGGCAGCGCCTTGGTCCAGGTCTGCGCGTAGTTCAGCGCGGTGCCGGTCTTCTGGTTGACGGTGGCGTCGATCGAGCGGCGGAAGTAGGCGTATTTCAGGCCCGGCGTGACGACCAGCGAAGGCGTCGCATTCCACGCGTATTCGACGTAGGGCTGCGCCTGCGTCAGCGTGTCGGTCATCAGTCGGTCGATCGCGGTCACCGCGCCGGTGCTGATGTTGGTCTCGCCCTGGTAGCGGCCGTTCGACTGGTGGTCGTACCACAGGCCGGCCTTGATGCGGCCCGGGCCGACGCGCTGTTCGGTGCGCAGCAGGTCGCCCCACGAGCGGTAGTTCATGTACATCGCCTGGCCGGGGATCGTGCCGTCGGCGTTGTTGGGCGTGTCCTGGCCGGCGGGGAAGGTGCCGTCGGGGGTCAGGCAGTTGACCGTGCCGTAGTTGCAGCCGCCGCCGTTCGGATCGACCCCGTTGTAGCCGTTGTGGTAATAGGCGTAGGTGTAGACCTTGTTGTCGATCTGCAGGTCGCCGGCCGAGGTCTTCAGGTCGACATACTCGAAGTCGGTCGTGATGTTGTCGTAGTTGTACGCCGAGTAGCCCTGGCTGTTCGGGTTGCCGCTCAGCCCGTAGCTGGGGCCGAACACCTGCAGCTGCCCGGGCAGCGTGCCCATCGATTGCGCCACGGTGCCGCCGGTGCCCGGCTGCGGGGCCACGTAGGGATAGCTGGTGACGCCGTACGGTACGTGCTGCGTGAGGTCGTTCTTCATCGCGACGAAGGTCAGCAGCGAGCTGTCGCCGACCGGGCGCTCGGCCTTGATGAACAGGTTCTGCCGCTTCAGTCCGGCGTGGCTCAGGTAGCCGTCGCTGCGCAGCTGGCGGTAGTCGATGAAGGCGCGCAGGTCGCCGTAGTTCTTCATCACGCCGGTGTCGAACTCGGCGCCGAGCAGTCGCGTGCCGAAGCTGCCGACGGTGCCGTAAAGCGTCGTGCGCGGCTTGTCCAGCGGGTCTTTCGAGTGCAGCGCGACGGTGCCGCCGAAGGTCGCCGGGCCGATGTTGCTGGCGTCGCCGGGGCCGCGGTCGACGACGGTGTCGCCGATGTCCTGCTGCATGAAGTACGAGGTCGTGTGGTGGGTGAAGTCGTTCGAATCACCCCACGGGATTCCGTCGAAAGTGACGTTGTACTGGCCGTCCTGGAAGCCGCGGATGGTCGGCCCGCCTTGCGACTCCATCATGCCGGGACCATTCGGGTCGACGCTGACCACGCTGGGCGCGATGTTGATGATGTCGCTGTAGTTGGCCGACGCGGCCTGCGTGTTCTCGATCACGTGGCGGCTGATCACCGATTGCGGCTGGCGCGCGGAAAGCAGGGCCTGGGTGATGGCCTGCGCCGGCGCGCTGTGCTGCTTGCGCGCGGCGGCGTGTGCGCTGCCGGCGTTGGCACCGGCCTGCACGCTGCCCAGGTCGGTGGTCTGGGCCTGCGCCAGTGGCGCCGCGAACAGCGCGACGACCAGGGCCTGGGCGAGTCGCGACGGGCGGAACGGGTAAGGCTGCGTCTGCATGGGAACTCCGTGGGAGAAGGGGCCGGAAGCGGCACGCTCTGGCGTCGTGCTCGCGAAACCCCCATTGCAGGGCAGGCGCGTGAAACTCGCGTGGCGAAAATCTGACCGGGATCTGACCGGGTTGACGCAAAAATGTCGGAATGTTTCCAGGTGATCAGGCCTCGCCCCCGCGTTCCGGGGCCCAGCGGTAGCCGCTGCCGTGCACCGTCTGCAGCCGCGCGTCCTGCGCGTGTGCGCGCAGCAGCCGGCGCAGCCTGCCGACCGCGGTGTGCAGCGCCTCGTCGCGCGCGCGCGCCGGCACGTCGAGGGCGACGCGCAGCGCGCCGGTGCCGACGACGCGGCCCGACGCCGCCGCCAGCGTCCACAGCAGCCGGAAGGGTTGCGGCTGCAGCGCGTGCGGCCGGCCGTCGATCCACAACTGGCGCGTCGGCGCCTGCAGCAGCATGCGCGGCCCCAGCGCCAGCGTGCCCAGCGGCGGCGGCGCGACGCGTTCGCGCAGCCGCGCCAGTTGCGCTTTCAGCAACTCGGGCGGACTGTGGCGCGGCAGCGCGACGTCGGCGCCGGCGCGCAGCGCGGCCGCTGCCGCATCGGGCGGCGCGGCGGCGTCGAGCAGCACCAGCAGCGCGGTTGACGCGCTCGACGCCTCGTGGCGTATGCGCATCAGCCACGCGCACAGCTCGGGCGATGCGTCGCGCGCGCCCAGCAGCGCGGCCCACGACGAGCCGTCGCGCAAGTGGCGCAGCGCGCTCTCGCGGTCGACCGTCTGCGCGTTGCCCAGCGGACAGGGAGCGCCGCTGGCCGAGAAGTCGACGTACAGCACCGAATGGCGCTCGGTGCCGAGGGTGCCGGTGAGCAGGCTCAGCAGCTGCGGCAGCAGCGGCGAGGAGACATGGAGGACGGTGTGCATGGTCGGGGCGAGGAACGGGCCCCGAGCAGCATCGCAGCGTTGCGTGACGGCCGCGTGACGCGACCGTCACGCGGCATTCACACGACCGCGCCGGCGTTCGGATCGTTCGGGTTGCGCGGCTTCGCGTGCTTGAGCAGGTCCTCGCGGCGCACACCCAGCCACATCGCGATCGCGGCGGCGACGAACACCGAGCTGTAGATGCTCATCGAGATGCCGATGATCAGCGCCAGCGCGAAGTAGTGCAGCGCCGGGCCTCCGAACGCGAACATCGAGCCGGCCATCGCCAAGGTCGCGCCGTGGGTGATGATGGTGCGGCTGATGGTGTTGGTGATCGCGCTGTCGATGACCTGCACCGTCGAGTACTTGCGGTACTTGCGGAAGTTCTCGCGCACGCGGTCGAAGATGACCACCGATTCGTTGACCGAGTAACCGAGCACCGCGAGCACCGCGGCCAGCACCGGCAGCGAGAATTCCCACTGGAACAGCGCGAAGAAGCCGAGCACGATGATCACGTCGTGCAGGTTGGCGACGATCGCCGCGACCGAAAACTTCCACTCGAAGCGCAGCGCCAGGTAGAGCATGATGCCGACGATGACGAAGGTCAGCGCCTTGACGCCGTCGCTGGCCAGCTCGGAGCCGATCTGCGGGCCGACGTACTCGGTGCTGCGCATCTGCACCGACGGGTCGGCGGCGTGCAGCGCGGCCAGCACCTTGGCCGACTGCTCGGCGCTGGTCTCGCCGGCGTGCAGCGGCAGCCGGATCGCGATGTCGCGCGCGTTGCCGTAGGTCTGCACCTGCACGTCGCCGTAGCCGAGCTTGTGCACCGACGCGCGCACCGCGTCGAGGTCGGCGGCCTGCGCGTACTGCACCTCCATCACGGTGCCGCCGGTGAACTCGATCGACAGGTGCAGCCCGCGGGTGAACAGGAAGAACACCGCGGCGACGAACAGCAGCGCCGAGATGACGTTGAACACCGGCGCGTAGTGCATGAACGGGATGTCACGCCGGATGCGGAAGAATTCCATCAGAAGCTCCTGTTTCGTCGGATCAACGCGAGGTCTTGGCCGGCTTGGCCGCGCCCTTTGCCGGGGCCGCGTCGGGCCGCCACACCTGGCCGATCGACACCGTCTGCAAGCGTCGCCGGCGCCCGTACCACAGGTTGACCAGGCCGCGCGAGAAGAACACCGCCGAGAACATCGACGTCAGGATGCCCAGCACGTGCACGATGGCGAAGCCGCGCACCGCGCCGGAGCCGAACACCAGCAGCGCCAGGCCGGCGATCAGCGTGGTCACGTTCGAGTCGAGAATCGTCGCCCAGGCGCGTTCGTAGCCGGCGGCGATCGCCGCCTGGCCGCTGGCGCCGTTGCGCAGTTCCTCGCGCACGCGTTCGTTGATCAGCACGTTGGAGTCGATGGCCATGCCCAGCGCCAGGGCCATCGCCGCGATGCCCGGCAGCGTCAGCGTCGCCTGCAGCATCGACAGCAGCGCCACGAGCAGCATCAGGTTGACCGCCAGCGCGATCGACGACACCGCGCCGAACAGCAGGTAGTACACGCACATGAACGCGACGATGGCCAGGAAGCCCCAGGTCACCGAATGGAAGCCCTGCAGGATGTTCTGCTGGCCCAGGCTGGGGCCGATCGTGCGCTCCTCGATGATCTGCATCGGCGCGGCCAGCGCGCCGGCGCGCAGCAGCAGCGCGATGTCGTTGGCTTCGGCCACCGTCATGTGCCCGGAGATCTGCACCCGGCCGCCGGCGATCTCGCTGCGCACCACCGGCGCGGTGACCACCTGCGCCTGCTTGCGGTCGATCAGCACCAGCGCGATGCGCTTGCCGATGTTGGCCGCGGTGACGTCGCGAAAGATGCGCGAGCCGCGCGAGTCCAGCGTCAGGAACACGGCCGGCTCGTTGGTCTGCTGGTCGAAGCCGGGCTGCGCGTCGGTCAGGTTCTGCCCGGTCAGCAGCACGTCGCCCTTGACCATCAACGGCTGGCCGCTGCGGTCGAGCAGTTTGCGATCGCCCGGCGGCGGCGGGGTATTGCCGGTCAGCGCGGCCAGCGCCTCGGGGCTGTCGTCGACCAGGCGCACTTCCAGCGACGCGGTGCGGCCGAGGATGTCCTTCGCGCGCGCGGTGTCCTGGATGCCGGGCAACTCGACGACGATGCGGTCCGAACCCTGCTGCTGGATGATCGGCTCGGCCACGCCGAGCTCGTTGATCCGGTTGTGCAGCGTCGTCAGGTTCTGCTTGATCGCGTATTCCTTGGTCTGCTCGATCGCGCGCGGACTCAGCCGCACGCTGATCGTCGTGCCGTCGGCGGTATTGGCGCTGCTGATCAGCGCGTCACCGGCGTCGGCCTTCACCAGCGGCATCGCCTGGCGCAGCATGTCGGGGTCGCGGAAGGTGATCAGCACCGCATCGCCGCTGCGCTGCAGGTCGCTGTAGCGTATGTCCTTGTCGCGCAGCGCGGACTTGATCTCCCCGGCCAGCGAGTCGAGCTTCTTCTGCACCGCGGCCTGCATGTCGACCTGCAGCAGGAAGTGCACGCCGCCGCGCAGATCCAGGCCCAGATACATCGGGAACGCGTGCAGCGCGGTCAGCCAGTGCGGCGAGCGGCTCAGCAGGTTGACGGCGACGATGTACGACGGCTGGTCGGGGTCGGCGTTCAGCGCCTTGGCCAGCACGTCGCGCGCGCGCAGCTGCACGTCGGTGCTGGCGAAGCTGTAGTTCAGCGTCGGCCCGGCGATCTCGCTGCTCTTCGCGGCAATGCCGGCCTTGTGCAGCGCGGCCAGCCCGGCGTCGAGCAGCGCGGTGTTGGGCAGGTCGCGCCCGGCGTGGGCCGACGAGATCTGCACCGCCGGCGATTCACCGTAGAAGTTCGGCAGCGCGTATACGAACCCCACCACCAGCACGACGGCCATGATGAGGTATTTCCACAGCGGGTAGCGATTCATGTCGGGCTGAGCCGGCGCAGTCCGCCGGCTTGAGGCGTGGGGATCGGCGCGTCAGGCGGAGGTTTTCAGCGTGCCCTTGGGCAGCACCATCGCGACCGCGCTGCGCTGCACCTGGACTTCGACCTTGTCGGCCACTTCGAGCTGCAGGAAGGTGTCGCCGAGCTTGCTCACGCGTCCGACCAGGCCGCCGCTGGTGACGACTTCGTCGCCCTTGCTCAGCGCCTCGATCATCGCCTTCGTTTCCTTGGCCTTCTTCATCTGCGGCCTGATCATCACGAAATAGAGGATCACGAACATCACCACCAGCGGCAGCGTGCTCATCAGCGTCGACTCGGGGCTGGCGGCCGCCGTTCCCTGCGCGTGGGCGATCGAAATCAGGTTCATGGGAAATCTTCCGTGGACAAATGGATACAACGGGCGAGGCCATCCTGCGCCCGTTGCCGACCCGCCATTGTCGCAAATTCGCCGGCGGGTCAGCCCGCGGCGGTGCGCCACGCCCACAGCGGCAGGTCGTCGCGTTGTGCTAGGCGCTGCAGCGCGGCGGCGTCGTGCGCCGCGCACCAGGCGCGCAGGCCGCGCGCGCTCGAGGTGCCGGTGTGGGTCAGCAGCGCGGCGGCGAAGTGCGCCTCGAGCGCGGCCAGCGCGACCAGCCCGTCGCGGCAGCGGTACACCGCGTAGCCCGGCAGCTCGCCGCCGAGCAGCGCACCGGGCGCGGTCAGGCCGGCGGCGCGCGGCAGCGCGGCGAACGCCGCGGCGTCGGTCAGCGCGACCTGCAGCGCGACGCCGGCGCCGCTGCGCCCGGCCTGCAGCAGCGCAGCCAGCGCGGCTTCGACGACGAGCAGCGCGCCGCTCATGTCGGCCAGCAGCGTCGCCGGCAGTTGCGGCGCGTCGACCAGCCCTGCGGCGGCCTGGTAGGTCAGGTCGTGCCCGGCCAGCTCGGCGGCGCGGCCGCGCGCGCCGACGATGGCCAGCGTCGACAGCCGCGGCAGCGCGACGCCCAGGCTGGGCGCGTCGACGCCGAGCCGGCGCAGCGCCGACGGGCGGAACGAGGTCAGCAGCAGGTCGGCGCCGGCGAGCTCGGCGTGCAGCGCGTCGCGCCCGTCGGCTTGCTTGAGGTCCAGCGTGCGCCGCTCGACGCCGCGGTGCATCGCGCGGTAAAGCGGCGCGCACATCTGCAGCATCGGGTCGCCGGCCGGCGGCTCGATCTTCAGCACGTCGGCGCCGAGCGCGCGCAGCCGCGCCAGCGCGGCCGGGCCGGGCAGGTTCAGCGCCAGGCTGACGATGCGCGTTCCGGCCAGCGGCTTGAACGCTGCGGCGTGGCGCGGCGTCAGCGCGGCGTGCAGCGAGGTCGACGCGGCGGCGGCCATCACCAGTCGCGCTCGATCAGTTCGATCTTGTAGCCATCGGGGTCCTCGACGAAGGCGATTACCGTGCTGCCGCCGGCCACCGGCCCGGCGTCGCGGGTGACGCGGCCGCCGGCGGCGCGGATGCGCGCGCAGGCGGCGCGCGCGTCGTCGACGCCCAGCGCGATGTGACCAAACGCGGCTCCGTGCTCGTAGCGCTCGACGCCGTAGTTGTAGGTCAGCTCGATTTCGGCCTGCTCGGGGTTCGCGGCGAAGCCGAGGAAGGCCAGCGTGTACTTCTGCTCCGGACGGTCGGTGGTGCGCAGCAGCTTCATGCCGAGCACTCGGGTGTAGAAGTCGATCGAGCGCTGCAGGTCGCCGACGCGCAACATCGTATGCAGGAATTGCATGGTGGAAAAAGCTCCAGGAAACGCGCCACGAACAAGCGGCAATGCGTTGATTGTCGGTAAATTCACGTGTTCGTGCTTGTCGCGCGAACGCGGCGACAACGCTCGACTACCACGGCGGCAGCACGCTGGCGCGCAACCGGGCGCGGGCGTCGCGCCAGTCCGGGAACAGCTCGCCGACCGCAGCCCAGAAGCGCTCGCCGTGGTTCATCTCGCGCAAGTGGGCGACTTCGTGGGCGATCACGTAATCGATCAGCTGCGGCGTGAAATGCAGCAGCCGCCAGTGCAGGCGCAGCGTGCCGTCGCCGCTGGCGCTGCCCCAGCGCGTGCGTGCCGAGCTCAGCCGCACCGCGCGCGGCTGCACGCCGAGCTGCTGCGCGTAATGCGCGCAGCGCGCGGCGAACAGCGCGCGCGCCTCGCGCTGCATCCACGCCTGCGCGGTGTCGCGCAGTTGCTGCGACGTCGCGTCGGCCGGCAGCGCCAGCCGCAGCTCGTCGCCGTGCAGCGCGGTCGCCGCGGCGGCCACGCGCAGCGTCAGCCGGCGGCCGAGGTAGGGCAGCTCGCCGCCGTCGCGCCAGTCGATGCGCGCCGCGTGCTGGGCGGCGCGGCGCGCATCGCGCAGCGCCAGCTGGCGCGCGACCCAGCCGGCCTTGTCGGCGAGGAACTGCTGCACCTGGCGCAGCGCGACCCAGTTCGGCGCGGCAACGACGACGCCGCGCTCGTCGACGCGAATGCCGATCGAGCGACGGCGCGACCGTTGCAGCAGGTAGTCGAAGCGGTGTGCGCCATCGTCGTGGCGGCGCCACGGCGGCTGCGGCGCGGCATCGCCGGCGGCGTCGAACAGCGGCAGCTGCATCGCGCTCGCGCCGCGCTCAGCGCCGGTAGGCGTCGGCGTCGAGCCGGTGCATCTCGGCCTCGATCCAGTCCTCGACCTGCTGCATCAGCTCGGCCGCGCTGAGCCCGGCCGGCGCGATCGGGCGGCCGATCGACACGTCGATCACGCCGGGGCGCTTGATGAAGGCCTGGCGCGGCCAGCAGCGCGCCGAGGTGATCGCGATCGGCAGCACCGGGGTGTCGGTCATCTCCGCCAGCCGCGTGCCGCCGAGCTTGTAGCTGCCCTTGCGGCCGCGCGCGGTGCGCGTGCCTTCGGGGAACATGATGATCCAGTAGCCCTTGCGCAGCAGCTCGGCGCCCTGCTCGGCGACGCGGGCGAAGGCCTCGGTGCCGCGCTTGCGGTCGATGTGCACCATGTCGAGCCGCCCCAGCGCCCAGCCGAAGAAGGGCACGAACAGCAGTTCGCGCTTGAACACATAGCTCAAGGGCCGCGGCATCAGCACCGGCAGCGCCAGCGTTTCCCACGCCGACTGGTGCTTGGGCAGCAGGATCAGCGGGCCGTCGGGCAGATTCTCCAGCCCCTGCACGCGGTAGCGGATGCCGCAGACGACTTCAGCGCCCCACAGCGCGAAGCGCACCCAGCCGACGCAGAAGCGGTACAGCGTGCGCCCGCGCACGAACGGCGCCAGCAGCAGCACCGCGATCGCGTACGGGATCACGCTGAGCACCAGCCACGCCATGTAGGCGGCCGAACGCAGCCTCGCCATCATGGTGCGGCGCGCTGCGCGAGCAGCCAGTCGGTGAAGGCGGCGAGGTCGTCGTGCACCCGTGTGTCGGCCGGCAGTTCGTCGGCGGCCAGCGTGCGCTCGCCCTTGCCGCTGCGCACCAGGTGCAGCTCGCAGCCGAGCTGCTGCGCGGCGAGCAGGTCGCGGCGGCTGTCGCCGACCGCCGGCACGCCGGCGAGGTCGTCGAGCCCGTGGCGCGTCGCGATGTCGCGGAACAGGCCGGGTTTGGGCTTGCGGCACGCGCAGTGCTCCTCGGGCGCGTGCGGACAGAAGAAGATCGCGTCGACGCGGCCGCCGGCGCCGGCCAGCGCCTTTTGCATCTTCAGGTGGATCGCGTTCAGCGTCGGCATGTCGAACAGCCCGCGTCCGACCCCCGACTGGTTGCTGGCGACGAGCACGCGCCAGCCTTCGCGGTGCAGGCGGGCGATCGCTTCCAGGCTGCCGGGAATAGGCACCCATTCGTCGGCCGACTTGATGTAGTCGTCGCGGTCCTCGTTGATCACGCCGTCGCGGTCGAGAATCACCAGTTTCGGGGTCGGTCGGTCGGCCATCGCGTTCAGCCCGCCAGGCAGGAAATGTCGGCGACACGGTTCATCGCCTGGTGCAGCTCGCCGAGCAGCGCCAGCCGGTTGGCGCGCAGCGCCGGGTCCTCGGCGTTGACCATGACCTGGTCGAAGAACGCATCGACCGGGCCTTTCAGCGCGGCCAGCGCCTTCAGCGCGGTGGTGTAGTCGCCGCGCGCGAACGCGCCCTGCGCCTGCGGGGCCACCGCAGCCAGCGTGTCGAGCAGCGCGTGCTCGGCGGCCTCGCGCAGCAGCTCGCGCTGCAGCGCGACGCCGCCGACCGCCTCGGATTTGCGCAGGATGTTGCCGACGCGCTTGTTCGCGGCGGCCAGCGCAGCGGCCTCCGGCAGCGCGGCGAACGCGCGCACCGCGTCGAGCCGGCGCGGCACCTCGGCCAGCAGCGGCGGGCGCAGCACCAGCACCGCGTCGACTTCCTGCGTGCCGTAGCCCTGCTCGCGCAGCGCGTTGGCCAGGCGTTCGAACATAAAATGGGCCAGCGCCGCGCCGGGGTCGGCCCAGCCGTCGACCCCGGCGAAGGCGCGCGCGGCGATCTCGAGCAGCCGCGGCAGCGGCCAGTTCGCGGCGAGTTCGGCGCGCTCGCCGAGCATGCGCACGACGCCCAGCGCGTGGCGGCGCAGCGCGAACGGGTCCTTGTCGCCGGTGGGCAGCTGGCCGATGCCGAACAGGCCGACCAGCGTTTCCAGCTTGTCGGCCAGCGCCAGGCACAGCCCGACGGCGTCGGCCGGCAGCGCGTCGCCGGCGTAGCGCGGCCGGTAATGATCCTCGATGGCTTGCGCGACGCTGGCCGGCAATCCGTCGTGCAGCGCGTAGTAGCGCCCCATCACGCCTTGCAGTTCGGGGAACTCGCCGACCATGTCGGTCAACAGGTCGGCCTTGGCCAGCTCGGCCGCCTGCGTCACCGCGGCGGAGTCGACGCCGGCCAGCGCGGCCAGCTCGGCGGCGATCGCACGCACGCGGCGCATGCGCGCGGCCTGCGAGCCCAGCCGCGCGTGGTAGACGACGCGCTCGAGTCCGTCGACGCGGCTGGCCAAGGTGCGCTTGCGGTCCTGTTCGAAGAAGAACTTGGCGTCGGCCAGGCGCGGCCGCACGACGCGCTCGTTGCCGTCGATCACCGCGGACGGGTCGGCCGGCGCGATGTTGCTGACGACCAGGAACTGGTGGCTCAGCCGGCCTTCGGCGTCGAACAGCGGGAAATACTTCTGGTTGGCCTTCATCGTCAGGATCAGGCACTCCTGCGGCACCGCGAGGAACTCGGGCTCGAAGCGGCAGCTCAGCACGTTCGGCCGTTCGACCAGCGCGCAGACCTCGTCGAGCAGCGCGGCGTCGTCGAGCGGGCGCAGCCCGGCGGCCGCGGCGGCGCGCTGCAGCTGCTGCGCGATCGCGTCGCGGCGCTCGCCGAAGCCGGCGATCACCGCGCCTTCGTCGCGCAGCTGCGGCGCGTAGCTGTCGGCGTCGCGCAGCACGATCGGGTCGACCGATGCCTCGAAGCGATGGCCGTGGGTCTCGCGCCCGGCGACCAGCCCCAGCGCCTGCAGCGGCACCACGCGGTCGCCGTGCAGCGCGACCAGGCCGTGCGCCGGGCGCACGAAGCGCACCGTGCTCCAGCCGTCGGCGAGCTGGTAGCTCATCACCTTCGGGATGGGCAGTTTCGCGATCGCCTCGTGCAGCACCCGGCCCAGCGTCTCGGTCAGCTCGGCGCCCGGCACCACGGTGTCGATGTACAGCGTCGCCGCACGGCCTTCGCCTTCATGGCGCAGCCGCGCCGCGGCGTCGGCCGGCAGCCCCAGCGCGGCGAGTTTCTTCAGCAGCGCCGCGCTCGGCGCGCCGGCGCCGTCGAGGCCGACCGCCACCGGCATCAGCTTCTGCGCCAGTTCGCGGTCGGCGCCGCGCGCAGCGACCCCTTCGAGGTGCACCCCGAGCCGGCGCGGGCTGGCGAACGGCGTCACCGCGGCGCCGGCGGCGAACAGCCCGGCGCCGCGCAGGCCGTCGGCGATGGCGTGGGCGAAAGCGCTGCCCAGTGCGGCCAGCGCCTTCGGCGGGAGTTCTTCGACGAACAGTTCGACGAGCAGGTTGTCGGTGGTCATGGTCAAGTCGCAGCCTTCTTCTGCGCCAGCGCCTGCGCCGCTTCGGCGCCCCACGCCGGCGGCGCCAGCGGGAAGCCCAGGCGGGCGCGGCTGTCGAGGTATTCCTGGGCAACGCCGCGCGCCAGGTTGCGGATGCGTCCGATGTAGGCGGCGCGTTCGGTGACCGAGATGGCGCCGCGCGCATCGAGCAGGTTGAAAGTGTGCGCGCACTTGAGCACCTGCTCGTAGCACGGCAGCGCGAGTTGCTGCTGCATCAGGTGGCGGGCCTGGCGCTCGTGCGCGGCGAATGCCTGCAGCAGGAACTCCACGTCGCTGTGCTCGAAGTTGTAGGTGCTCTGCTCGACCTCGTTCTGGTGGAACACGTCGCGGTAGCTGAGCAGGCGCGGCTCGCCGGCGACCTGCGTCTCGGTCCACACCAGGTCGTAGACGCTGGCCACGCCCTGCAGATACATCGCCAGGCGCTCGAGGCCGTAGGTGATCTCGCCGGTGATCGGCTTGCAGTCGATGCCGCCGACTTGCTGGAAATAGGTGAACTGGGTCACTTCCATGCCGTTGAGCCACACTTCCCAGCCCAGCCCCCAGGCGCCCAGCGTCGGGTTCTCCCAGTCGTCCTCGACGAAGCGGATGTCGTTGCGCGACAGGTCGAAGCCCAGCGCGCGCAGGCTGCCCAGGTACAGCTCGAGGATGTCGGCCGGTGCGGGCTTCAGCACGACCTGGAACTGGTAATAGTGTTGCAGGCGGTTCGGGTTGTCGCCGTAGCGGCCGTCCTTCGGTCGCCGGCTCGGTTGCACATAGGCCGCGTTCCACGGCTCCGGGCCGATCGCGCGCAGGAAGGTCGCGGTATGGCTGGTGCCGGCGCCGACTTCCATGTCGTAGGGCTGGAGCAGCGCGCAACCGTGCTGCGCCCAGTAATTCTGCAAGGTCAGGATGATTTGTTGAAAGGTCGGCATGGCGGACTTCCCTGGCGGCGGGCGGCGCGGGACGATCCCGCGGCACGCGCGGCGCCAGCGGGGGATTCTAGGAGGAGGGCGCGGCGACGCGGCGTCGGCGCAGCGCGGCCGGCGCCAGCGCGAGCAGGCACAGCAGCAGTTGCGGCGCGTAGCCCAGCCGCGCGGCGGCCCAGGCGAACGGCGTGATGCCGCGGCGCGCCTGCACCATGCCCGACAGCACGCCGACGGTGTACGGCGCCAGCATGCGGCGCACGTGGCCGTCGGCGTCGATGATCGCGGTGGCGCCCGTGTTGGTCGCGCGTATCGTCGGCAGCTGGAACTCGAGCGAGCGCATGCGCGCGATCTCCAGATGCTGGCCGAGCACGACGGTGTCGCCGAACCAGCCCAGGTTGGTCAGGTTGGCGATGATGCCCGGCGCGGCGGCCGGATCGCGGAAGCGCTGCGCCAGCTGCTCGCCGAACAGATCCTCATAGCAGATGGTCGGCGCCACCCGCGCGCCGTCGACGACGAACGACGGTTGCTTGAAGCCGCCGCGCGCGAAGTCGCCCAGCGGCATGTTCATCAGCCGCACGAACCAGTGGAAGCCCCAGGGGATGAATTCGCCGAACGGCACCAGGTGCGCCTTGTCATAGCGGTAGCGCGTCGCGTCGCCCAGCCCGAGCACGCTGTTGGTGTACTGGTCGGCGCCGCGCGTCAGCGGGATGCCGACCAGCGCGTGCGCACCGCGCGCGCGCAAGCTGCGCTGCAACTGGTCGAGCCAGCCGGCGGGCAGGTCCTCGGGCAGTACCGGCAGCGCGGTCTCCGGCGTGACGATCAGGTCGGCGCGCAACTGGCCCAGCCAGTGCCCGTAGAGCGCCAGCGTCGGCGCCAGGCTTTGCGGGCGGAACTTCTCGCTCTGGCCGACGTCGCCTTGCAGCAGCGCCACGCTCAGCGGCGCGCCGGTCGGGTGGGTCCAGTGCATGGCGCCGTCCAGTCTGGCGCCGCCGACCAGTGCGGCCAGCAGCGCGACCGCGGCGGCGGCGCCGCGCACGCTGACCTGGCTCAGCGTGGCCAGCAGCGCCGCGCTCAGCGCCGCGGCGAAAGTCACGCCGTACAGGCCGAGCAGCGGCGCGTAGCCGGCCAGCGCGTCGCCGCTTTGCGCGTAGCCCAGCGCCAGCCACGGGAACCCGGTGAACACGGTGCCGCGCGCCAGTTCGCCCAGCGTCCACGCGCCGGCCAGCGCAGCGGCCGCGGCTGCCGCGCGCGACAGCGGCCACGGCTCGCGCGACGCCGGCGGCGCCAGCGCGGCGGCCAGTGCCGCGCTGGCCGCGGTGTACAGCGCCAGATAGGCCGAGAACAGCACGACGGCGCCGGCGGCCAGCCACGGCGGCAGGCCGCCGTACACCGCCATGCTGATGTACAGCCACCAGACGCCGACGGTGAAGGTGCCGACGCCGAACGCCAGTCCGAGGCGAGCGCCGCGCCGCGCGCGCCGGCGCCACGCCGGCGTCGCGTCGCGCCACAGCAACGCGGTGAACAGCGCCAGCAGCAGCACCGCCGCGCCGCCCCAGCGCGGATGGCCGAAGCAGCCGCCGTAGGCGCCGCCGAGCAGCAGCGCGGCGGCGATCTCGAGCAGGCCGCGCGTGCGTTCAGCGCGCATCGTCGACGTCGGCGTAGGGGTCGGGCAGTCCCAGCGCGGCGAGCACGTCGCGTTCGCGCGCTTCCATGCGCCGCGCGTCGGCGGCGCGCACGTGGTCCCAGCCCAGCGCGTGCAGCACGCCGTGCACGACCAGGTGCGCGTAGTGCGCCTGCAGCGTCTTGCCCTGCTCGGCAGCTTCGCGGGCGACGACTTCGTCGCACAGCACGATGTCGGCCACCGGCGGCCATGGTTGATAGTCGAAAGTCAGCACGTTGGTCGCGTAGTCCTTGCCGCGCCAGGTGCGGTTCAGCGTGCGGCCTTCGTCGGCGTCGACAAAGCGCAGCGTGATCTGCGCCGGTGCGTCGGCCGCCGCCGTCGCGGTGGCGCCGGCGGCCGGCCCGCAGGCCAGCGCGCGGCGCACCCAGCGCAGCAGGCGGTGGCGCGGCAGTTCGGCGCGGTGCGTGCGGCTGGCGAACTGCACCGACAACTGCAGCGTCGTGCGCGCGTCGCGCTTGTCCTGCGTCGGGCTCATCGCGCGGCCGCCTTGCGTCGGGTCTTCGGCGCGGAGCCGACGGTGGCGGTTTCGGTGCGCGCGGCGTCGCGCTCGTCCTTCTCGTAGGCCTCGACGATGCGCGCGACCAGCGGGTGGCGCACGACGTCGGCGCTGGTGAATCGCGTCACCGCGACCCCGCGCAGGCCGCGCAGGATGCGCTCGGCCTGCAGCAGCCCGCTGTGCGTGCCGCGCGGCAGGTCGACCTGGCTGAGGTCGCCGGTGATCACGGTGCGCGAGCCGAAACCGATGCGGGTCAGGAACATCTTCATCTGCTCGGGGGTCGTGTTCTGCGCTTCATCGAGAATGATGAAGGCGTTGTTCAGCGTCCGGCCGCGCATGAACGCCAGCGGCGCGATTTCGATCGTGCCGCGTTCGAACAGCCGTTGCGTGGTCTCGAAGCCGAGCAGGTCGTACAGCGCGTCGTACAGCGGGCGCAGGTAGGGGTCGATCTTCTGCGCCAGGTCGCCGGGCAGGAAGCCCAGGCGTTCGCCGGCCTCGACCGCCGGGCGCGTCAGCACCAGACGCTCGACAGCGTTGCGTTCGAGCGCGTCGACAGCGCAGGCCACCGCGAGGAAGGTCTTGCCGGTGCCAGCCGGTCCCAGGCCCAGCGTCAGGTCGTGGCCGACGATGTTGCGCAGGTATTCCGACTGGTGCGAGGTGCGGCCGTGCAGCCCGGCGCGGCGCGTGTGCAGCAACGGTTCACCGGGCGCTGCCTGCAGGCCGGGTTCCTGGCCTTGCGCGGCCTGCGTCAGCTCGAGCTGGATGTCGTCAAGGCTGAGCGGCTGCTCGGCGCGCGCCCACAGCGCCTGCAGCAGCGCCAGCGCCGAGCGCGCGCGCTCGCCGTCGACGCTGAAGCGGTGCGCGCGACGCCGTAGCGTGACGTCGTAGGCCACTTCGATCTGGCGCAGGTTCTCGTCGAGCGGGCCGCAGAGGTTGGACAGCCGGGTGTTGTCGGCCGGAGCGAATTGATGGTGGATCTGCAAAGCGGGTCGGTGCGAAAAAAAGGGCAGCGACGCTGCCGATCGTGCGATTGTGCGCCATGCGCGGGCGCCGCCGCGCGTGCCGTCATCGACTGTGCCCTAATATGGGGGGGATAGAGCGCCAGCCCCCAAACCCTTTCTGATGTCCGAAGTCACGCGCCGTACGCTGATCGTCGACCCGCACGCCGTTTCGCGCGGCACCATGGCACGCCTGCTCACGCAGGCGCTGCCCGACCTGCCGGTGTGCGAGGCCGAGACCCGCGCGCAGGCCGACGCGGCGATCGCCGAGTTCGCGATCGAGCTGGCGCTGATCGATTTCGGCTTGCCCGACGGCAGCGGTCTGGACGTGCTGCGCACGCTGCACCAGGCCCAGCCGCTGGCGCGCGTCGTCGTCATCAGCCTGCTCGACGACGACGCCCACGTGTTCCCGGCTTTGCGCGCAGGAGCGTTCGGCTACTTGCTGAAGGATCGACCCGAAGTCGAGCTCGTCGCTCAGCTGCGCCGCATCCGCGACGGCGAGCCGCCGCTGAGCTCGGCGATCGCGCTGCGCCTGCTGCAACACTTCAGCAGTCTGCAGGCCGGTGCGGGGCGCGACGGCGACGGCGACGGCATCAAATGGGGGCGGCGCGCGACCGACTTGCCCGGTGTGCCGGCCTCGCGCGGTGATCTGAGCGCGCTGCTGCAGGCCGGTCGCGTCGGGCCCGACGAGCCCGAGGTCGTGCTCACCGAGCGCGAAACCGAAGTGCTGCAGCGCGTCGGCAAGGGCTACACCCTGCCCGAGATCGCGCAGCAGCTCGGGCTGTCGCGCCACACCGTGGCCGATTACGTCAAGCAGGTCTACCGCAAGCTCGACATCTCGTCGCGTGCCGAAGCCGCGCTCGAGGCGGCGCGTCGCGGTCTGGTGCGCTGACGCGGCGGCGTCGTCGTGGGCGAACCGATCTGTCATCTCGACGGCGTCTGGTTGCCCTTGGCCGAGGCGCGGGTACCGGTGCTGGACCGCGGTTTCCTGTTCGGCGACGGCGTCTATGAGGTGATTCCGGTCTACGCGCGGCGTGCGTTCCGGCTGGCCGAGCACCTGGCGCGGCTGCGACGCAGCCTGCGCGCGGTCGGCATCGTCGGTCCGCTGGCCGGGGCCGAATGGACCGAGCTGGTGCGACGGCTGGTCGACGCCAACGACCCCGACGACCAGTGCGTTTACCTGCAGGTCACGCGCGGCGTCGCGCCGCGCCGCGACCACGCGTTTGCGGCGAACGTCGCGCCGACGTTGTTCGGCTACAGCTACGCCTATCCGCATCTGCCGTTGTCGTTGCGCGAATCCGGCGTCGACGCGATCACGCTGCCCGATCGGCGCTGGCTGCACGG
>JAJZHH010000026.1 GCA_021804595.1 Pseudomonadota bacterium
CGACGCCGCCGCGCAGGCCGGCGCGGCGCTCGATGCCGCCGCGGCGAAGCGGCCGCCGGCGTCGGCTCGGGCGCTGCGGCCCGCCGCGGCGATGAGCGCGATCGCGCGCACCTTGCTGCGCGAGCTGCAGGCGCAGCCGCAGGCGCTGCTCGAGCAGCGCATCGCGCTGCCGCCGCTGCGCCTGCTCTGGCACGCCTGGCGCGCACGCTAGGAAGGGTGGGGAGGGGGCCCCCAGGGCCGGGCGCTGCCCGGCCCGGCCGAGGCGACCCGTCAGCGGATCGTCACGCCGCTCTTGGCCTGCACCTCGTCGCGCGTGACGCCCGGCGCCAGCTCGATCAGGCTCAGCCCGTGCGGGGTCACGTCGAGCACGCACAGGTCGGTGATGATGCGGTCGACGACGCCGACGCCGGTCAGCGGCAGCGTGCACTGCGGCAGCAGCTTGTGCTCGGTGCTGCCGTCCTTCTTGGTCGCGACGTGCTCCATCAGCACGACGACGTGCTTGACGCCGGCGACCAGGTCCATCGCGCCGCCCATGCCCTTGACCATCTTGCCCGGGATCATCCAGTTGGCCAGGTCGCCGCGTTCGCTGACCTGCATCGCGCCGAGGATCGCCAGGTTGATCTTGCCGCCACGGATCATGCCGAAGCTGTCGGCGCTGCTGAAGATGCTCGACCCGGGCAGCGTCGTCACCGTCTGCTTGCCGGCGTTGATCAGGTCGGGGTCCTCGTCGCCCTCAAAAGGGAACGGGCCAATGCCGAGCAGACCGTTTTCACTTTGCAGCCACACTTCCATGCCCGCCGGCACGTGGTTGGCCACCAGCGTCGGCAGTCCGATGCCGAGGTTGACGTAGTAGCCGTCGCACAGTTCCTGCGCGGCGCGCGCGGCCATTTGATCGCGATTCCATGCCATGTCGTCGACTCCTCGGTACGGTTCAGGCGCGCGCTCGCACGGTGCGCATCTCGATGCGTTTTTCCGGCGTGGCGTTGAGCACGATGCGGTGCACGAAAATGCCCGGCAGATGGATGTGGTCGGGGTCGAGCTCGCCGGTGTCGACGATGCGCTCGACTTCGACCACGGTGATGCGCCCGGCCGCGGCGACGTTCGGATTGAAGTTGCGCGCCGTGCGGCGGAACATCAGGTTGCCGCTGCGGTCGGCGACGTGCGCCTTGACCAGCGAGACGTCGGGCAGCAGCGCGCGTTCCATCACGTAGGTGTGGCCGTCGAATTCACGCGTTTCCTTGCCGTCGGCGATCACGGTGCCGACCCCGGTGCGGGTGAAAAAGGCCGGGATGCCGGCGCCGCCGGCGCGCAGCTTCTCGGCCAGCGTGCCCTGCGGCGTGAACTCGAGTTCGAGTTCGCCTGCCAGGTACTGGCGCTCGAACTCCTTGTTCTCGCCGACGTAGCTCGAAATCATCTTGCGGATCTGCCGCGTCTGCAGCAGCTTGCCCAGACCGAAGCCGTCGACGCCGGCGTTGTTCGAAATCACCGTGAGGTTCTTCGCGCCGCTGGCCTGCAGCGCGTCGATCAGCGCCTCGGGAATGCCGCACAGGCCGAAACCGCCGACCGCAAGCGTCTGACCGTCCTCGACGATGCCGTCGAGCGCGGCCGCTGCACTGGGATAGATCTTGTTCATGAACGAGTCTCTCAGGTTGTACGCCGTGATGCCGACACTTTACGCCCCGCGCGCGAGCCTCCGGCTTGCGCCGCGTCAGTCCGCCACGTCGCCGTCGAGCAGCGCGCGCAGCGCCACCGGCAGCGGCGCGCTGCGCCGCTGCGCGTGGTCGATCCAGACCGTCTTCGCGCCGCCGCTGGCGTACAGCGTCGCCGGGTCGTCGCGGCGGACGATTTCGTAATAGGTCTCGAAACTGCTGCGCCCCGGGTTGGCCACCGACATGCGCACGCTCAGGTCGCCCGGATAGTGCAGTTGGGCGTGGAAATTGCAAAAGGCGTTGACGACGACGATGCCCTGCCCCGGCGCGTCGATGCGCGCGGCGATGCTGTCCAGCCAGTCGATGCGGGCGATTTCCATGTAGCGGAAATAGACCGTGTTGTTGACGTGCCCGTAGGCATCCATGTCGCCCCAGCGAATCGGCACCACCGACTCGAACACCAGCTTGCGCTGCTCGGGAAGGTTCAAACGCATGCGCCCTGCCTCCTGTCGGGTCAGACGGCGTAGCCGTCGTCGGCGTTGACGATGGCGCCGTTGATGAAATGGCTCTGCCCGGCGGCCAGCATCAGCAGCACGAGGTCGAGGTCCTCGGCGCGACCGACACGCTTGCGCGGCAGCGCGTCGCGCGTACGGCGGCCGTTCTCGGTGCCCCAGAAGCCGTGGTTGAGCTCGGTGTCGATGTAGCCGGGACAGATCGCGTTGACGTTGATGCCGTAGCGCCCCCACTCGTGCGCCATCACCCGCGTCATGTGCACGACCGCGGCCTTGCTCATCGCGTAGGCGCCGAGCTGCGACACCGCGCGCAGGCCGGCGACCGACGCGATGTTGACGATGCGCCCTCCCGCCCAGGTTCCGGGCGCCGCGCCCTGGGCGCGCGCGATCATGCGCCGCGCCACCGCCTGCGCGACGAAGAAGGCGCCGCGGGCGTTGGTGTCGAACACGCGGTCGAAGTCTTCGGGGCGCAGGTCGGCCAGCGGCCCCGACTGCGAAATGCCGGCGTTGTTGACCAGGATGTCGATGTTGCCGACTTCGGTTTCGACGTGCGCGACCGCGCCGCTGATGCTGGCGGTCTCGGTGACGTCGAGCCGCACGACGTGGGCGTCGCCGCCTTCGGCCTCGATCGCCGCGCGCAGCTCCTTGAGGCGATCGAGACGGCGGCCGCCCAGCGCGACCGCGGCGCCGGCACGCGCCAGCACTTGCGCGAACTGCCAGCCCAAGCCGCTGGACGCGCCGGTGACGAGCGCGACGCGCCCGGAGAGATCGATCGTGTAAGCCATCGAGGCACCGCCTGGGAAAAGTGAGCGCCGCGAATCGCTGCCGCGGCTGGATCCGGTCAATCCTAACCGTCGTCACGCGGCGCAACAATGCGGCACCGCCGCGCGCGGCGCCCGAAAGGAGTACTCCGTCGGTGCAGCCGGCGCGCCGGCGCGGATTTGCCGATAATGCCCCTATGTCAGAGCGCACCATTCCGATCGTCGATCACCGCTATGCGTCGAGCGTGCCGCAGGTGCCGGCGCACGCGCTGGCGGCAGGCGGACTGCTCAGCGACCGCCTCGGGCGCCCGCTGCACGATCTGCGCATCTCGATCACCGATCGCTGCAATTTCCGCTGCCGGTACTGCATGCCGCGCGAGATCTTCGACGGCAACTACGAGTTCCTGCGCCATGCCGACCTGCTGCGCTTCGAGGAAATCGAGCGCCTGGCGCGGATCTTCGTCGGCCTGGGCGTGCGCAAGCTGCGACTGACCGGCGGCGAGCCGCTGCTGCGCCGCGGCGTCGAGGACCTGGTCGCGATGCTCGCGGCGATCCGCACCGACGACGGCGATCCGATCGAGCTGACGATGACGACCAACGCGTCGCTGCTGGCGCGCAAGGCCGCGGCGCTGAAAGCCGCCGGGCTGCACCGCGTCACCGTCAGCCTCGACGCGCTCGACGATGCGCTGTTTCGACGCATCAACGACGCCGACTTCCACGTCTCGGCGGTGCTCGACGGCATCGCCGCGGCGCAGGCCGCCGGGCTCAACCCGGTCAAGGTCAATATGGTCGTGCAGCGCGGCGTCAACGACGACCAGATCGAGCCGATGGTCGAGCACTTCCGCGGCAGCGGCGCGGTGCTGCGCTTCATCGAGTTCATGGACGTGGGCAACACCAACGGCTGGCGCATGGACCAGGTGCTGCCGTCGGCCGACGTCGTGGCGCGCATCGCCGCGCGCCACGCGCTGCACCCGCTGCAGGCGGCAGCGCCGGGCGAAACCGCCGAGCGCTGGGCGCTGGACGACGGCAGCCTCGAGTTCGGCGCCATCTCCAGCGTGACGCAGCCGTTCTGCCGCGACTGCAACCGCGCCCGGCTGTCGATGGAAGGCAAGCTCTACCTGTGCCTGTTCGCCAGCCACGGCCACGACCTGCGCGCGCTGCTGCGCGGCGATGCGACGCAGGGCGTCGCCGCGATCGACGACGACGCGCTGCGCGCGGCGCTGGCCGGCGTGTGGAGCGCGCGCGACGACCGTTACTCCGAGCTGCGCGGGCTGGCACCGCACGGCGACGGCGAGCGCCGCGTCGAAATGTCCTACATCGGAGGCTGAGCGGCGCCGCCGTTGTTGACGCCGGCCAATGCTCCCGGCCCGTTCCGCGTCTATGCTTTGCCGCTTGCCAGCCGCGATGATCCGCGATGTCCATTCGTTCCCGCGATCCGTTCCGCCCGGTCGAGGCCGGGCTCGAGACCACGCTGACGCCGTGGCTGATACCGGGCTATTTCCTCGGCATCGTGCTGCCCTGGGTCGTGCCGGCGTGGCTGGAGCTGACCCGGCGCCCGGGCCCGATCGGGCTGCACGCGGCGCTGCAGCGGCAGACGCTGGACATGATGGCCGTCGGCCTGACGATGTTCGACGCGTCGGCGGTGTTCGCGATCGCGCTGGGCTGCCTGATCGTCACGCTGATGAAGTCGCGCCCGCGCTACGCCGATTCGATGGAACCGCCGGCGGAGTGATCCGGGCTCCGGCGCGCGGCCGCGCCCCAGGCGCGCTCGTACCCCCACGGGGGTTGGCGCGCAGCGCCGGGGGTCGATCATCATGACCGCGCCGGCAGTCCGCAGCGCCGACATCACCGGGCTGGTGCTGGCCGGCGGCCGCGCCACGCGCATGGGTGGGCGCGACAAGGGCCTGCTCGAGCTGTTCGGCGAACCGCTGGCGGCGCGTGCGCTGCGCCGGCTGCGGCCTCAGGTCGGCACGCTGCTGCTCAATGCCAACCGCCACCTCGACGCCTACGCCGCGCTCGGCGTGCCGCTGTGCCCCGATCGACCGGGGCATGCCTTCGCCGGTCCGCTGGCCGGTCTCGAAGCCGGCCTCGACGCCTGCCGCACGCCGTGGCTGCTCGCGGTGCCGTGCGACGGCCCGCTGCTGCCCGACGATCTGGCCGCGCGGCTGGCCGGCGCGGTCGGCGCGGCGCCGGCGGCGATCGCGCGCGCCGGCGGCCGCCGCCAGCCGGTGTTCTGCCTGCTGCGCCGCACGCAGCTCGACGCGCTGCGCGACTTCCTCGACCGCGGCGGCGCCAAGGTCGACGCCTTCACGAGCGCGATCGGCGCGGTCGAAGTCGATTTCGACAACGCCGGCGCGTTCGTCAACGTCAACGACGCGGACGAACTCGACCGCATCGCCCGCCAACTGGAGAAACAACCGTGAACGGCCCCGTACCCGCAGATTTGCCGGTAGCGCAAGCACGCCTGGCCATCGCCGCGGCGCTGTGCGCGCCGCACGAACCGGAACGCGTCGAGCTGCGCGGCGCGCTCGGCCGCGTGCTCGCCGGTGACGTGATCGCGCCGCTCGACGTGCCGGCGCACGACAACGCCGGCATGGACGGCTACGCGCTGCGCGGCGACGACCTCGCCGAATCCGACGACACCGTGCTGCGCGTGGTCGGCCGCGGCCTCGCCGGCCATGCCTACACCGGCGCCGTGCCGCCCGGCGCCGCGGTGCGCATCATGACCGGCGCGGTGCTGCCGAGCGGCTGCGACACCGTCGCGCCGATCGAACGCTGCGAGCTCGACGGTGAACGGGTGCACATCGCCGCCGGTCTGCGTCGCGGCGACAACGCCCGTGCGCGCGGCGAGGATCTGCGCGCCGGCGGTGTCGCGCTGCCGGCCGGCCGCTGGCTGCGCCCGGCCGACATCGGATTGCTCGCATCGCTGGGTTTTTCCGACGTCACGGTCGAGCGCCGCCTGCGCGTCGCGCTGCTGTCCAGCGGCGACGAACTGCGCCCGATCGGGCAGCCGCTCGACGCCGGCGCCGGTTACGACAGCAATCGCTACACGCTGACGGCGATGCTGCAGCGCCTGGGCTGCGAGGTGCTCGACCTCGGCCTGGTCGCCGACGATCCGGCGCGCATCGAGGCCGTGCTGCGTCGCGGCTGCGAAGCCGCCGACGTCGTCATCACCTCGGGCGGCGTGTCGAGCGGTGACGCCGACTATCTGCGCCGCGCGATGGCCGCGCTTGGCGACGTCGCGTTCTGGCGCATCGCGATGCGCCCGGGCCGGCCGATGGCCTTCGGCCGCATCGCCTCGGGCGGCCGCGACGCGCTGTTGTTCGGGCTGCCCGGCAATCCGGTCGCGGTGATGGTGACCTTCTACGCCTTCGTGCGCGACGCGTTGCTGCAGTTGATGGGCGCGCGCGCCACACCGCTGCCGCTGTGGCCGGTGGTCGCGCTCGAGGCGCTGCGCAAGAAGCCGGGCCGCACCGAATACCAGCGCGCGCGGCTGCAGCGTCTGGCCGACGGCCGCTGGGGGGCGCGCATCACCGGCAGCCAGGGCTCGGCGATCCTGCACTCGATGAGCGAGGCCGACGGCCTGCTGGTGCTGCCCGACGAACTCGGCACGGTCGCGGCTGGCGCCACCGTCGATTTCCTGCCGTTCGAAGGACTGATCTGACTCAGAAGATCTTGTTGATCAGGTCTTCGCCGAGGCCGAATCCGGCGCCCATTTCGAGCGCGCGGCCGAAGCCGGAGTTCAGCAGCCCACCCAGCGCGCCCATCACGCCGCCGCCCTGCTGCGGGTAGCTGCTCTGCTGCGGGTAGCCGCCCTGCGGGTACGCCGCTTGCGGATAGCCTTGTGCCGGGTAGCCGGCTTGCGGGTAAGACGCTTGCGGCGCCTGCTGCAACTGCGCGTGCTCGTTCTGCAACAGCGCGTGGATCGCCTGCAGCAGCAGCGCGGCCTGTTGCTGCTGGCCCTGGAAGCCCAGCGCGAGCTCGCGCAAATCGAGCAGCCACTCGCGCGCGTCGGCGTTGCCGGCCGTGGCGGCCGCCTGCAGCTTGCCGGCCAGCGTCTGCAGCGACTGGTTGATGGTCTGGTCCTGCGCCTGAACTTGCTGCCAGCACTGGTCGACGGTCTGGATGTCCATCTTCGTATCCTCCTTTTTGCGAAGGATCATTCTGCCAGCGCGGCGTCGTTCGGCGTAACCCCGACGTCGCCGACTTCAGCCTGCATTCAGTTGCATTCGCCGCGCGGCCGCCGGCGCGCGACGGCTACTTTTCCTTGACCTGGTTGATCGAGTACTTCGGGATCTCGATGGTCACGTCGGTGTCGCTGACGATGGCCTGGCACGACAGCCGCGACGTCGGCTCCAGGCCCCAGGCGCGGTCGAGCAGGTCTTCCTCGCTCTCGTCGGGCTCGCCCAGCGTGTCGTAGCCCGAGCGCACGACGACGTGGCAGGTCGTGCACGCGCACGACATCTCGCAGGCGTGCTCGATCGGGATGCCGTGCTCAAGCAGCGCCTCGCACAGCGAAGTGCCGCGGTCGGCGTCGAAACTCGCGCCCTGCGGGCAGTATTCGGGGTGCGGCAGCACCTTGATCGTCGGCATCGGCTTTCAGCTCTTGTGGGGATCGATTTGGGCGGCAACGCTGTCGACGCTGCGCCCGGCCAGCGCCTGCCGGATGCTGCGGTTCATGCGCTGCGCAGCAAAGGCTTCGGTCTCACGCGCCAGCGCGGCAACGGCGTCGCGAATCGCCAGGTGGTCGTCGCCGCGCATCGCTTGCGCCAGCGCCGCCATCGCGGCGTGGATGCGGTCGCGCTCGACGTCGTCGAGCAGGTCGGCGTCGGCGTGCATGGCGCCGCGGGTGGCGTCGAGCAGGCGCTCGCCTTCGACGCGCTCCTCGCGCAGCGCGCGCTCGTGCGCGTCGGCGTCGGCCGCGGCATTCCCGGCGCGCAGCATTTCGGCGACCTCGTCGTCGCTGAGCCCGTAGCTGGGCTTGACCGCGATCTGCGCCTGCGCGCCGCTGCCCAGCTCGGTGGCGCTGACTTCGAGCAGGCCGTCGGCGTCGACCTGGAAGGTCACGCGAACGCGTGCGGCGCCGGCCGGCATCGGCGGAATGCCGCGCAGCTCGAAGCGCGCCAGCGAGCGGCACTCGGCGACCAGCTCGCGCTCGCCCTGCACGACGTGGATCGCGATCGCGGTCTGGCCGTCCTTGAAGGTCGTGAAGTCCTGCGCCCGCGCGGTGGGAATCGTCGTGTTGCGCTCGATCACGCGTTCGACCAGTCCGCCCATCGTCTCCAGCCCCAGCGACAGCGGGATCACGTCGAGCAGCAGCGGATCGTCGGCGTCGTTGCCGGCCAGCGCGCTGGCCTGGCGCGCGGCGCCGATCGCGACCACCTGGTCGGGGTCGAGGTCGATCAGCGGCGCGCGGCCGAAATACTCGCGCACCGCGTCGCGCACCACCGGCATGCGCGTCGAGCCGCCGACCAGCACCAGCCCGGCGACCTGCTCGCGGCCCAGCGCGGCGTCGCGCAGCACCGCGTCGAGCAGTTCAATCGTGCGACGCGTCAACCCGGCGGTGCACTCGGCGAACGCGTCGCGCGTGACCCGGGTGTCGATGCGGCCTGCGCCGAGCTCGAGCGCGACGTGCACGCTGGCCACGTCGCTCAGACCTTCCTTGGCCTGGCGCGCCGCGGCCAGCAGCGCAGCGCGCGCGTGCGCGTCGAGCGCGCCCAGCCCGCCGATGCCGGCGCCGCGCGCCAGTTGTTCGGCCAGCGCTGCGTCGTAATCGTCGCCGCCCAGTGCGGTGTCGCCGCCGGTGGCGATGACTTCGAACACGCCGCGGGTCAGGCGCAGCACCGAGACGTCGAAGGTGCCGCCGCCGAGGTCGAACACCGCGTAGACGCCTTCGGCGCCCTGGTCCAGGCCGTAGGCCAGCGCCGCGGCGGTCGGCTCGTTGATCAGCCGCAGCACGTTGATCCCGGCCAGCCGCGCCGCATCCTTGGTCGCCTGGCGCTGCGCGTCGTCGAAATAAGCCGGCACCGTGATCACGGCACCGACCGGCTCGTCGCCCAGCGCCGCCAGCGCGCGCTCGCGCAAGGCGCGCAGGATGTCGGCGGCAACGTCGATCGGCGTTTTCGCGCCGTGCGCGGTGCGCAGCGCGACGATGCCCGGGCGCGGCTCGATAGCATAGGGCAGCGACGCCGCATCGACGTCGGCCGCGCTGCGCCCCATCAGCCGCTTGGCCGAGACGATGGTGTTGTGCGGGTCGTCGATGCGCGCGGCCAGCGCGTCCCAGCCGACGTGACGCGCGCCTTCGGCCAGGTAGCGCACCGCCGACGGCAGCAGCACCCGGCCGAGCGCGTCGGGCAGGCATTCGGCGACGCCGCTGCGCACGACCGCGACCAGCGAATGCGTGGTCCCGAGGTCGATGCCCAGCGCGATGCGGCGTCGGTGCGGATCGGGCGACTGCCCGGGTTCGGAAATCTGGAGCAAGGCCATGCGGGCTGCGCGCTCACGGCGCGTCGAATGTTGTCGGCGGCGTCAGGCCGCCGGTTGCAGGGTTCGTGGGGTGGGAAGCCGCGACGACAGATCCTGGTGAAAGCGCTCGATGAACATCAGCACACGCACTTGCGCGGCCGCCGCGTGTGCATCGGCGCCGGCGCCGTCGAGCAGCGCTTCGAGCCGGGCGTACACCGCGTCGCGTTCGCGGCGCACGGTGCGCGCCAGTGCGTCGAGCGCGGCGGCGTCGCCGAGCGCGTCGTCGAGACGCTCGCGCCAGTCCATCTGCTGGGCCAGGAATGCCGCCGGCATCGCGGTGTTGCGTTCGGCGTCGATCGGCGCGCCGCGCAGCTCGCACAGATAAGCGGCGCGTTGCAGCGGATCGCGCAGCGTGCGGTAAGCGCCGTTGATGCGGCTCGACCACTGCAGCGCAAGGCGCTGCTGCGCGGCGCCGGCCGCCGCGAAGCGATCCGGATGCACCGCCGCCTGCAGCCGACGCCACGCCGCGGTCAGCGCGTCGGCGTCGAGCGCGTAGCGCTGCGGCAGGCCGAACAGCGCGAAATGGTCCTGGGCGAATTCTTCGTGCATCGCGGACATGGCACGCGCGCTGGCGGCGCGCTCAGACGCGGAACGATTCGCCGCAGCCGCAGCGGTCGCGCTCGTTCGGGTTGTTGAACTTGAAGCCCTGCTGCAGGCCCTCGCGGACGAAGTCCAGCTCGGTGCCGTCGAGATAGCTCAGGCTCTTCGGGTCGATCAGCACCTTGATGCCGTGGCTCTCGAACACGACGTCGTCGCCTTCCGGCGCGTCGGCGTACTCGAGCTTGTAGGCCAGGCCCGAGCAACCGGTGGTCTTCACGCCCAGGCGCACGCCGATGCCGCGGCCGCGCTGTTCAAGGTACTTGCCGACGTGCAGCGCTGCGCTTTCGGTCAGGGTCACACCCATGATCATGCCTCCTTCGGCTCAGGCCGCGGCCTGAGCGGCCTGAGCCGCCGGCGCCGCCGCGGCGTCTTCGCCAGCACCGCCGTTGCGCGCGCGGTAATCGCGCACCGCGGCCTTGATCGCGTCCTCGGCGAGGATCGAGCAGTGGATCTTCACCGGCGGCAGCGCCAGTTCCTCGGCGATGTCGGTGTTGCGGATCGTCATCGCGTCGTCGAGGGTCTTGCCCTTGACCCATTCGGTCACCAGCGACGACGACGCGATCGCCGAGCCGCAGCCGTAGGTCTTGAAGCGCGCATCCTCGATGACGCCGTCGGCGCCGACCTTGATCTGCAGCTTCATCACGTCGCCGCAGGCCGGCGCGCCGACCATGCCGGTGCCGACGCTGGGGTCGTCCTTCGCGAACGAGCCGACGTTGCGCGGGTTTTCGTAGTGGTCGATTACCTTGTCACTGTAGGCCATGATGCCCTCCTGTCTTCATTCCGACGGCCGCGCCACAACCCGCCGCGGCCCGCGGCGAGCGGCTCAGTGCGCCGCCCATTCGATCGTGTTGAGGTCGATTCCGTCCTGGTGCATTTCCCACAACGGCGAGAGTTCGCGCAGCTTCGCGACTTTTTCCTTCAGCACGCTGACGGCCTCGTCGATGTCCTTCTCGGTGGTGAAGCGGCCGATCGTGATGCGCAGCGACGAATGCGCGAGTTCGTCGCTGCGGCCCAGCGCGCGCAGCACGTACGACGGCTCCAGGCTGGCCGAGGTACAGGCCGAACCGCTCGACACCGCGATGCCCTTGATCGCCATGATCAAGGACTCGCCTTCGACGAAATTGAAGCTGGCGTTGACGTTGTGCGGCACGCGGCGGTCGAGATCGCCGTTGATGTAGACCTCTTCGATTTCGCCCAGACCCTTGAGCAGGCGCGCCTGCAGCATGCGGATGCGCTCGATCTCGGTGCCCATCTCGAGTTTGGCGATGCGGTAGGCCTCGCCCATGCCGACGATCTGGTGCGTCGGCAAAGTGCCCGAGCGCATGCCGCGCTCGTGGCCGCCGCCGTGCATCTGCGCCTCGATGCGAATGCGCGGCTTGCGCCGCACGAACAGCGCGCCGATGCCTTTCGGGCCGTAGGTCTTGTGCGACGCCAGGCTCATCAGGTCGATCGGGCTGTTCTTCAGGTCGATCAAGACCTTGCCGGTGGCCTGCGCGCCGTCGACGTGGAAGACCACGCCGCGTTCGCGGCAGATCGTTCCGATCGCCTGCACGTCCTGGATCACGCCGATCTCGTTGTTGACCAGCAGCACCGAGGCCAGGATCGTGTCGGGGCGCAACGCGGCCTTGAACGCGTCGAGGTCGAGCAGCCCGTCGGCCTGCACGTCAAGATAGGTGACGTCGAAGCCCTGGCGCTCGAGTTCACGGCAGCTGTCGAGCACGGCCTTGTGCTCGGTCTTCAGCGTGATGATGTGCTTGCCCCGGCCCTGATAGAAATGCGCCGCGCCTTTCAGCGCGAGGTTGATCGATTCGGTCGCGCCCGAGGTCCACACCAGCTCCTTCGGGTCGCAGTTGACCAGGTCGGCGACCTGGGCCCGCGCGCGCTCGACCGCCTCCTCGGCTTCCCAGCCCCAGGCGTGGCTGCGCGACGCCGGGTTGCCGAAGTGCTCGCTCAGCCACGGGATCATCGCCTGCACGACGCGCGGATCGACCGGGCTGGTCGCGCCGTAGTCCATGTAGATCGGGAAATGCGGGGTCTGTGACATGGTTCGTGTTCCGTTCGGCGCGGGCTCGCGCTCGAGCCCGCGCGCTTTCCTCAAATCAGTTCAGGTTCTGCGCCAGATTGAACACCGAGTTCGGCGCCCGCACCTTGGTCGGCTTGGCCGCCGGCAGCGGCGCCACCGGTTTGCGCACGACCGCGACTTCCTCGACCGCGACGCCGGCGCTCAGGTTCTGATCGACCATGTGCTTGAGCGTGACCGAGTCGAGGAACTCGACCATGCGCGTGTTCAGCGCGGCCCACAGGTCGTGGGTCATGCAACGCCCGTCGCCTTCATCGCCGTTGCAATTGCCCTTGCCGCCACACTGCGTCGCGTCGAGCGGCTCGTCGACCGCGATGATCACGTCGGCGATGCTGATCGACTCGGGTTTGCGCGCCAGGCTGTAACCGCCGCCGGGGCCGCGCACCGACTCGACGAGTTCGTGCCGACGCAGCTTGCCGAACAGCTGCTCCAGGTAGGACAACGAGATATGCTGGCGCTGGCTGATGCTGGCGAGCGTCACCGGGCCAAGATGCTGGCGCATCGCCACATCGATCATCGCCGTCACGGCAAATCGTCCCTTGGTCGTCAGTCGCATGGTGGTCTCCAGAAGGAAAGGGAGCGCGGCGCCCGGTTCGCCGGATTGCGCCGAAGCTCAATACCTGACGAATTCAGTTGGACTTTAGCTTAAACCAACTGAATTTGTCAACTAATAGGGGAATTCGGCTCGCGTGGCCTCGCGGCCGTTTCCGAAGTCCCCAGCTTCCTGAGATCCCGGGCAAGACCCCAAGTTCCGCACGGCCTTCGATGAATGCGCGGCAAGCTCGGCCATGCGCCGGATGGACAGGCAGCAACTCCGCGATTGGCCGCACCGCCGCTTATGGAAAGCCCGATAGCCACATCAACATTCACCTGTTTCACTCAGACATTGAATTCCATCAACTTGAAATTTTCATGCGGTTGACCCTCAGGCAACTCGACGTGATGGCCGCTGTCGCGCGCAGCGGCAGCACGACCGAAGCGGGCCGCCAACTCGCGCTGTCGCAGTCGGCGGTCAGTGCGGCGCTGGGCGAGCTCGAATCGCAGCTCGGCAACCGCCTGTTCGACCGCGTCGGCAAGCGCGTCGTGCTCAACGACTGCGGCCGCCTGCTGCTGCCGCGCGCGCTGGCGCTGCTCGACCAGGTGCGCGACATCGAACAGCTGTTCGCCGACGGCGGCGCGTCGCTGCGCGTGGCCGCCAGCACGACCATCGGCAACTATCTGATGCCGGCGGTGCTGGCCGCGTTCGAGCACGACTGGCCGCGCGCGCAGCTGCAGCTCGAAGTCGGCAACACCGCCGACGTGATCGACGCGGTCGCGCAGTACCGCGCCGACCTCGGCTTCATCGAAGGCGGCTGCCACGACGCCGCGCTCGAAGTCCACCCCTGGCTCGACGATCGCCTGGTCATCGTCGCGTCGCCGCAGCACGCGCTGGCGCGCGGGCCGGTGTCGATCGACGAGCTGGCCGCGGCGCGCTGGATCCTGCGCGAACCCGGCTCGGGCACGCGCGAGACCGTCGAGGCGCTGCTGCTGCCGCATCTGCGCCGCTTCGGCTCGACGATGCACCTGGGCAACTCGGAAGCGATCAAGCACGCGGTGGCCGAACGCCTGGGCGTCAGTTGCCTGGCGCTGCGCGTCGTGCGCGACATGCTCGACAGCGGCCGGCTGGTGCGCCTGGACGCCGGGCTGCCGCCGCTGCAGCGCCGCCTGTACCGGGTCCACGCGCGCGGCAAGGTGTTCTCGACCGCGCTGCAGCGCTTCACCGACCACTGCGACGCCTGGCGCGACGCCGGCTGAAGCACGCGCGGCGACGCGCGTCGCTCCTATCATGTCCGCATGGACACGCAGACCAATCCCCCTCCCCGCCTGACCTCACTGTCGCACGGCGGCGGCTGCGGCTGCAAGATCGCCCCCGGCGTGCTCGATGCGATCCTGCGCGCGCAGCCTATGTTCCAGCCGCCCGCAGCGCTGCTGGTCGGCACCGAGACCGCCGACGACGCCGCGGTCTACCGCCTCAACGACGAGCAGGCGCTGATCGCGACCACCGATTTCTTCATGCCCATCGTCGACGAGCCCGAGGATTTCGGCGCGATCGCGGCGACCAACGCGCTGTCGGACGTCTACGCGATGGGCGGGCGCCCGATCATGGCGCTGGCCATCGTCGGCATGCCGCTGGCCACCTTGCCGCTGGACACCATCGGCGCCATCCTGCGCGGCGGCCAGCAGGTCTGCGCGCGCGCCGGCATTCCGGTGGCCGGCGGCCACTCGATCGATTCGGTCGAGCCGATCTACGGCCTGGCCGTGCTCGGGCTGGCGCATCCGTCGCGCATCCGCCGCAACCGCGACGCGCGTGCCGGCGACGTGCTCGTGCTGGGCAAGCCGCTGGGCGTGGGCGTGCTGTCGGCGGCGCTGAAGAAGGATGCGCTCGACGCCGCCGGCTACCGCACCATGGTCGAGACGACGACGCGGCTGAACACGCCGGGACCGCGGCTGGCCGAGCTCGACGGCGTGCACGCGATGACCGACGTGACCGGCTTCGGCCTGCTCGGCCACGCGCTCGAGATGTGCCGCGGCGCCGGCCTGCGCGCGCGCCTCGAGGTCGCCGCGGTGCCGCTGCTGCCGGGCGTTCGCGAGCTCGCCGCGCGCGGCATGGTCACCGGGGCGTCGACTCGCAACTGGGCCAGCTACGGCGAGCAGGTCGACCTCGGCGGCGCCGATGCGCTGACCCGCGCGCTGCTCACCGACCCGCAGACCTCGGGCGGACTGCTGGTCAGCTGCGCGCCCGACGCGGTCGGCGCGGTGCTCGGCGTGCTGCGCGACGAGGGCTTCGCTCAGGCCGCGGTGATCGGCGCGTTCGAGCGCGGCGACGCCGGCGTGCGGCTGGCCTGACCGGCTGTCGACCGACCGCCCTCGGCGGCGATCAGCATCGCCTTGCGCGCCAGCCCCCAGCGGTAGCCGGCCAGCTCGGCGCCGTCGCGGATCACGCGGTGGCACGGGATCAGCATCGCCAGCGGGTTGGCGGCGACCGCACCGGCCACCGCGCGCACCGCGTCGGCACGACCGAGCGCCCGCGCCAGCTGCGCGTAGCTGACCAGCGCGCCTTCGGGCAGCTGCAGCAGCGCCTGCCAGACGCGCAGCCGGAAATGGCTGGCGGCGACGTGCAAGGTACCGCGACCGTGCAGCGCGGCGTCGACCAGCGGCGCCAGCAGCGCGTCGTCGCGCCGCCAGCGCGCACGCGGCCACTGCGCGCGCAGCGCCTGCAGCAGCGCGTCGTAGCCGCGACCGTCGTCGTCGGCGAATTCGAGCGCGCACAGCCCGTGGCCGGTCCACGC
Organism: Pseudomonadota bacterium; assembly: GCA_021804595.1. GTDB lineage: Bacteria > Pseudomonadota > Gammaproteobacteria > Burkholderiales > Burkholderiaceae_C > Thiomonas_A. Next base: position 15,457 of record JAJZHH010000026.1, read on the forward strand.
CGCGAACAGCGGCCCCACGGCGGAGTCGACCAGACCCGTGACGATCTCGAGCCCGTCGCCGCGCCGGCGCGCCTGCGCCGGTGTCATGCCTTCGGCGTGCAGCAGCAATTCGTGCGCGCGCCCGGGCCCCGACATGCCGGCGCTGAGCGCGGCGTCGAGCACCGCCTCGCCGTCGCGCAGCGCCGCCAGCAGTCGCTCCTTGGCCAGCAGCTGGGCGAAGCGCTTCGGGCTGAGGCCGGTGCAGGCGACGAATTCGCGCTGCAGGTGACCGGCGCTGACGCCGAGCGCGGCAGCGAGTTCGGCCAGCGGCGGCGCCGGCGCGCACTGCAGCAGCCGTTCGACGGTTTGCGCGCTGCGACGCAGCGCGGCGGGGCTGGGCGTGTTCATGCGCCGCACTTTAGCCGCGCCATGGGCGCGGCGCATTCCGATTCCTGCGCAGGGCTGGCCGCGGGGCAGGCACGGCCCGCGCCCGCGGCGACGCCGCTTCAGGCGCCGTCGCCCTGCAGGTAGTCGGACAAGGGCGGGCACGCGCACTGCAGGTTGCGATCGCCCCAGACGTTGTCGACGCGGCCGACCGGCACCCAGTATTTGTGCGCGCGCAAGCCGGGCAACGGGTACGCCGCCTGCTCGCGGCCGTACGGATGCGGCCAGTCGGCCTTCAGCAACGCCTGCGCGGTGAACGGTGCGGCCTTCAGCGGATGGTCGTCGCGCGGCCAGCGGCCCTGCTCGATCTGCGCGATTTCGTCGCGGATCGCGATCATCGCGTCGACGAAACGGTCGAGTTCGACCAGCGGCTCGCTTTCGGTCGGCTCGACCATCAGCGTGCCCGGCACCGGGAAGCTCATCGTCGGCGCGTGGAAGCCGTAGTCGATCAGCCGCTTGGCGACGTCCTCGTTGCTGACGCCGCTGGTCTCCTTGAAGCCGCGCAGGTCGAGGATGCATTCGTGGGCGACGTGGCCGCCGGCGCCGCTGTACAGCACCGGGTAGTGCTCGCCGAGGCGGCGCGCCAGGTAGTTGGCGCTGAGGATGGCCACCGCGCTGGCCGCGGTCAGACCTTCGGCGCCCATCATGCGGATGTACATCCAGGTGATCGGCAGCACCGACGCATTGCCCAGCGCCGCGGCGCTGACCGCGCCGACCGGGCGCGACGCATCGCCCCAGCCGGGCAGGAACGGCGCCAGGTGCGAGCGCACCGCAACCGGGCCGACGCCGGGGCCGCCGCCGCCGTGGGGAATGCAGAAGGTCTTGTGCAGGTTCAGGTGCGAGACGTCGGCGCCGAACTCGGGCGGGCTGGCCAGCCCGACCATCGCGTTCATGTTGGCGCCGTCGACGTAGACCTGGCCGCCGTGCTCGTGCACGATGTCGCAGATCTCGCGCACGCCGGGCTCGAACACGCCGTGGGTCGACGGGTAGGTGATCATGCACGCGGCCAGCTGCGCCGCATGCGCGGCGGCCTTCGCGCGCAGGTCGTCGAGGTCGACGCTGCCGTGCGCGTCGCAGGCGACGACGACCACGCGCATGCCGGCCATCTGCGCCGACGCCGGGTTGGTGCCGTGCGCCGACGACGGGATCAGGCACACGTCGCGCTGCGCGTCGCCGCGGCTGGCGTGCCAGGCGCGGATCGCCAGCAGCCCGGCGTACTCGCCCTGCGAGCCGGCGTTGGGCTGCAGGCTGACCGCGTCGTAGCCGGTGGCAGCGGCCAGCCACTGCTCGAGGTCGGCCGCCAGCCGCGCGTAGCCGCGCGTCTGCGCGGCCGGAGCGAACGGGTGGATCGACGCGAACTCGGGCCAGGTGATCGGCACCATCTCGGCGGTCGCGTTGAGCTTCATCGTGCACGAGCCCAGCGGGATCATCGCGCGGTCGAGCGCGATGTCCTTGTCGGCCAGCCGGCGCAGATAGCGCAGCATCTCGGTTTCGCTGCCGTGGCTGTTGAACACCGGGTGCGTCAGGTAGGCGCTGCGACGCGCCAGCGGCTGCGGGTAGCGCGGCGCCGGCGCCGCGGCGAAATCGATCGCGCCCGCGGCGACACCGCGCGCCGTCGCGAACACGCGCAGCAGCGCGTCGAGGTCATCGCGCGTGACCGTCTCGTCGAGCGTGACGCCGACCATGCCGGCGCCGGCGTCGCGCAGGTTGATGCCGGCGGCGTGCGCGGCCGCGTGCACCGCCGCGGCGTCCGCGCCGGCGCGCACCGCCAGCGTGTCGAAGAACGCCGCATGCGCCAGCGACCAGCCTTGCGCGATCAGCGCGTCGGCCAGCAGCGCGGTGTAGGCGTGCACGCGCTGGGCGATGCGCGCCAGCCCCTGCGGGCCGTGGTAGACCGCGTACATGCTGGCGATCACCGCCGGCAGCACCTGCGCGGTGCAGATGTTGCTCGTCGCCTTTTCGCGGCGGATGTGCTGCTCGCGCGTCTGCAGCGCCAGGCGCAGCGCCGGCTCGCCGTGCGCGTCGACGCTGACGCCGACCAGGCGCCCGGGCATCTGGCGCTTGAGCGCGTCGCGCACCGCCATGTACGCCGCGTGCGGGCCGCCGAAGCCCAGCGGCAGGCCGAAGCGCTGCGTGCTGCCGACGGCGATGTCGGCGCCGAGTTCGCCCGGCGGCGTCAGCACGGTCAGCGCGAGGATGTCGGCGGCGACGATGACCAGCGCGCCGCGCTGGTGCGCCGCGCCGATCAGCTCGCGCCAGTCGTGCACGCCGCCGTCGACCCCCGGATACTGCAGCAGCACGGCGGCGTGGTCGGCCTGCGCGGCCTGCGCGGCCGGCCCGACGACGACCTCCAACCCCAGCGGCTGGGCGCGCGTGCGCAGCACCTCGAGCGTCTGCGGCAGCACATCGTCGGCAGCGTAGACGCTGCGCGACGCGCTCTTGCCGGCGCGCAGCGCCAGCGTCATCGCCTCGGCCGCCGCGGTCGCCTCGTCGAGCATCGACGCGTTGGCCACGTCGAGCGCGGTCAGGTCGGCGACCATGGTCTGGAAGTTGATCAGCGCCTCCAGCCGTCCCTGGCTGATCTCGGGCTGGTACGGCGTGTACGCGGTGTACCAGGCCGGGTTCTCCAGCACGTTGCGCTGGATGACCCCGGGCAGCACGGCCCCGCAATAGCCCTGGCCGATGAAATTGCGCATCACCCGGTTGCCGCCGGCGATTTCGCGCAATTCGGCGAGCGCGGCTTCCTCGCCGACCGCGGCGGGCAGATCGAATGCGCGGCGTCGGCGCAGCGCGTCGGGGATGACGGCGCGCAGCATCGCGTCGAGGTCGGCGTGGCCGAGCAGCTTGAGCATCAGCTGCTGCTCTTCGGCGCTGGGGCCGATGTGTCGGCGGCTGAACGCCGCGGAATCTTCGAGTTCGGCGAGGGTCGGGGTGCGGGACATGGCGGTGCGGGGAAGGACGGGCTGGATCAGGCGCCGGCGAGCAGCTTCTGGTAGGCGGCCTCGTCGAGCAGTTCATCGAACTGCGCGGCGTCGCTGGGGCGCATGCGGAAGAACCAGCCGGCGCCTTGCGGGTCGCTGTTGGCCAGCGACGGGTCGGCGACCAGCGCGTCGTTGCCGGCGACGATTTCGCCCGACAGCGGCATGTAGACGTCGGCGGCGGCCTTGACCGATTCGACGACGCCGGCGGCGTCCTTCGCCGCGTAGCTGCGGCCGACTTCGGGCAGCTCGACGAAGACGACGTCGCCGAGCGCGTCCTGCGCGTGCGTGGTGATGCCGACGGTGGCGGTGCCGTCGGCCTCGAGGCGGACCCATTCGTGGTCGGGGGTGTATTTGACGGTCATGGTGGACTCCGGTTGCAAGGCTGCTGGGGAAGAAGGATTTCAGGCGCGCAGATAGCGGTGCGCGACGAAGGGCATGTCGACGACCTCGAGCGGCACGCGGCGGCCGCGTACCAGCGCCCACAGCCGGCTGCCGCTGGCGGCCAGCGGGCGATCGACGTAGCCCATCGCCACCGGCGCGTCGGCGCTGGGGGTGAGGCTGCCGCTGGTCACGCGGCCGACCGCGGCGCCGTCGTCGCCGACCAGCTCGGCGCCTTCGCGCACCGGAACGCGTTCGAGCGCGCGCAGGCCGACGCGACGGCGCGCGACGCTGGCCGGGTCGTCGAGCTGGGCCAGGATGCGCGCCGCGCCGGGAAAGCCACCGGCGCGCGCGCCGCCGCTGCGGCGCACTTTCTGCATCGCCCACTGCAGGCTGGCCTCGACCGGCGTGGTGTCGCGGTCCATGTCGTGGCCGTACAGGCACAGCCCGGCCTCCAGGCGCAGGCTGTCGCGCGCGCCCAGGCCGACGGCGACCACGCCGGGCTGCGCGAGCAGCGCGCGCGCCAGCGCGGGGGCCGCGTCGCCATCGACCGAGATCTCGAAGCCGTCCTCGCCGGTGTAGCCGCTGCGGCTGACGAACACGCGGCCGCCGCCGAGCGTCGCCGGCAGTTCGTGCCAGGCCGCGTCCATGAAGCGCATCGCCGCCACGCCGGGCAGCAGCGCGGCCAGCGCCGCGCCGGCCTGCGGCCCCTGCAGCGCCAGCAGCGCCTGCTGCGGCAACTCCTCGATCGTGCAGCGGCCGCCGATGCGCTCGCGCATCCACGCCAGGTCCTGCACCTTGCACGCGGCGTTGACGATCAGGAAGTATTCGTCGCCGGCGCCGTCGGGACGCGGCCGGTGCGTCAGCATCAGGTCGTCGAGCAGTCCACCGGACTCGTCGGTGAAATAGCCGTAGCGCTGGCGGCCCAGCGCCAGGCCGACGACGTCGATCGGAATCAGGCTCTCGAGCGCGGCGGCCGCGTCGGCGCCGCCGATGCGCACCTGCCCCATGTGCGAGACGTCGAACAGGCCCGCGCCGGCGCGCGTGGCGCGGTGCTCGGCCATCACGCCGCTGGGATACTGGACCGGCATTTCGTAGCCGGCGAAGGGCACCATCTTGGCACCCAGGCTCAGGTGCAGCTCATACAGCGGCGTGCGCAGCAGCGCTTCGGACATGCGAGGCTCCTCGTCAAGGCGAAAACCCGCCGGAACCCCGGTCCCGGCGACCACGCCCCGCTGTCCTTGGTACCTGAGAGATTGACCGGCGCCACGGCGCCGGCTTGCCCCTTCGGTGGGCGCGCAGCATGGTGCCAACGCGCGCCGCTCTCCAGTGAGGTTGACCCTCGCGGGTCGGCTCAGTCCTTTTGCCTGAGCGGTACGTCGCAGCGCGACTTACGCCTTCGGCGGCCACCGCGGCGCGGCGACGCTCTCCTGAGTCGGCACGAGTGTATCCGAATCCGCCGTCAATCCGGCATCAACGCTTGTCGCGGCGGCGCAGGCCCAGTTTCTCGCGCTCACGATCGACGCGCGCGGCGCGGCGCGCGGCCATGTCGCGCACCGCGCGCTTTTGCGACAGCCCCAGCCACGGGTCGATGATCTCCCACCAGAGGAAGGCCAGCCCCAGCGGCACGCCGATCCACCACCACGACAGCGTCGCGAACGGTCCGATCGCGCCGAGCTTGAGCCCGAGCAGCACGACAGCAACGATCAGCAGCCACATGATCCTTCCCTCGATGGATTGGCATCAATATTTAACACTGTGTGCCATCGACAGGACCACGTCCGGCGCCGGCGCTCGGTTAGCATATCGGACGCAGGCAGCTGGCGTCATCGGTGCGTCAACCGCTCGCAATCCGATACGTTAAAGCGCATAGCATCACGCGCAGCATCGCTCAACTTTGGAGATCCGCACAATGAAGAACATCGTCATCGCCGCCGGCCTCGCCGTCGCCGCCGTTGCGCTGTCGCAAGCCAGCGCCGCCGACATGATGGCCCTGGCCAAGTCGAAGAACTGCCTGGCCTGCCACGCCATCGACACCAAGCTGGTCGGCCCGTCGTACAAGGACGTGGCGAAGAAGTACGCGGGCAAGCCGGGCGCCGAGGCGACCCTGGTCAACGCCGTGCTGCACGGCGTGTCGGGCGGCTGGGGCCCGGTGCCGATGCCGGCCAACCCGCAAGTCAGCCCGGCCGAAGCCAAGCAGCTGGTCGAGTGGATCCTGTCGATGAAGAAGTAATCCTTCTCGAAGGACGACAAAAGGGAGCGCTGCGGCGCTCCCTTTTGTTTTGCGCTGCGACCTGAGCCGCGGCGCGCTCAGGCGCTGGCACTGATCCAGCCACGCGCTGCGGCGTCACGTCGCAGCGCCGGGGCCGCCACGGTCGCGGGCTTCCAGTCCATCGCGAACTTCGGGTCGAGCAGCGCGGCCAGCGCGGCGCGGTCGACGATGCGCACCTGGCGCCGGTTCAACGCGATCAGCCCGTCGTGCTGCAGTTCGGAGAACACCCGGCTGACCGTCTCGAGCCGGAAGCCCAGGTAGTCGCCGATGTCCTCGCGCGTCATGCGCAGCGTGAACTCGTCGTAGGCCAGCCCGCGCGAGCGGTACTTCGCCGACAGGTTCAGCAGGAAGCGCGCCAGGCGCTCCTTGACCAGCATGCTGCCGAGCGCGAACTGGTCCTGCTGCGCCTGCACCAGGCTGGCGCCCATCAGTCGGCGCAACTGGCGTTGCAGCGCCGGTACGCGCGCCGCGGCGTCCTCGAGCGCGCGCAAGTCGATTTCACACGCCTCACTGGGCTCGAGCGCGACGACGTCGCTGCGGCTGATGCCGGAAAAGCCCTCGAGGCCCATCACGTCGCCGGGCTCGTGGAAAGCGACGATGCGCTGGCGGCCGTCGGCCATCGACATCACCGACTTGAACGAACCGGTGTGCACGACGTAGACGCGCTCGGGCACGCTGCCGGCCTCGAACAGCACGCCGCCCTTGCGCACGCGCGCCGTGCCGCTGTACATGCGCGCCAGCGTCGCGTCCTCGCCGTCGGGCAGCGCCGCCGGCAGGCAGTTGCGCCGGTGGAAGCACGCGCTGCACGGGGTGCTGCGCGGCGCCGCGTCGAGCGCGACGTGGATCGAGCGGCCGCTGTCGTACGCGGTCTGGGTCAAGGTCTGGATGTTCATCTGGGGCTCCGTCGGTGGCAGTCTGGTCGGTGGGTCGGGAAATCGGGAAAAATGGGAGGCATGCGCCGGCGATCGGCCTCAGCCGCCGGCACGGCCGTTGTCGAGCGCGCGCTGGATCCAGCGCCCGAGCCCGGCGGCGCGTGCGCGCGGCGCGCCGCCGCCACCGCAGCACAACCGCGCCAGCGCGTCCTGCGCCGGGCGCATGCCCTGCGCCGCGGCCTCGCCGTACCAATACAGCGCATCGTCGGCGTCGGCGCGTTCGTACAGGCTGGCCAGCGCGTACTGCGCCGCGGCCACGCCGCGGGCCGCAGCGCGGCGCAGCCACTGTGCGGCGCGCGCCGGGTCGGCATCGACCCCGCGCCCGTCGCGGTACAGCATGCCGAGCCGGTATTCGGCGCGGGCCACGCCTTGCGCGGCGGCGCGCCGGTAGCACTCGGCAGCGGCGCAGGCGTCGGCTTCGGCCCCCTGGCCGCGCTCGAGCATCGTGCCGGCGCGGCTCAGCGCGCGTCCATGCCCCTGCGCGCCGGCCGACAGCAGCCAGGCCAGCGCCTGCGCGCAATCGGCGCGAACCCCGCGGCCGTCGCGCAGGCACAGCCCGAGCTGGTATTGCGCCGCGGCCAGGCCCATGCATGCGGCTCGCTGCAGCAGCGCGTAGGCCGCGCCGTGGTCGCCGTCGGCCTGCAGCGCCAGCGCGCGGCCGAGCAACACGGCAGCGCCCTCTGCGCTTGGTGGCGCCTGCACGGCGCCGCTGGGCATCGCTTCCATCGCTGCGGCTTTCCTTGGTCGATGCGCGCCATGACGACCGTCACGGTGCACGCAATTCACGGATCGATGAGCAAAATGCTAAAAATTGCAACAAAGTTTCAAAATCGGTGAGTCCCCGATCTCCCGGTAGGGGGTATTCCTGCGGCGCGCGACGCCGACGCGCGCCGCGCCGACCCGTGCCGCGCTGCGATAATCCCGGCGGATGTCGCCGCCGCAGCCTCCCGCCGAGTTCGCCACCGAGCGCGAGCCCCGGCTGCGCCTGCTGATTCCGTTGATGGTCGCCACCGGCTTCCTGATGGAGCAGCTCGACACGACCATCGTCACCACCGCGGTGCCCGACATGGCGCGCAGCCTGCACGCCAGCGCGGTGCAGATGAACCTTGCGGTCAGCGCCTACGTGCTGACCTTGGCGGTGTTCATCCCGCTGAGCAGCTGGTGTGCCGACCGCTTCGGCGCGCGTCGCGTGTTCATCGCCGCGCTGGCTCTGTTCACGCTGGGCTCGACCTTGTGCGGGCTCGCCGACAGCTTCCCCGAACTGGTCGCGATGCGCGTGCTGCAGGGCCTGGGCGGCGCGATGATGACCCCGGTGGGGCGGCTGATCCTGCTGCGCAGCTTTCCGCGCCGCGAGTTGGTGCGCGCGATGACCTACACGACGCTGCCGGCGCTGATCGGCCCGGTGCTGGGCCCGCTGGTCGGCGGCGCATTGACGACGTATTTCTCGTGGCGCTGGATTTTCGCCGTCAACGTGCCGTTCGGCCTGCTCGGCATCGAGCTGGCCCGGCGCTATCTGCGCGACAGCGAGCACGACCGCGGCGCACGCTTCGACCTGGTCGGTTTCGTGTTGTTCGGCGGCGGCGTGGCCTTGCTGCAGGGCACGCTCGAGATGGCGGTGCACGGCGGCGCGGCGCTGCCGCTGCTGGCCGCCGCGGTCGCGCTGCTGCTGGCCTTCGCCCACCACGCGCGGCGCCGCCGCGACGCCGTCGTCGACCTGACGCTGTTCCGCCAGCGTGCGTTCGCCATCGGCACGCTGGCCGGCGGCGTGTGCCGCGTGGCGATGAACGGCGCGGCGTTCCTGCTGCCGCTGATGTTGCAGCTGGGCCTGGGGCTGAGCCCCCTGCAATCGGGATCGCTGACTTTTGCCGCCGCGCTCGGCTCGCCGCTGATCCGCGTCGCGCTGGGCCCGCTGCTGCGCCGCCTCGGCTTCACGCGGCTGCTCGCGACCAGTGCGGTGGTCGGCAGCGCGGCGCTGGCCGGCTTCGCGCTGATCGACGCGCGCTGGGCGCACACGGCGATCATCGCCTACATCGTGCTGTTCGGCATGCTGCGCTCGACACAGTTCATGAGTTCGAACACGCTGTCGTACGCCGACCTCGAAGCCGAGCGGCTGAGCCGCGCGACCAGCCTGGGCGGGCTGCTGCAGCAGCTCACGGTCAGCTTCGGCGTCTCGCTGGGCGCGGCGCTGCTGGCTCGACTGGCCGGTGGCCAGGCGCCGACGCTGGCCGAGTTCCACATCACCTTCGTGCTGCTGGCGCTGCTGCCGCTGCTGGCGCTGCCCGGCTTCACCCGGCTGCGCGCCAGCGACGGCGCCCAGGTCAGCGGTTACCGGCCGCGCTGAGCGCCGTCGCGCCGCGGCGTCACGCCACCCTTTAATAGGTATTGCAAATACCGCTTGAAGTTCCTATAGTGGCACCCGTCCCGCCACCGCCGCGCACGCGTCCGCCTGCTGCCCCGCCTCCGATCCCATGTCATCCGCCTCGATCGCCGAATTCGCCGACTTGCTGCGCCTCGCGCGCGCCGAGCCGCAACCGCAGCAACTGCTGTTCGTGTTCGTCAAGGCCGCGTTGCCCGAAGCGGCGACGCCGGCGCAGCGCGCCGAGTTCGCCGCCGGTGTCGGCGGTGAGCTCGAGCCGCTGATGGTCGTCGACAAGGCCGCCGACACGCTGGCCGATTTCGCCTCGCTGACCGCCGAAGCTGCGGCGTTCGGCCCGCCGTGGAGCCTGGTGTTCGCGTCCACCCAACCCGGCGGCGACGCCAACGCCGACGCCGTCGGCCCGGCGCTCGACGAAATGGTCGAGCGCGTGCGCGCCGGCTGGTTGACGGGCATGATCGCGTTCGACCGCCGCGGCCGCGCCGTCGCGCTGCGCGGCTGAACGACGGGAGCGCAGCGCGATGCCCGTCCTTGCCGCCGATGCAGGCCGCGTGGCCGATTCGCCCGCGCTGGCCGAGCGCATCATCGACTGCGCCGCCGACGCGCTGATCGCGGTCGACGTGCGCGGTGTCATCACGCACTGGAACCGCGCCTGCGAGGCCTTGTTCGGCTTCGCGCGCGACGAGGCGGTCGGCGCCAGCGTCGACCTGATCATTCCCGAGCGGCTGCGCGCGGCGCATTGGGCCGGTTTCCGGCGCGCGATCGAGGACGGCCGCACGCGGCTGCCCCCACGCGCGACGCTGACGCGCGCGCTGCACCGCAGCGGCGCCGCGGTCTACGTCGAGATGACCTTCGCGGTGGTCACCGACGACGACGGGCGCGCCTTGGGCAGCGTCGCGGTCGCCCGCGCCAGCGCCAAGCCCGGCGCCGCGGCCGCCGACGCACGCTGAGCGAGAAGTCGATGCGCGCGCTGTTCGAATCCGGCTTTCGCCCGCTGTACCCGCTGGGACTGGCGTGGGCCGCAGTCGCGGTGGCCGGGTGGGTGTTCGCGCCGGCGCTGGACCACGCGCCGCTGAGCGGGCCGTGGTGGCATGCGCACGAGATGGTCTGGGGTTTTCTGGCGACGATCGCGGTCGGCTTCCTGCTCACAGCACTGCCCAACTGGACCGGGCGGCCGACGCCGCGCGGCGCCGCGCTGGGCGCCTTCGTCGGCTGCTGGCTGCTGGCGCGCGTCGGGCTGTGGCTGGGCGGGCCGCTCTACGTCGCCGCGGCGACGCTCGACGTGCTGTTCTTCGCGGCTGCGGCGCTGGCCTGCCTGCGCGCGGTGGTGCAGGCGCGCGATGCGCGCCACGCGGCGCCCCCGTTGCTGCTGGCCGCGCTCGCCGCGGCCGACGCGGTGTATCTGCGCGCGGCCGCGACGGGCGACTTCGGCGTCGCGCTGCGCGCGCTCGACGCCGGCCTGCTGCTGCCGGCGGCGCTGTCGGCGGTGGTCGGCAACCGCATCATCCCGCACCTGGTCAAGCAGGCGCGGCCCGCGCTGGCGCTGCGCGACACGCGAGCGATCGCGCGCACCGCGCTGGCGCTGCTGCTGGCCGGCGGCGCGCTGCAGGTGCTCGCCGTGGCGCCCGCGCTCGAAGCGGCGCTGCTGTTCGCGGCCAGCGCGGCGATGGCGTGGCAATGGCGGCAGTGGCAGCCGTGGCGCGTCGCCCGCCATCCGGTGCCGGCGCTGCTGGGCCTGGGCTACGCCGGAGTGGCGGTGGGCATCGCGGCGCTGGCCGCGCAGGCCGCCGGCGCGCCGCTGTCCGACACGCTGTGGATCCACCTGCTGGCAACCTGGGGCTACGCGCCGCTGGTGCTCGGCGTGGCGACGCGGTCGTCGCTGGCCCACCTCGGCCGCCCGCTGCGCCCGGACCGCTGGATGCTGACCAGCTTCGCGCTGCTGTTCGTCGCCGCGGCGCTGCGCCTGCTGGCGCTGAGCGCGCTGCCCGGCACCGAGCTCGCGCTGCGCGCGGCCGCGCTGGCCTGGGTCGGCGCCTGCGCGCTGTTCGTCGTCCGCTTTACGCCGTGGATGCTGCGCCGGCGCGAGCCGGCCGGAGGCTGACCGATGGGCTCGGCCGCGGCGTCGGCACCGCGCTGGCGACGCTCGGCCTGCGGCTGATCTGGGCCAGCCGCTGAGCGTCGGCCGCGGCAGCGCCCAGCACTGCCGCCGCCGGCCGGGTGCGCTTCGCATGGCCGTGGCATGATCGCCCCACCATGCCTCGAGACATCCTCAGCTTCTGGTTCGAAACCATCGACCCGGCCTCGTGGTGGTCGGCCCGGCCCGAGTTCGACGCCGTCGTGCGCGAGCGCTTCG
>JAJZHH010000027.1 GCA_021804595.1 Pseudomonadota bacterium
TCGGCGAGGACATCGGCTATCTGCCGGGCACCGAGGAGGAGAAGATGTCGCCGTGGATGGGCGCGCTCGACGACAACCTCGAGGTGCTGAACCAGTCGGGCGGGCCGTCGAGTGCCGGCGAATGGGGGCGTGCCGCGACGCAGGAGCTGATCCGCTCGAAAGTGAAGATCAAGAGCATGAGCTTCATGCGCGGACGCACTTTCCTGAACAAGTTCGTCATCGTCGACGAGGCGCAGAACCTGACGCCCAAGCAGATGAAGACTTTGGTGACCCGCGCCGGCCCCGGCACCAAGATCATCTGCATGGGCAATCTGGCGCAGATCGACACGCCCTACCTGACCGAGGGCAGCTCGGGGCTGACCTACGTCGTCGATCGCTTCAAGGGCTGGAGCCACGCCGGCCACCTGATGCTGGCGCGCGGCGAACGCAGCCGCCTGGCGGACTACGCGACCGAGGTGCTGTGAGCCCCCCTGAGCAGCCGGGCGCGAGCCCGGCTGCATCCCCCCCGAGGGGGGACCGCTCGCCCCCTTGGGGCGGCCCTGCGGGGGCTCGCGAGCCTGGCAGGAAGCGGCGGCACGCTGCGGGACGACCTTCAGGCGGCACCTGATGCGGCGGCGCGCTCCGGGGAGAAAACCTGGCAGGAAGCGGCGGCGCGCTGCGGGACGAGCTTCAGGCGGCACCTGATGCGGCGGCGCCCCGCGCGCTCGGCATCTGCGGGGGACGGGACAGGCAACGGAAACTTTCCGGTCCGTGCGGTGTCTACCGTCGCAGCGCTTGCCCGAGCGGGCAGGAGCCGACTGCGCTTGCTGGCGCAGCCAACCCTGAAATCAAGGATGTACACACGATGCGTGAACTCACGGACCAGGAACGCTCAGCCGCTGGCGGCGCCATGCACTCGATCTCGGGCTTCTCGTTGCAGCACCATATGGAGCCCAACCAATCCTCGACCTTCACCCTCGCGACACCGTTCGGGGACACCTACAAAAATACCGGCACGGGACTTTCGTGCGCGGCACTCGGTGCCGGCGCGGGTCCGATCATCGGCACCGCCGCCGCGCTTGGTGCGGTCGCGGCGACCAAGAACCCGGCCAACGCACTCCCCGCGTATTCGCGTGGCATGGCCTGGGGCGGCGCACTGACGAGCGCCGGCTGCGGTTACTTGCAAAACCAGCAGTTCAACCCTTGACCGGAGGCGGCAGCGTGCGCTCACGGACTTCGTGGTGGCGGATCCATGCGCCTCGCGGCGTCTGGTATTTCGTCGCTCTGCCGCTGCTCGCGCTGGGCTTCCCGCGCTGTCTGCTCGAGCCTGTCGTCCTCTATTGGACCGTCGTGCTCGGCTTCCTGGCGCTCGATGCGCTGGGCATCAGCACGACAGGCTACTTCTTCGCCCACCGATACGAGCCGGCGACGCCGCCCGGCGCGGGCAAGGTCGACCTTGCGCTCGGCGCGCTTGGCGGCGGCGTCGCCGCGCTGGGCGCCGCGCTGCACGCCACGCTCGTCGAAGTGCTCGGCTTCGTCAGCGTCTTCGTCGCGGTCGACAGGCTGCTGCTGGCGCGTGAAGCGCGTTGCCGCGCTCCCGATCACGGGCCGCAACGCTGACGTGCGCGGCGCGGCGGGTCAATCGGCGGCCGTCGGCGCGTCGATCGCGGTCACGAACTCGGCCATCGGCCGGCGCGACTTGTTCAGATTGACCAGCCAGTCGCCGGCGGCGTCGCGGTAGCCCAGCGGCATCAGCAGCACGCTGCGCAGGCCGCGGGCGCGCAGGCCGAGGATGGCGTCGACCGCGACCGGGTCGAAGCCTTCCATCGGCGTGCTGTCGACGCCTTCGTTGGCCGCCGCCAGCAGCGCGAAGCCCAGGCCGATGTAGGCCTGGCGCGCAGCGTGCTCGAAATTGTGCTCGGCGCCGCGCTGCGGATAGGCTGCCAGCAGGCGCTGGCGGTAATCCTCCCAGCCGGGCAGCGTCGCGCCGCGGTCGGCGTTGGTCTGGTCGAACACGCGGTTGATGCGCTCGGGCGTGTAGTCGTCCCAGGCCGCGAACACCAGCAGGTGCGAGCCGTCGGTGATCTGCGCCTGGCCGTTGGCCGCGCCGCGAATGCGCTCACGCAATGCGGCGTCGGTGACGAGCACGATCTCGTAGGGCTGCAGCCCGCTCGACGTCGGCGCCAGCCGCGCGATCTCGAGAATGCGCTCGACCTTGTCCGCCGGAACCGGTCGGCTCGGGTCCATCTTCTTGGTCGCGTAGCGCCATTGGCAAAGTTGCTGCAATTCCATTTCGGGGGTCCTTGGAGCGTCTGGAAGGCGCGCACGTGTGTCCGTGCGCTGCAACGCAACATTTGACCACCGCTGCGGATTTCCTGCTCTGCCGCAGGCCGGGCGACGCGCTTCAGAACTCGCGCGCCAGGTTCTCGAAGCGGGTGAGCTGGCGCAGGAACGCGAGGTTGATGGTGCCGATCGGGCCGTTACGCTGCTTGGCGATGATGATCTCGGCGATACCCGAGTCCTTGGTGTCCTTGTTGTACACCTCGTCGCGGTAGATGAACAGGATCACGTCGGCATCCTGCTCGATCGCGCCCGACTCGCGCAGGTCGCTCATCACCGGGCGCCGGTCGGTGCGCTTCTCGAGGTCGCGGTTCAACTGCGACAGCGCGATCACCGGACATTGCAGTTCCTTGGCCAGCGCCTTCAGCGAACGCGAGATCTCGGAGATTTCAGTGGCGCGGTTCTCGCCGTCGCGCGCCGAGCTCATCAGCTGCAGGTAGTCGAGCACGATCAGGCCGAGCTTGCCGCACTGGCGCGCCAGCCGGCGCGAGCGCGCGCGCACTTCGAGCGGGTTCAGCGCCGGCGTCTCGTCGATGTGGATCTGCACGTCGTCGATGCGCTCGATGGTTTCCGGCAACCGCGTCCACTCCTCCTCGGTCAGCTGACCGGTGCGCAGATGGCCCTGGTCGATGCGGCCGAGCGAGCCGACGATGCGCAGCACCAGCTGCGAGGCACCCATTTCCATCGAGAACACCGCGACCGGCAGCTGTTCGTTGACGGCGACGTGCTCGGCGATGTTGATCGCGAACGAGGTCTTGCCCATCGACGGACGGCCGGCGACGATGATCAGGTCGCCGGGCTGCATGCCCGCGGTCATGCGGTCGAGGTCGGCGAAGCCGGTGGCCACGCCGGTGATTTCGGAGCCGCCGTGCTCGGACAGCTCCTGCACACGGTCGAGCAGTTCGCCGAGCAGCTGCTTCATCGGCTGGAAGCCGGCGCGACCACGCGAACTGTCCTCGGAAATCGCGAAGATGCGCGACTCGGCCTCGTCGAGAATCTGCTGCACCGCACGGCCTTGCGGATTCAGCGCGCTTTGCGCGATGTCGTCGCTGATCGTGACCAGGTGGCGCAGCACCGCGCGCTCACGGACGATTTCGGCGTAGCGGCGCACATTGGCCGCCGACGGCACGCTTTGCGCCAGCGCGTTGAGGTACTGCAGACCGCCACAGCTCTCGCCCTGGCCGTGCAGTTGCAGCGCCTCGAACACGGTGACCACGTCGGCCGGCTTGGACGCCTGGATCAGCGTGCTGATCGCGTCGAAAATCAGGCGATGCTCGTGGCGGTAGAAATAGCTCGCCTGCAGCACGTCGGCGACGCGATCGAACGCTTCGTTGTCGAGCAGCAAGCCGCCGAGCACGGACTGCTCGGCCTGCGCCGAATGCGGCGGCGTGCGCAGGCCGTCGAGCGCGGAGTCTTCGATCAATGCGGACATGGTCGTCACTGTAGCAGGCCCGCCGTGGCCAGGCTGCGGCCGCCGCGCCGGTCGCGGCGTCGGTTCAGAACGCGTAATGGGCGCGGACGAAGGCGGCGAAACGACTGCCGATGATCGCGTGCACCGCAGTGGTCGGATGCAGGCTGTCCCAGAACACGTAGTTGTACCCGTTGCAGCCGATCCGCATCTTCTCGGTGATCGAATAGCTCTCGCTGGGATCGACCAGACACGACTGCGCCGCATTGACGAACCCCCCGGACTTCGGGTCGTGCAGGATGTCGTCGAATACGGCTCGGGTATCGAACAGCGTCAGGTTGACTTGCGGGTACGCGCTGCGCAAGGTATCGAGCAAATCCGGCAGTTGCGCGTCGTAGGCGTCAAGCTTGGCTTGGACCGTCGCACGGATCGACGCCTTGCCGGCCAGAAACACCGGCGCGGAGGTGATGTCGGGCAGGTTGAGGACGACGATGTTGCGGGCGCCTTCGACCGTGATCAGTTGGCGCAGCGCGCTGTTGACGCCGTTCAGCACGGTCGCCACCGGTTCGTTGTAATTGACGAAATCGTTGCCGCCGATCAACAGCGTGTACAGCGTCTCGTCGGGTGGGCGTGGCGCCAATTGCATGACGCGCTTGTCGTACAGCCCGACCTGCTGTGCCGGCGACGGAAAGTAGTAGCCGATGCCTTGTTTCGCGATCCAGTTCGCGCCGGGAAATACGCGCAGAATCGATTGCGACGAAGCGCCCGCCGCACCCCATGCCTCGTTGTACGCGGTCACGCCCAGGTCCTGCGCCGCATACTCGCTCCACACCCAGCCGTTGGTGAAATGACCGGCAAACCAGGTCGAACGGTTGGGCAGGATATGCAGCAGCATATTGCTCGTCGCGTCGGTGTCCGACAGGCTGTCGCCGAGTGAAACCAGCGTGTGGATGCGGCCGTCGCCCACCGTCCCGTTCAGCGGCAGCAGCGGGTGGTCGTCGGCCAGGCTGTTGTTGCGGCCGCGTGCGACGACGTCGTCGATCTCCAGCGTGCCGGTGCTGCCCGGGTATTCGCGTCCCTGCAGCTTCTGCGCCTTGACCCGCATCGAACGCGTGCACATCGCTGCGAGTTGATCCGGGGTGTACAGACTCGTGTAATAGACCAGGTGCCGGTTGACCGGTTGGAGCCGGCTTGCTGTCGGCACGACGACCGGCAGCTTGACGTAGACGCTCGTGCCTGACCGCCCGTCGAGCCTGGCCCAACCGCTCAAATAGAAGTTGTCGCCGGGACCGCGACCCAGCGGCAGCCGCTGGCCCCTCTCCGTCAGCCAGCCGGTCGCGTAGCAGTAGAGATAGGTGTAGGCCTGCGTCGACGATGCGGCTTCGAGCCGGGGCACCACCGCATGCGCGTTCTCGAGCAGCGTCAATTCGTCGGCAGCGCCCGGATCGGGGCTGGACTGGAAAGCGCGCGCCACCGCGGTCGGGTCGAGCGCGTAGACCTGCGCCGCCGACAGCGGCCCGGCGGGCGACACCAGGGTATCGGCCTCGGGCACCGAAACCAGCTGGTCGCTCGGGGTCGGCAACGCCGTGCCGCCGCCGCCGCAGCAGCCGTTCAAGGTCAAGCCCAGCAGCAGCGTGCCGAGGACCCCGGTCGATCGTCGTGCCACCTGCCGCATCTCGCCTCCCGAAACCGCATGGACCGTCGACGCAGTCTAGGGTCCACGGCGTCAGCGACGGCTTGGGACGAGGATGATTCGGGCATGGGTTCGCGCATGAAAAAGCCCCGCCAGGCAAACAGCCTGCGGGGCTTTGTCGGCGCGGCCGCGGGCGCCAAGGCGGCGCGGCGCGTTCGCCGGCGGCTCACAAGGAAACGCCGGGCCGCTCCCAAGTTTCCTTGCCCCCCACGGGGGGCGGGCTGGGCGCAGCCCGGCCCTGGGGCGCTCAGATGTGCTCGCCGAGCACCGAGACCGTGACCGGAACGACGACGTCGGTCAGCAGCGCGACTTCGACGGCGTGGTCGCCGACGGTCTTCAGCGGACCGTTGGGCAGACGCACCGCCGACTTGTGCACGTCGAAGCCGGCCTTGGCCAGCGCGTCGGCGATGTCGCCGGTGGTGACCGAACCGAACAGGCGGCCGTCGACGCCGGCCTTCTGCACCAGCTGCACGGTCAGGCCTTCCATCTTCTGCGCCAGCGCCTGCGCTTCGGCCATCTTGGCGGCGGCGGCGGCTTCGAGTTCGGCGCGACGCGCTTCGAACTCGCGCAGCGCCGCGGCGGTCGCGGTGCGCGCCTTGCGTTGCGGAATCAGGAAGTTGCGGCCGTAACCGTCGCGCACTTTGACGACGTCGCCGAGATTGCCCAGGTTGGCAACTTTTTCAAGCAGGATGACTTGCATGGGGACGGTCCTTGGTTCAGCTCTTGTGCTGGTCGGAGAACGGCAGCAGCGCGAGGAAACGCGCACGCTTGATCGCGGTGTTGAGCTGACGCTGGTAGATCGCGCGGGTGCCGGTCAGGCGCGCCGGGATGATCTTCGCGTTCTCGGCGAGGAATTCACGCAGCGTGTCGAGATCCTTGTAATCGATGTGCTCGACGCCGGCGACGGTGAAGCGGCAGAAGCGCTTGCGCTTGAACAGCGACGATTGCTGGTTGCGCTTGGGCTTGCGATCGGTTTTCTTGGTAAAGGCCATTCAGGGCTCCTCAATCCATTCGGTGATGTTCAGTTTCAGACTGCGCGCGCCGCGCCGTACCGGCAGCAGGAAACCGGCCAGTTGCAGCGTCTGCCCGGGCTGGGCGTGCTGCAGGCGACGAGCCAGCTGCGCGAACGCTACAGCTTGCAGTTCGAGCTCGACGCGCTGCTGCCTGCCGCCGGCGTCCTGGTCGGACGTGTGTTCGAGGTGCAGGTCCAGCGCCTCGATCCCGGCCGGCGTGTAACGCAGCGCGGCTCGCTCGCGCAACACGGCGCGCAGTTCGACGCGATTGCTGTTCAGGCAGCCTGCTCCGCTTGCGCGGCCTTGCGCGCTTCCTCACGCTCGACCGAGCGCATCATGACCGAAGGCTGGGTCTCGGCCTTGTCGAGCTTGACGATCAGGTGGCGCAGCACCGCGTCGCTGAACTTGAAGCTGTGCTCGAGTTCCTGCACGACGTCCTGACCGGCTTCGATGTTCAGGCACAGGTAATGCGCCTTGGCCAGCTTCTGGATCTGATAGGCCATCTGACGACGACCCCAGTCCTCGAAGCGGTGCACGACGCCGCCCTTGGCGGTGACCATGCTCTTGTAGCGCTCGACCATGGCCGGAACCTGCTCGCTCTGGTCCGGATGGATGATCAACACGATTTCATAATGACGCATAGGGGCTCCTTGGAAATCGACCCCGACGCAGCGACTGGGCCGCCGCGCCGGTTTCTTTACGGATGAAGCCACCCGGGGCGTCGCTCCCGGTGTGGCAAAGAAAAACGCTCAAGTATAGCCGATCAGACGGCGTTGTTCGCCAGTTGTTGCCAGGTGGCGACGACGGTGTCCGGATTCAGCGAAATCGACTCGATGCCCTGCTCCATCAGCCAGCGCGCCAGGTCCGGATGGTCCGACGGGCCCTGGCCGCAGATGCCGACGTACTTGCCCTTGGCGCGACAAGCCTCGATCGCCGCCTTCAGCAGCGCCAGCACCGCCGGATCGCGTTCGTCGAACGCCGCGGCAACCAGGCCCGAGTCGCGGTCCAGTCCCAGCGTGAGCTGGGTCAGGTCGTTGGAGCCGATCGAGAAGCCGTCGAAGAACTCGAGGAAGTCGGCCGCGAGCACCGCGTTGGACGGCACTTCGCACATCATGATCAGCCGCAGTCCGTTCTCGCCGCGCTTCAGGCCGTTGCGCTCGAGCAGCTCGACGACGCCGCGCGCCTCGGCCAGCGTGCGCACGAACGGCACCATGATCTCGACGTTGCTCAGCCCCATCTCGTCGCGCACGCGCTTGAGCGCGACGCATTCCATCTGGAAGCTCTGGGCGAAGTCGGGCGCCACGTAGCGCGACGCGCCGCGGAAGCCGAGCATCGGGTTCTCCTCGTCGGGCTCGTAGCGCGAGCCGCCGATCAGCTTCTTGTACTCGTTGGACTTGAAGTCCGACAGGCGCACGATCACCGGCTTCGGGTAGAACGCGGCGCCGATCGTCGCGATGCCCTCAGTCAGCTTGTCGATGTAGAACGCACGCGGGCTGGCGTGGCCGCGCGCCACGCTCTCGACCGCCTTCTTCAGGTCGGGGTCGACGTTCGGGTACTCGAGCACCGCGCGCGGGTGGATCGCGATGTTGTTGTTGATGATGAACTCGAGCCGCGCCAGACCGACGCCGGCGTTCGGGATCTGCGAGAAATCGAACGCCAGTTGCGGGTTGCCGACGTTCATCATCACCTTCACCGGCAGCGCCGGCATCTCGCCGCGACGCACTTCACTGATGCTGGTCTCGAGCAGGCCGTCGTAGACGATGCCGGTGTCGCCTTCGGCGCACGACACCGTGACCATCATGCCGTCCTTCAGCACGTCGGTGGCGTGGCCGCAGCCGACCACCGCCGGAATGCCGAGTTCGCGCGCGATGATCGCCGCGTGGCAGGTGCGCCCGCCGCGGTTGGTGACGATGGCCGCGGCCTTCTTCATCACCGGCTCCCAGTTCGGGTCGGTCATGTCGGTGACCAGGATGTCGCCGGCCTGCACGCGGTCCATCTCCGCGATCGAATGCACCAGGCGCACGGGGCCGGCGCCGATCTTCTGCCCGATGGCGCGGCCGTTGACCAGCTCGGTGCCTTTCTGCAGCAGCTTGTAGCGTTGTTCGACGCGGCCGTGCGCGCGCGACTTCACCGTCTCCGGGCGCGCCTGCAGGATGTAGATGCGGCCGTCGGCGCCGTCCTTGCCCCACTCGATGTCCATAGGACGGCCGTAGTGCTGCTCGATGGTCAACGCGAAGCGCGCCAGCTCGGTGGCCTCGTCGTCGCTGATGCTGTAGCGGTTGCGCGCTTCCGCCGCGGTGTCGACGGTGCGCACGAGCTCGTCGGATCCGGCCGGCGCGAACTCCATGCGGATCAGCTTCGAGCCGAGGTTGCGGCGGATCACCGCGTGACGCCCGGCGCGCAGCGTCGGCTTGAACACATAGAACTCGTCCGGGTTGACCGCGCCCTGCACGACGGTTTCGCCCAGGCCGTACGAGGCGGTGATGAAGACGACGTCGTTGAACCCCGACTCGGTGTCCATCGTGAACATCACGCCGGCGGCGCCGAGGTCGCTGCGCACCATGCGCTGGATGCCGGCCGACAGCGCAACGCCGCCGTGGTCGAAGCCCTGGTGCACGCGGTAGGAAATCGCGCGGTCGTTGAACATCGACGCGAACACGTGGCGCACGCGGTCGAGCACCGCGTCGATGCCGGTGACGTTGAGGAAGGTTTCCTGCTGGCCGGCGAACGACGCGTCGGGCAGGTCCTCGGCGGTGGCCGACGAGCGCACCGCGAAACTGGCGTCGGGGGTATCAGCGGCGAGCTGCGCGAAATGCTCGCGGATCGCCGCGTCGAGCTCGGCCGGCAGCGGCGTGTCGACCATCCATTGGCGAATCGCCGCGCCGGTGGTGGCCAGCGCACGCACGTCGCTGACGTCGAGCGTCGCCAGCGCCTGCGCGATGCGCGCGTCGAGCCCACCCTGCTTGAGGAACTCTCGGAACGCGTACGCGGTGGTCGCGAAACCGCCCGGCACGCGCACGCCGCTGGCGGCGAGCTGGCTGATCATCTCGCCAAGCGAGGCGTTCTTGCCGCCGACGACCTCGACGTCGGTCATGCGCAACTGCTCGAACGGAACTACCCAGGCGGTGGAATGCTGCGGCGCTTGGTTCGACATAAAAAACCCCTAATAGAATGAAAGGAATCTGTTGTCGAGCGTCGGCTACCCGTCGCGCGCGGCTCGGGCACGCGTTGTTGGCGTTGTTCTGAGGTGACCATCGCGCGCTGACGGGGAAAAGAGGAAGTAACGGATGCGACTCGACGAATGTGCTGATTCTAGGGCCTGGAACTTTTCTTGATGCAACGCGACATTGCGAACCGCTCGGTGTTCTTCGTTTCGGATGGCACAGGGATCACCGCCGAAACCTTCGGCAACTCGATCCTCGCGCAGTTCGACACGCAGCCGCACCGCGTGCGCCTGCCCTTCGTCGACGACATCGACAAGGCGCGCGCGGCGGTCGAGCGCATCGATCACGCGGCGCGCCAGGAAGGCCGCCCGCCGGTGGTGTTCATCACCCTGGTCGACCCCGAAGTGCTGGCGGTGATCCGCGGCTGCAACGGACTGGTGATGGACATGTTCACGACTTTCGTCGAGCCGCTCGAAGTCGCCTTCGGCATCAAGTCCAACCACCGCATCGGCCAGTTCTCCGACGTCGCCACCAGCTCGCGCTACAGCTCGCGCATGGACGCGATCAATTTCGCGCTGATGCACGACGACGGCCAGTCGGCGCGCAACCTGGCGCTGGCCGACGTGATCCTGGTCGGCGTGTCGCGCAGCGGCAAGACGCCGACTTCGCTGTACCTGGCGATGCAGCACGGTGTGCGCGCGGCCAATTACCCGCTGATTCCCGAAGACTTCGAGCGCATGAGCCTGCCCTCGGCGCTGCTGCCGCACCGCGCCAAGCTGTTCGGGCTGACCATCGCACCCGAACGCCTGGCCGAGATCCGGCACGAGCGCAAGCCCGGCAGCCGTTACGCGTCGTTGGCCAATTGCATCGACGAAGTCGCCGAGGCCGAGCGGCTGATGCGCCGCGAAGGCATACGCTGGTTGTCGTCGACCAACAAGTCGATCGAAGAGATCGCGACGACCATCCTGCAGTTGATTCGCCCAGATCGGCTGGAGTACTGAACGCCATGCGCGCGAGCCCGCATCGCGACGAACTGCTCGGTTTCCTGTCGACCCGCCGCGACGAAGCCGATGCCGAACGCGCGCTGCCGGTCGATCCGCGCCGCGCCGAGCAACCGGCGACGCTGGTGCTGGTCGACGCCGCCGCCGACGTGCCACGCAGCCTCAGCGCCCACGCCGCACTGCGCGTGCTGCCGCTGTCGCTGCGGCTGCACGGGCGCCGGCTGCGTGACGCGCGTGCGTCCAGCGAGCGACTGCGTCGGCTCGACGGCGCGCGACTGCGCCAGGCCCGCGTCGAACTGCCCGACGCCGTGGAGCTGGCGTGGCGACTGCATCCGAACCTGGCGCTGAACGCCGACGTGCTGATCGCGCTCGGCGACCTGCTCGGCGACGCGTCGGCGGCGCTGCAGCAGATGCTCGCCGAACACGACGCCGAAATCCGCGAACTGCGCGCCAGCCGCGGTCTGCCCGGCCGGCTCGCGCTGCACCGCATCGACTGTGGCGGCGCGTTCGCGGTGCCGGCGCTGCACGCGCGCGTGCTGGTGCACGAGCTCGAACGCGGACGGCGCAGCGCCGATGTCGTCGCGCTCGCCGCGAAGCTGCCGCACGCAACCCGGCAGTGGCTGCTGCCGCGCACGCCCGGCCAGCTCGGCGACACGCTGCAGGCCTGCGCGCAACCGCGGCTGCAAGCCTGGCGCGAGGCCTGCTCCGGCTTGACGCTGCTCAACGGCCACCCGCTGCTGTACGGCGACGCCGACGGGCTGCGCTGCATCGCGCGCGTGCGCGGCTGGACCCGTGCCGTCGACGCGCTGTGCGCACAGTTGCGCGACGCGCTGCATGAGCGGGCAAAGCTGCAGATCAGCTACGACGGCAGCATCGCCGAGCTGGCCGCGCACCCGGCCGTCGACGCGCTGCGCGCGCACGCGGCACGGCTCGGCGTGACGCTGAACGTGACCCATATGAGCGTCGCCGCGCGCGTGCGCGCCGGCGCCGGCACGCTCGCGGTGGCGCTGCTCGATCAGGACGGTTGACGCTGGCGCACGCCTTCGAACAGGCACACCGCGGCGGCCGCGGCGACGTTCAGCGATTCGACCGCGGCGGCTTGCGGAATCCTGACCACCGCCGAGCACTTGGCCATCAGATGCTCGGAAATGCCTTGGCCCTCGTTGCCGAACACCCAGGTCACGGCTTGGTTCAGCGGCAGCTCGTAGAGGCTGACGTCGGCCATCGCGGCCGTGGCGTAAATGGGCCGCGGCACGATGTTGGCGACCTGGTCCCACGGCGCGTCCTCGAAGATCGGCAGGCTGAAGTGCGCGCCCATCGCCGCGCGCAGCACTTTCGGCGTCCACGCCCCGGCGCTGCCGCGCAACAGATAGGCGGCGCCGCAACCGGCCGCCGCCGCGGTGCGCAAGATGGCGCCGACGTTGCCGGCGTCCTGGATGCGATCGAGCACGACGGCGCTGCCCGGGTTCGGCCGTGCACCTTTCGGGCGCTCGATCAGCATGCCGACCTGCGGCCCGTGCTCCAGCCCCGAAATCCAGTTGAACAGCGCGCGGTGCAGCACGACGGTGCCGGCGTCGCCGACCGACTGCGCCAACGCGGCGATCTCCGCCATCTGCAGCCCCTCGTCGGTCGTCACCAGCGGGTCGGCGCGGTAGCCGGCCTGCAGCGCGGCCTGCACCAGGTGCACCCCCTCGAGCCAGACCAGCCCGAGCCGCCGCACCGCGCCGGTGTCGCTGCTGAGCGCGCGCAAAGTCTTGACCAGGGGGTTCTCGGCGGAAATGATGCGTTTCACGGCTGATCCTGCTGGGTGGGAAAACGGCCTTGCAGCGCTAGCCGCACCGGCGCGAAGCTGTGCCGGTGCGCACGGCACGGCCCGAGCATGACCAGGGCCTGCCTGTGCGCGATTGTGCCGTAACCGAAGTGGCGCTCGAAGCCGTAGCCCGGATGGCGTGCGCCGAGCTCGACCATCAGGCGGTCGCGGTACACCTTGGCGACGATCGACGCGGCGCTGATCGCCGGCTCCAGCGCGTCGCCGCCGACGATGGCCCGCGCCGGCATCGGCAGCTCCGGCGCGCGGTTGCCGTCGACCAGCACCAGACTCGGCCTGACGGACAGCGCGGCGACTGCGCGCTGCATGGCCAGCAGCGTGGCCTGCAGGATGTTCAGGCGGTCGATTTCGTCCACCGTCGCCTCGCCGATCGCCCAGCCCAGCGCGCGCTCGCGGATCAATGCGTCGAGCGCTTCGCGGCGCCGCGCCGACAAGGCCTTCGAATCGGCCAGTCCGACGATCGGCCGCGTCGCGTCGAGCACGACCGCGGCCGCCACCACCGGCCCGGCCAGCGTGCCGCGGCCGACTTCATCGCAGCCGGCGATCATGCGAAGACCGCCGGTCATCGGCGCGCTCCTTCGCGCGCGACTTCGGCGATGGCCTGCGCGGCGAGCTGCGCGGTCGGTCGGCGCAGCTGCTCGTGCAGCGCGGTGAAGCGCTCGTGCAATTCGGCGCAGCGCGGCGCATCGTCGAGCTGCGCGAGCAGCGCATCGGCCAGTGCAGTCGGGGTACAGGCGTGCTGCAGCAGCTCGGGCACCAGGCTGGCGCCGGCCAGGATATTGGGCAGACCGACCCACGGCAGATAGCCGCGGTCCTTCATCAGCCACCACGACAGCGCCGGCAGCCGGTAGCCGATGACCATCGGGCGCTTGAACAGCGCGCATTCCAGCGTCGCGGTGCCGCTGGCCACCAGCGCCGCGTCGCAGGCGGCCAGCGCCTGCTGCGCGCCGCCGTCCAGCCAGTGCACCTGCAGCTGCGGCCACGCCTGCGCCTGGCGCTGCAGCAGCGGCGCCAGCTGCGGCTGGGCCACCGGCACGACAATGCGCGCGCCGCGCCTGCGCTGCAGTTGCGCGGCAGCGCCGAGGAAGGCCGCACCGATGTGCTGCACCTCGCCGCGCCGGCTTCCCGGCAGCACCGCGATCACCGGCGCGGCGTCGTCCAGCCCGAGCGCGGCGCGTGCGGCGCCGCGGTCGGGTTGCAGCGCCACGACCTCGGCCAGCGGATGGCCGATGTAGCTGGCGTGCACGCGGGTGCCGGCGTACAGCTGCGGCTCGAACGGGAACACGCACAGCAGGCGGTCGACCGCGCGCTCGATGCGGTGGATGCGCTCGCGCCGCCAGGCCCAGATCGACGGGCTGATGAAATGCACGGTCGGAATCGCCGCGTCGCGCAGTCGCTGCTCGAGTGCGAGGTTGAAATCGGGCGCATCGACACCGACGAATACCGCCGGCGGCTCGCGCAGCAGGCGCCGGCGCAGGCTTGCGCGCATCCACAGCAATTCGGGCAGCCTGGGCAGCACCGCGGCGAAGCCGTTGACCGCCAGGCGCTCCAGCGGCCACCAGCTGTCCAGGCCCTCGCGCTGCATCGCGGCGCCGCCGATGCCGGCCGCGCGCCACTGCGGACGCAAGGCGCGCAGCGCGTGCAGCACGTGGGCCGCGAGCATGTCGCCGGAGGCCTCGCCGGCGACCATTGCGAGTTCGGGCGCCACCGCGTCCGCCCCCGGCTCAGGGACGCACGATGCCGCGCCGGCTGGCGGCGACGAAATCGATCAGCCGCGCGAGGTCGGCGGCGCTGGCCGGATTCGCGTCGGCCAGCGCGCGCAGCGCGTCGAGCGCGGCGTCGAGCGCCAGGCCGCGGCGGTACAGCGTGCGATACGCGTCGCGCAGGGTGGCGATGCGCGCGGCGTCGAAGCCACGGCGCTTCAAACCTTCGGCGTTGATGCCGTGCGGCAGCGCCGGCGTGCCGGCGAGCATCACATAGGGCGGGACGTCCTGCGTCACCGCCGAGCCAACGCCGGTCATCGCATGCGCGCCGATCTGCACGAACTGGTGCACGCCGGTCAGGCCACCGAGGATCGCCCAGTCGCCGACGTGGACGTGGCCGGCCAGCTGGGTGCAGTTGGCCAGCACCGTGTGATCGCCGACGCGGCAATCGTGCGCCACGTGGACGTAGGCCATGATCCAGTTGTCGCTGCCGACGCGGGTGATGCCCCCGTCCTGCACCGTGCCGAGGCTGAAGCTGCAGTATTCGCGGATCGTGTTGCCGTCGCCGATCTCGAGCTCGGTCGGCTCGCCGGCGTATTTCTTGTCCTGCGGCACGCCGCCGATCGAGCAGAACGCGTGGATGCGGTTGTCGCGGCCGATGCGAGTGCGCCCCTGCACGCAGACGTGAGGCCCGAGGCGGGTGCCCGCATCGATGCGCACTTGCGCGCCGATCACGCAGTACGGGCCGACTTCGACGTCGGCCGCGAGTTCGGCGCCGGGCTCGACCAGCGCGCTCGGATGGATCAGGCTCACGCTGGCTCCGTCAGTCGATCACGCGCTCGGTGCACATCAGCTCGGCTTCCGCGGCGACCTCATCGCCGACGCGAGCGCGCGCATCGAACTTGTAGATGTTGCGCATGCGGCGCGAAATGCTCACTTCCAGCATCAATTGGTCACCGGGCTCGACCGGGCGCTTGAAGCGTGCGCCGTCGATGCCGACCAGGTAGTAGACCGAGTTGTCGTCGGCGCTCATGTCCAGCGTGCCGAAGGCGAGAATGCCGGCGGCCTGCGCCAGCGCCTCCAGGATCAGCACGCCGGGCATGATCGGCTTGACCGGGAAATGGCCGGTGAAATACGGCTCGTTGAAGGTGACGTTCTTGTACGCGACGATGCGCTGGCCCTTGTCGAACTCGACGACGCGGTCGACGAGCAGGAAGGGATAGCGGTGCGGAAGCAGCTTCTGGATCTGGTTGATGTCGAACACGGTCATGACGGGTTGTGATCGCCGGGCTGGCGCGCCTCGTTTTGTTGTTCAAGTTGACGGATGCGGTCGCGCAGCCTGGCCAGCTGCCGCAAGGTCGCGGCATTCTCGGCCCAGTTGTCGTGCGTATCGAGCGGGAACGCGCCGGTATAGTGGCCGCTGCGCCGGATCGAGCGCGACACCAGCGACATGCCACCGACGACGACGCGGTCGGCGATCTCGAGGTGACCGGCGATGCCGACGCCGCCTCCGATCAGACAGTAGGCGCCGATGCGCGCACTGCCCGAAATGCCCACGCAGCCGGCGATCGCGGTGTGCTCGCCGATGCGCACGTTGTGCGCGACCTGCACCAGGTTGTCGATCTTCACGCCGTCGCCGATCACGGTGTCGTCGAGCGCGCCGCGGTCGATCGTCGTGTTCGCGCCGATTTCGACGTCGTCGCCGATCAGCACGCGACCGGTCTGCGGAATCTTCACGCCGGCGCCGCGCTCGTCGCGCGCGAAGCCGAAGCCGTCGGCGCCGATCACCGCGCCGGCGTGCACGATGCAGCGCGCGCCGAGACGGCAACCGTGCATGAGCACCGCGCGCGGCTCGAGCACGGTGTCGTCGCCGAGCACCGCGTCGGCGCCGACGAAGCAGCCGGCACCGAGCACGACGCGCGCGCCGAGCACCGCGCCGGCTTCGACCACGGCGCCGGCGGCGACGCTGCAGCCTTCGCCCAGGCGTGCGGCCGCGTCGACCGCGGCCAGCGCATGTACGCCGGGCGGCGCCGGGCGCGCGTCGCGCGCGGCGAACCATTGCGCGACACGCGCGTAATAAAGGTAGGGATCGGGGGTGACGATCGCCGCGCGCAGCGCGCCAGCCTGCCCGGCGCACGCCGGCGGCACGATCACGCAGCCCGCGACGGCGCCGCGCAACTGCGCGCCGGCGGCCGCCTGGCTGAGAAATGCGAGTTCGTCGGCGCCGGCGCGCTGCAGCGGTGCGATGCGGCGCAACGGCACCGTGCCGTCGCCAAGCAATGTGCCGCCGAAACGCGCGACCAGCTCGGCCGCACTGACCGATCCGGCTGCCGCCGGCGTGCCGCGGTCGAGGCTCACTTGGCCGTTGCGTCGAGCGCCTTCAGGACCTTGTCGGTGATGTCGATGCGCGGGTTGACGTAGACGGCATCCTGGAAAATGATGTCGTAGTTGCCTTGCTCGGCGACCTGCTTGACGACCTTGTTGGCCTTGTCGAGCACTTGCGCCAGCGCGGCGCTGCGCTTGGCGTTGAGGTCCTCACCGAATTCACGCTGCTTGCGCTGGAAGTCTCGCGTCATGTCGGCGAGCTGCTGCTGCTGCGCTGCGCGGTCGGCGTCGGACATCACCGGGCCGTCCTTCTCGAGCTTGGCGCCCAGCGCCTTGATGCGCGCGGCACTGTCCTGCAGTTCCTTGTCGCGCTTGGAGAATTCGCTCTGCAACTTCTGTTGCGCGGCTTTCGCCAGCGTCGATTCCTTCAGAATGCGCTCGGTGTTGATGAAGCCGATGCGGCCCGATGGCGCAGCGCCCTGCGCTGCCGCGGGAAGCGGCGCGAGCAGCGCGGCGACGCAGCCGGCGGCGGCAAGACAATTTCGAAACGCTTGGGTCATCGAAGTCATGGCGGGTCTCAGAATGCGGTACCGACGGTGAACTGGAACGATTGCGTCCTGTCGGTCGGCTTGTCGCGCAAGGGCTTCGCGATGCTGAACTTCAGCGGACCGACCGGCGAGATCCACGACAGCGCGAGACCGGCGGCGACGCGCATGTCGCCCAGGCTGATCTTCTGCCCGGCGCCCCAGACGTAGCCGCTGTCGATGAAGGTCGACAGGCGCAGGCTGCGGTCGGCGCCGGTGCCCGGGAACGGGAACTGGTACTCGACGTCGCCGACGATCAGACGGGCGCCACCCAGCGCGTTGCCTTGTGCGTCCTGCGGGCCCAGCGAGCTTTGCTGGAAGCCGCGCACGGTGCCGATGCCGCCGGCGTACAGGTTCTTGAAGATCGGCAGCGGCCGCCCGTTCAGCCCGCTGGCGTAACCCAGCATGCCGTTGAACGCCAGGTTCGTGCGCAGCGAGACCGGGATGAACTGCTGGTAGTTGTAGCTGGCGCGGAAATAGCGCATCGTGCTGAACGGGCTGTAGTCCGCGCTCAGGCTCTGGTAACGGCCGTCGGTCGGCACCAGCGCGCTGTTGCGGCTGTCGCGCTGCCAGCCCAGCGTCAGCGGAACCCCCGACGAGACGTCGCCGAACTGATTGGCGTAGCTGATGTACGACGCCGGAGCTCCCGGCGCCAGCGACAGCCGGTACTGTTCGAAGCCGACGCCGAAGAACACGCGATCGACTTCAGTGAAAGGAACGCCGAACTGGACGCTGAAACCGGGAGTCTTGATCGAGTAGTTGTAGCCCTGGCTCGAATAAGGCTGGATCGTCCGGTAGTAGACGTTGTAGGTGCGGCTGATGCCGTCCTGCGTGAAGTACGGGTTGGTGCTCGAAATCGCCAGCGTGCGGTAGTAGCTCGACGTGTTCAGGTCGATGCTGAAGTTGTTGCCGCTGCCGAAAATATTGTCCTGACTCAGCGACGCATTGAACGACAGCCGGTTCGCGCTCGAGAAGCCGACGCCCAGGCCGAGCATGCCGGTCGGCTTCTCCTCGACCTTCATGTCGAGGTCGACCTGGTCGGCGCTGCCGGCGACTTCGCGCGTGCCCAGCGTGACGTTCTTGAAATAGCCCAGGCGGTCGACGCGGTCGCGCGACAGCTTGATGCGGCTGGCGTCGTACCAGGAGTCCTCGAACTGGCGGAGTTCGCGCCGGATCACTTCATCACGGGTGCGCGTGTTGCCTTCGATGTCGATGCGCCTGACGTAGACGCGCCGGCCCGGGTCGGCATCGATCGTGAACGACACCAGGTGGCGCCGGTGGTCGACCACCGGCGAAGGCTGCACGCGTGCGAACGCGTAACCGTATTCGCCGAACTTGTTGACCATCGCCTTGACGCTGTCGGCCAGCTCCTGCGCGCTGTAGACCTGGCCGGGCTTGAGCTTGACCAAGGCGCGGAACTCGTCGGTCAGGCCGAGGTAGTTGCCGTCGAGCTTGAAACCCGACACCTTGTATTTCGGGCCTTCCTTGATGTTGACCGTGATGTAGACGCTGTCCTTGTCCGGCGACAGTGCGACCTGCGCCGATTCGATCGCGAAATCAAGGTAGCCGCGGTCGACGTAATACGAGCGCAGGGTTTCCAGGTCGGCGTTGAGCTTGGCCCGCGAATACTGGTCGCTCTTCGTGTACCAGCTCAGCCAGCCCGGCGTCGACAAGGTGAACAGGCCGCGCAGCGTGCTTTCGCTGTAGACCTTGTTGCCAATGATGTTGATCGCGCGGATCTTGGCGATCGCGCCTTCGTCGACCGTGAACAGCAGATTCACGCGGTTGCGCGACAAGGGCGTCACCGTGGTTGCGACCTTGGCCGCGTAATAGCCCTTGGCCAGGTACTGCTGCTTGAGTTCGCGCACCGCGCTGTCGACCAGCGCCTGGTCGTAGGGATGCGCGGTCGACAAGCCGATGCCGTCGAGCGCCTGCACCAGGTTCTTCTTGTCGAATTCCTTGGTGCCGGCGAAGTTGATCTCGGAAATGACCGGACGTTCCTCGACGACGATCGTGACCACGTCGCCGCCGGTGCGGATCGAGACGTTCTTGAACAAGCCGGTGGCGAACAGCGCGCGGATCGCCGCGGCGCCGGCTTCGGGCGAATAGCTGTCGCCGACGCGGAACGGCAGATAGCTGAAGACGGTGCCTGGTTCGGTCCGCTGCAGACCGTCGACGTGGATGTCCTTGATGACGAAAGTGTCGGCGGCCTGGGCCTGGGTGCACACGGCAGCCAGCACGGCGACCGCGGTACCCTGCAATGCGTGACGGAACCTCAAGTTAACCTCGATTCAGCGATCAGTGGATGGGCCCGAGCAGCCGGGCAAAGTCGTTGTACAGCGCGATCGCCATCAGCACTGCGATCAGCGCCACGCCGCCTTGCTGCAACACGTCCTGCACGCGCTGGGACAGCGCGCGACGGGTCACCGCCTCCCACGCATAATACAAGAGATGCCCCCCGTCCAAGACCGGGATCGGCAGCAGGTTCAGCACCCCGAGGCTGACACTGACGACGGCCAGGAAACTCAGGTAGGGCAGCCAGCCGAGTTCGGCGCTGCGCCCGGCGTAGTCGGCGATCGTCAACGGGCCGCTGAGCATGTCCAGCGACGCGCGGCCGAGCACCATGCGCCCCAGCGTTCGCAGCGTCAGCGCGCTCAGCTCCCAGGTGCGCGCGAAGCCCTCGCCGAGCGCGGCCAGCGGCGCGTGCCGCACCAGGGTGGTCGGCACCGCGCCGCCGAGCAGCGCGCCGATGCGCCATACGGGCGCGGCGCCAGGCCGCGGCGTGACCGCGTGCGCGCGCAGCGCAACGCTCAACTCGGCGCTGCCGCGGCGCACGCGCAGGCGCATCTCGCCGCCGCCGCTGTGCTGGATCGCACGCAGCAAGGCACCGGCGTCACCGATCGCGGCATCACCGTCCGCGAGCACGACGTCGCCAGGCTGCAGACCGGCCGCCTGCGCGGCGCTGCCCGGTTGCACCGCGTCGATGCGCGCCGGCGGCCCCTGCAATTGCAGGCCCGCTGCGGCGAGCGCATCGGCACGCGCGCCAACACCCGCCAAGGGCAGCTGCAGCTGCAGTTGCGTGCCGTTCGCACGGCGCACCGCGAGGCGCGCCGCCGTACCGTCGCCGACGGCATCGAGCAGGCGCAGCTGCGCATCGGGCCAGTTCGACACCGGGCGGCCGTCGACCGCGAGCACGACGTCGCCACCGTGCACGCCGGCGATCGCGGCGACGCTGCCCGGCGCCGGCGCGGCCAGGATCGGCAGCGGCTCGCGCTCGCCGACTGCCGCGACCAGCGCGAACAGCAACGCCGCCAGCAGCAGATTGGCCAGCGGCCCGGCGGCGACCACCGCGGCGCGGCGCGGCAGCGATTGGCGATTGAACGCGTGCGGCCGATCGGCCATCGCCACCGGCGCCTCGCGCTCGTCGACCATGCGCACATAGCCGCCCAGCGGCAGCGCGGCGAGCACGAATTCGGTCTCGCCGCGCTGCCAGCGCAGCAGCGGACGACCGAAGCCGATCGAGAAGCGCAACACCTTGACGCCGACCGCGCGCGCGACCCGGTAATGCCCGTACTCGTGCACCGTGATCAGCACGCCGATCGCGAGCACGAAGGCGGCCAGCGTCAGCATGCCCGCGCCGCCCTGCTCACGTCGCCAGCCGCGCCAGCTCGGCGCGCGCGTCGCGGCGCGCGCGCGCGTCGAGTTCGAGCAGCGCATCGACGCTGCCGGCATCGTCGATCGCCGTGTGCTCGAGCGTCGCCGCGTTGATGCGGTGGATGTCGGTGAAGCGCACGCGGCCCTCGAGGAAGGCGGCCACCGCGACCTCGTTGGCCGCGTTGAGCACCGCGCAGGCGCCGTCGGCCATGTCCAGCGCGGCCCACGCCAGCGCCAGCCCGGGGAAGCGTCGCAAATCGGGTTCGTCGAAGTCGAGCCGGCCGATGCGCGCCAGGTCGAGCCAGTCGGCGCCCGAGGCGATGCGCGTCGGCCACGCCAGCCCGCAGGCGATCGGCGTACGCATGTCGGGGACGCCGAGCTGGGCGACGACCGAGCCGTCGTGGTAGCTGACCATCGAGTGCACGATGCTCTGCGGATGGATCAGCACCTTGATGCGCTGCGGCGGCATCGAGAACAGATGGTGGGCCTCGATGATTTCGAGCGCCTTGTTCATCATCGTCGCCGAATCGACCGAGATCTTCGGCCCCATGCTCCAGTTCGGGTGCGCGCAGGCCTGCTGCGGCGTGACCTCGTCGAGCTGCGACGCATCGAGCGTGCGCAGCGGCCCGCCCGACGCGGTCAGCGTGATGTCGCGCACGTCGTGCGCCCAGCGGCTGCGATCGGCCGGCAGGCTCTGCAGGATCGCGCTGTGTTCGCTGTCGATCGGCAGCAACTCGCCGCCGCCGTCGGCCAGCGCGCGCATCAGCAGATTGCCGGCGACGACCAGCGATTCCTTGTTCGCCAGCAGCACGCGTTTGCCGGCGCGCGCCGCGGCAAGGCTCGAACCGAGCCCGGCGGCGCCGACGATCGCCGCCATCACGACGTCGGTGTCGGCGCTGGCGGCGACCTGCTCGAGCGCGGCGGCGCCGCACAGCACTTCGGTGACGCTGCCGACCGCGCGCAACGCTGCGTCGAGCCTGCGCGCCGCGTCGGCGTCGACCAGCACCGCGTAGCGCGGCGCGAAGCGCAGGCACTGCTCGAACAGCCGCGCATCGCTGCGCTGGGCGCCCAGCGCGTGCACGACGTAACGCTCGGGATGGCGGGCGAGCACGTCGAGGGTGCTGCGACCGATCGACCCCGTGCTGCCGAGTACCGTGACGCGTTTCATCTCAGCATCAGCATAGCCGCGGGCAGCAGCGGCAACAAGGCGTCGACGCGGTCGAGCACACCGCCATGGCCCGGCAGCAGCGCGCTGCTGTCCTTCACTCCGGCGCGTCGCTTGAGCAGCGACTCGAACAGATCGCCGCAGATGCTCAAGGCCAGCAACGCCAGCAGCGCCAAAGTGGCGCCGCCCCAGCCCCATTGACGAACGAGACGCGCCGCCAGCGTGTCCGGCAGCCAGTGCGCGCAGACCGCACCGTAGACCAGCACCGCGACCGCCGCGCTGTACACGCCGGCCCAGGTCTTGCCCGGGCTGATGCGCGGCGCCAGCTTCGCGCCGCCCAGCGCGCGGCCGCCGAAATACGCCGCGACGTCGGCCACCCAGGCCAGCGCGAGCACCGACAGCAGCAATTCGGCGCCGTCGGCGCGAGCGCGCAGCAGCGCCAACCAGCCGGCCAGCAGCAGCAAGGCGCCGAGCCCGACCAGCACCGCGCGACGGCCCAGCGCCACCGGCAGCGCGGCCCGCGGCAAGCTCGTCGCCAGCAGCAGCAGCCACGCCGCCGAGGCCGTCGCGAACACCTCCGGCCCCGACGCGCCCACGCTGCGCAGCGCCGTGGCGGCCAGCGCCCAGCCGATCGCGATCAGCACCGCTGCGGTGCCATGCACGCCGGCCAGCCGACTCCATTCCCACATGCCGGCCGCGCAGGCGACGCCGAGCACCGCGGCGAACAGCCACGCCGGTGCGACGAACAGGGTGGGCAACAGCACCGCGAGCAGCGCCAGCGCGGTGAGGATGCGGGTGCGCAGCATCGCAACGCTCCGGCGCCGGCGTCAGGCCACGCGCAGCCCGGCGGCGACCGGTTGCCCGGGCACGCCGCCGTAGCGACGCTCGCGGCGCGCGAATTCGGCGATCGCGGCGGCCAGCGCCTTTTCGTCGAATTCAGGCCACAGCAGATCGCTGAAATACAGCTCGGTGTAGGCGAGCTGCCAAAGCAGGAAATTGCTGATGCGGTGTTCGCCCCCGGTGCGGATCAGCAGATCGGGCTCGGGCAGTCCGGCCAGGCACATGTGCCGACCCAGCGCGTCCTCGCTGAACGGCTCGCCGCTGGCAGCCAGCGCCTGCGCCGCCTGCACGATGTCCCAGCGGCCGCCGTAGTTCAGCGCGATGTTGAGCTGCAGCCTGTCCTGCGATGCACTGTCGGCTTCGGCACGCCCGATCAACTCGCGCAGGCTGTCGGAAAACGCTTCGCGCTTGCCGATGAAACGCAGCCGCACGCCCTGGCCGACCAGCGTCGCGGTCTCGCGCTGCAACACCTGCACGAACAGCTCCATCAAGCCCTGCACTTCGTCGGCCGGCCGGTTCCAGTTCTCCGACGAGAACGCGAACACGGTCAGCACCGGAACACCTTGCACGATGCAGCCGCGCACCAGCGCCTTGAGCGCGTCGACGCCGAACTTGTGCCCGGCGCTGCGCGGCAGCAGCCGGCGCGTCGCCCAGCGGCCGTTGCCGTCCATCACGACAGCGATGTGGCGCAGCGACGGCGGCGCCTGCTCCGGGGGCGGGTTGCGTTTGGCGGCCAACGGTCGAAGTCTCCGCTCGGGCCGTCAGACGGCCATGATCTCGGCTTCCTTCTGCGCGATCAGCTTGTCGATCTCGGCGATGAAGCGGTCGGTGGTCTTCTGCACTTCGTCCTGTGCGCGACGCTCGTCGTCCTCCGACGCCTCCTTGGCCTTGACCAGATCCTTGAGCTGCTGGTTCGCGTCGCGGCGCAGGTTGCGCACCGCGACCTTGGCGCCCTCGCCTTCGCCCTTGATGACCTTGACCAGGTCGCGGCGACGCTCCTCGGTCAGCGCCGGCATCGGCACGCGGATCACGTCGCCGGCGGACTGCGGGTTGAGGCCGAGGTCGGACTCGCGGATGGCCTTTTCCACCACCTGGGCCATCTTCTTTTCCCACGGCTGCACGCCGATGGTGCGCGCGTCGACCAGCGTGACGTTGGCCACCTGGTTGATCGGCATCATCGTGCCGTAGTAGTCGACCATGATGTGGTCGAGCAGACCGGTGTGCGCGCGCCCGGTGCGCACCTTGGCCAGGTCGGCGCGCAGCGCGTCGATCGACTTGAGCATCTTCTGCTCGCAGGCTTTCTTGATCTCGGCGAGGGTCATGGTGTTCGGGGCTCCGTCATCAAAGATGGACCAGCGTGCCTTCGGACTGGCCCTGCACGACGCGCAGCAGCGCGCCGGGCTTGAAAATGCTGAATACGCGGATCGGCAGACCCTGGTCGCGGCACAGCGCGAATGCGGTGGCGTCCATCACTTGCAAGCGCTTGACGATCGCTTCGTCGAAACCGACGCGCTCGTACAGCTTCGCATCCGGGTTGGTGGCCGGATCGGAATCATAGATGCCGTCGACCTTGGTCGCCTTCAGCATGACTTCGGCACCGATCTCGGCCGCGCGCAGCGCCGCCGCGGTATCGGTGGTGAAGAAGGGGTTGCCGGTGCCTCCGGCGAAGATCACCAGCTTGCCCTCTTCGAGATATTGCAGCGCCTTCGGCCGCACATAGGACTCGACGACCTGCTCGATGCTGATCGCCGACATCACACGCGCAACCAGGCCGGCGTGGCGCATCGCGTCGGCCAGCGCCAGCGAATTCATCACCGTCGCCAGCATGCCCATGTAGTCGGCGGTGGCGCGATCCATGCCGACCGCACCGCCGGCGACGCCGCGGAAAATATTGCCGCCGCCGATGACGACGGCCACCTGCACGCCGCTGGCGACGACCTGGGCGATGTCCTCGACCATCTTGACGATGGTCGCCCGGTTGATGCCATAGGCATCGTCGCCCATCAGCGCTTCGCCCGACAGTTTGAGCAAAACCCGTTTGTAGCCGCTCATCGAAGCACCTTCAGCGTGCAGGTGGAAGCCGGTTGGAACGTCAGCTCAGTTGGCGCGCGCCGCGGCCATCTGCGCGGCGACTTCGTCGGCGAAATTCTCCGACTTTTTCTCGATGCCTTCGCCGACGACGAACAGCGTGAAGCCGGCAACCGTGGTCGACGCCGCCTTGAGCATCTGTTCGACGGTCTGCTTGTCGTTCTTCACGAACGGCTGGTTGAACAGCGAAACTTCCTTCAGGTACTTCTGCACCGCGCCTTCGACGCGCTTGGCGACGATTTCGGGCGACTGCACCGGCTTGCCTTCGGCGCGCGCCTTGTCGGCGTCCTCGGCGGCCTTCTGCGTGGCGATCGAACGCTCGGTCTCGATCAGCGCGGCGGGCACGTCGGCGGCCGACAGCGACACCGGCTTCATCGCCGCGATGTGCATCGCGACATCCTTGGCCGCGACCGCGTCGCCGGCGTATTCGACGACGACGCCGATGCGCGTGCCGTGCAGGTAGCTGGCCAGCGCGCTGTTGCCGCCGAAACGCTTGAAGCGACGGATCGACATGTTCTCGCCGATCTTGCCGATCAGCGCCGAGCGACGCGCCTCGACCGTGACGCCGTCGAGCTCGAGCGCCGACAGCGCGGCCACGTCGGCCGGGTTCTGCTCGACCACCAGGCGTGCCAGCGCGTTGCCGAAGGCGAGGAAGTCGTCGTTCTTGGCGACGAAGTCGGTTTCGCAGTTCAGCTCGATCAGCGCACCGCGGCTGCCGTCGATGCAGGCCGCGACGATGCCTTCGGCGGTGACGCGCGACGCCGCCTTGCTCGCCTTGTTGCCGAGCTTGACGCGCAGCAGTTCCTCGGCGCGGGCCATGTCGCCCTCGGCCTCGGTCAGCGCCTTCTTGCACTCCATCATCGGAGCGTCGGTCTTCGCGCGCAGTTCAGCGACCATGGATGCGGTGATTGCCGCCATTTCGTTCTCCTGGATTCGACAAGGGGGCCTCGACAGCCCCCCTTGCATGATGCACATGTGATGCAAAAGCCGGGGCGGTGCCCCGGGGTATCGGACCGGCTCAGCGCCGCGTTCAGCCGGCCTGCGTTTCGTCCTGCACTTCGACGAACTCGCTGCCGCCTTCGCCGGCGCTCTGCACGGTCTCGTTGAGCGCGTCGTTGCGACCCTCGAGCACCGCGTCGGCGATGCCGCGCGCGTACAGCGCGACGGCCTTGCCCGAATCGTCGTTGCCCGGAATCACGTGGTCGATGCCGACCGGCGAGTGGTTGGTGTCGACGACGCCGATCAGCGGGATGCCGAGCATCTTCGCTTCGGCCACCGCGATCTTGTGGTAGCCGACGTCGATGATGAACATCGCGTCGGGCAGCGCGGCCATGTCCTGGATGCCGCCGATCGACTTCTCGAGCTTGTCGAGCTCACGCTGGAACATCAGCTGTTCCTTTTTCGTCATGTGCTCGAGCGCGCCTTCCTCGACCTGCGCCTTCATGTCCTTGAGCTTCTTGATCGATCCCTTGACCGTCTTGAAGTTGGTCAGCATGCCGCCGAGCCAGCGCTCGTTGACGAAGGGCATGCCGCAGCGCGCAGCTTCGGCGGCGACCAGCTCGCCGGCCTGGCGCTTGGTGCCGACGAACAGGATGGTGCCGCGACGCGCCGCCATCTGGCGCGCGTACTTGCACGCGTCCTCGAACATCGGCAAGGTCTTCTCGAGGTTGACGATGTGGATCTTGTTGCGGTGACCGAAAATGTACGGCGCCATTTTCGGGTTCCAGAACCGGGTCTGGTGCCCGAAGTGAACACCGGCTTCGAGCATTTCACGCATGGAAACAGACATCATTGCATCCTAGGTTGGGTCTCAAATCTGGCCAGAACCCGGCGGCTTTGCACGCCGCCTCGGGCACCTGGTAGGCCAGTTCGCGAATTTCGCGCCGACTTGACGCGGACGAACACCGCCCGCATCGCGCCGTGGCGCGGATCTGCCGCATCAGCTGCGACAAAACCTGAGCATTATAGCCACAGCACTTCAACTCGACCATCGGTTAGAGTTCGGCATCGACACCGAACCGGGGAGCCCGAGCGATGCCCGAACACGCGCTGCGCCGCCAGCTGCACAACGAAATCCACGCCCGTCCCTACGAGCGCCTGCCAACGCCGCAGCTGATCAGCCACATGGCCTTCGTCGCCGACCCGGCGCAGCAGGCCGCCGCGCACGCCCATCTGTGCACACTGCTGGCCGACCACCACCTGCCGCTGCCGGCCGTCGGCGGCAGCTACTACGC
>JAJZHH010000119.1 GCA_021804595.1 Pseudomonadota bacterium
CCAGCACGCGGCCGCCGGCGCAGCGCCAGGCGACCCAGGCATCGTCGGCGACGTGCAGTTCACGCGCGATCCACGTCGGCAGCGACGGGCCTTGGTAGCGCCGGTCGGGCGCGTCGACGGTGCCGACCGCGCGGCAATACGCCGCGGCGTCGTCGAACACGCGCGCCGCGACCGGCGCCGCCGGCGCGGCCAGCGCGGCCAGCGCGATCGCACCGCGGCAAATGGCATGGGGTGTGGCCATCGGCGGTCGGACCTGGTGCAGGCCCGGTGGAGAAACGGGTGCGGCTTGGACTGCATCGAGGCGACCGCGGTTCCGCCTCTCCAGCCGCGTGGTCTTGCCCCCGGTGCAAGCCGATCGGTGCGATGTTCGCTCCGTGGTCTGCGCCTTCGATACCCTGCAATTCGCCGATGGCCTGAAGGACGCCGGCACCCCGGTCGCGCAGGCCGAGGCCACCGCCCGGCTGCTCGGCGACGCGCTCGCCGCCGTGCGCGCCGATACGCGCTGGATCAAGGGCATGCTGGCGACTCAGTTCGCCGGCATGATGGCGCTGCTGATCGGCACGCTGTGGCTGCTGCAGCGTGCCGCCGGCTGAGCGCGCGGCGTTCGCGACCGTGCCGCCCGATCGTACGCATCAGTTCATCGACCAGCCGTGGCTGATCGTGATCGATTGCCCGGTCAGCGCCGCGGTCGGGAACGCGGCCAGGAACAGCGCGGTCTGCGCGACGTCGTCGAGCGTGGTGAACTCACCGTCGACGGTGTTGCGCAGCATCACGTTGCGCACCACCTCCTGCTCGCTGATGCCCAGTTCGCGCGCCTGTTCCGGGATCTGCTTGTCGACCAGCGGCGTGCGCACGAAGCCGGGGCACAGCACGTGGCTGCGCACGCCCTTCGGCCCGCCTTCCTTGGCCAGCACGCGCGCCAGCCCGAGCAGCCCGTGCTTGGCCGCGACGTAGGCGCTCTTCAGCGGCGACGCCTCGTGCGAATGCACCGAGCCCATGTACAGCACGACGCCGCCGCGCTGCTCCTTGTACATGCTGCGCAGCGCGGCCTTGGTCGCCAGGAAGGCGCCGTCGAGGTGGATCGCCAGCATGCGCTTCCAGTCGGCGAACGCGAACTGCTCGATCGGGTTGACGATCTGGATGCCGGCATTGGCCACCAGCACGTCGATCTCGCCGAGTTCGGCGACCGCACGCGCAAAACCGGCGTCGACCTGCGCTTCGTCGGCGACGTCCATCGCCACACCGATGGCGCGACCGCCGGCCGCGACGATCTCCTGCGCGACCGCGTCGGCGCCGGCCTGGTTCAGGTCGGCGACCGCGACCGCGGCGCCGGCCTGCGCGAACACGAGCGCGATGTTGCGGCCGATGCCGCTGGCCGCTCCGGTGACGAGCGCGGTCTTGCCTTTCAGACTGGTCTGGGTGAGCTGCATGTTTCCTCCGTGGTGGGGCGAAGTCGATGTTGCAATGCCGCAAACGAGTTTAGTCGCGCGACTGCGCCAGCAGCCACGCGTAAAGCGCCTTGCGGTCGACGCCGCTCAGTTCGGCAACGACCGCCGCGGCGCGCGACGCCGGCAGCTCGCGCGCCAGCCGCAGCAGCCAGCGGCGGGCGCCGAGTTCGTCGGGCGCGGCGCCCGCCGCCGCCGCTTGCAGCACCAGCACGAATTCGCCGTGCACGCGCCGCGCGTCGGCGGCGAGCCAGCCGAGCAACTGCTGCGGCGTACCTTCGACCAGAGCCTCGAACTGCTTGCTCAGCTCCTTGGCGAGCAACAGCCTGGGTTGGGCTTCGCCGGCTGCTTGTTCCAGCGCCTGCAGGCTGGCTTCGATGCGGTGCGGGGTTTCGAAGCAGACGACCGCGCGTGGCGCGCCGAGCTGCTCGCGCCAGAACGTGGCGCGTCGCTGCGCGGTGGACGGCACGTAGCCGACGAAACAGTAGCCGGCGTCGAGATCGAAGCCGCTGGCGCTCAGCGCGGTGGTCACCGCGCTGGGCCCGGGCAGCGCCACCACCGCATGGCCGGCTTCGCGCGCCGCGCGCACCAGCACCGCACCCGGGTCGTTGATGCCGGGGGTGCCGGCGTCGCTGACGTAGGCGACGCAGCCGCCTGCGGCCAGGCGCTGCAGCACCGCGTCGGCGGCGGCCTGCTCGCGGTGGCGGTCGGCACGCAGCAGCGGCTTGTGCAGGCCCCAGGCGTGCAGCAGATGCTGCGCGACCCGCGTGTCCTCGGCGGCGACGAGGTCGCAGCGCGCCAGCATGGCCAGCGCGCGCAAGCTGATGTCGGCCAGATTGCCGATCGGCGTGGCCACCAGCAGCAGACAGGGCGACGGCAAGGCTTGCGCCGCGCATAATTGACGCGCCGCGTCCAGCGCGGCGAAGGCTTGGGGGTCAGCGGTGGCAGGCATGGCGAGAGAGGACGAGCGCGCACGTCGCGGTGCGCTGGCCGAAGCGCGCGCCTGCGCCTGGCTGCAGCGCCAGGGCTTGCGCATCGTGCAGCGCAATTATCGCGTGCGCGGCGGTGAGATCGACATCATCGCCCACGATCGACGCTGCCTGGTGTTCGTCGAAGTGCGTCAGCGTGCCGACGTGCGATACGGCGGCGCTGCAGCCAGCGTCGACGCGCGCAAGCGTGCGCGGCTGCTGCTGGCCGCGCGTCACTACCTGATGCGCGTCGGCGACGCCGAACTGCGCTGCCGTTTCGACGTGATCGCGATCGACGGCGGCGAGCTGCACTGGATCCGCGACGCCTTCGGCGCCGACTGAAACGCGTCGGCGCACCCATCGGGTCTGCGCGTCGTCGGTGGGGTCGCGCTGCCGCCCGCTCGCGCGCGGCCCGATAATGTCACGTCACCGCTTCCTTTGCGCCTTCACCATGCTCGAACAACGGATACGTCAGCATTTCCACGACAGTGCTCAACTCAAGCTGCAGGCGGCGGCACTGCTGGCCGAACCATTGGCGCAGGCCGTCGCCATCCTGGCCAATGCGCTGGCCAACGGCGCGCGCGTGCTGGCCTGCGGCAACGGCGGCTCGGCGGCCGACGCGCAGCAC
Organism: Pseudomonadota bacterium; assembly: GCA_021804595.1. Lineage (GTDB taxonomy): Bacteria > Pseudomonadota > Gammaproteobacteria > Burkholderiales > Burkholderiaceae_C > Thiomonas_A. The sequence continues at coordinate 3,042 of JAJZHH010000119.1, forward strand.
TTTGCCGCCGAGCTGGTCGGGCGTTTCGAGCGCGAGCGTCCCGAGCTGGCGGCGATCGCGCTGAGTACCGACACGTCGATCCTGACCGCGATCGGCAACGACTACGGCTTTGATCAGGTGTTCGCGCGCCAGGTTCGAGCGCTGGGCCAGCCCGGCGACGTGCTGCTGGCGATTTCGACCAGTGGGCATTCGGTCAACGTGGTCGAGGCCGTGCGCGCCGCGCAGGAGCGCGACATGCACGTCGTCGCATTCACCGGCAAGGGCGGCGGCGAGATGGGCGCGCTGTTGCGCGACGTTGACGTGCATCTGTGCGTTCCGCACGACCGTACCGCGCGCATCCAGGAAGTGCATCTGCTGATGCTGCACTGCATTTGCGACGGGGTAGACTGGACTTTGATGGGCGAACCGGAGGACAAGGCATGAACCGACCAATCCTGAACGCGCGCCGCGCCGGGCTTTTGCTGGCCGGCGTCATCGCGGCCACCCAGCTGCAAGGCTGCTTCGTGCTCGGCGCCGCCGCGGTCGGCGGCACCGCGCTGGTTGCCAGCGACCGGCGCACGACCGGCTCGCAGCTCGAGGACCAGACCATCGAGCTGAAGGCGAAAGCGCGCATCAACCAGGCGCTGGCCGGTCAAGGTTCCGTCAGCGTCAACAGCTATAACCAGCAGGTTCTGCTCACCGGGCAGGTGCCGACCGAATCGCTCAGGCAGCTCGCGGCTCAGGTCGCAGCCGACGTGCCGAACGTCAAGTCGGTGGCCAACGAGCTCGCCGTTGGCGCCGACGAGTCCCTGACCGACCAGGCCAACGACACCTACCTGACGTCGAAAGTACGCGCGGCCATGATCGACGACAAGGCGCTGTATTCGCAGGCGTTCATGATCACGACCAGCGCCGGAGTCGTCTATCTGCAGGGCCTGGTGACGCCGGCCGAGGGCGCCGAAGCTGCAGCGCTGGTCAGCGGCCTGAGCGGGGTGAAGAAAGTCGTCACGCTGTACCAGACGATCAGTCCGGCGCAGCTGGAGAACAATTTCGGTGGTCAGGTGTCGACGCCGTCGCCGGCGCCGACCAGGCCGCAGAGCGCTCCGGCGCCGTGAACCAGGATCAGACGTTTTCCCATCACAAGAAAGGTTGAACCTACGATGAGTCTGCTGCACGTTCCCGCGGGCAAGAGCCTGCCCGACGACTTCAACGTCGTGATCGAAATCCCGGCCGGCGCACCGCCGGTCAAGTACGAAGTTGACAAGGCCAGCGGCGCGCTGTTCGTCGACCGTTTCATGGCCACCGCGATGCACTATCCGTGCAACTACGGCTACATCCCGCAGACCCTGTCCGAGGACGGCGACCCGGTCGACGTGCTCGTCGTCACGCCGCTGCCGCTGGTGCACGGCTGCGTCGTGCGTTGCCGCCCGGTCGGCATGCTGAAGATGACCGACGAGGCCGGTGCCGATGCCAAGCTGATCGCGGTTCCGGTCGACAAGCTGCTGCCGGTGTACCGTCACATCAAGTCGCCCGACGACCTGGCGCCCGAGCTGCTCAAGCAGATCGAGCACTTCTTCAACCACTACAAGGACCTCGAGCCTGGCAAGTGGGTGAAGACCGAAGGCTGGGCCGGCATTGACGCGGCGCGCGCCGAAATCGAAGCCAGCGCGAAGCGCTACGCCGAAGTCGACAAGGGCTGACGCGCGCGTCGGCCGGCGCCGCCGCCCCGGCGGCGCCGTGGCAGCCGCGTGCGGCGCTGCGCCTTGCGGCGCAGCGCGAATCCATCGCGCGCACCATGGGCTTCGCCGCGTCAGCGGCCGGGCCTATACTCGACCCCGCTTGTCGGAGTGCCGCTGCAGCTGTTGCTGCCCGGCTGAGACCGTCTCCGTGCGGAATCCGTCGAACCTGATCGGGGTCGCTCCCGCGTAGGGAAGCAAGTCGCGCTCACGGGTTTCCCCGGCGCCCTTCGACAGGCCCCATTGTTCCAGGAGGCCCCCATGTCCGAAGTCCGCCGCAGCGTCGATCCCGAGCGCCTGTCCAGCCGCATCACCCGCACGCCGTTTCCCGCCTCGCGCAAGGTCTATCTCGACGGCCCCGATGGCGTGCGCGTGCCGTGGCGCGAAATCGAGTTGTCCGACACGCTGGTCGAGGACGCCCCCGGCGTGGTGCGCAAGGAGCCCAACGCGCCGCTGCGCGTCTACGACACTTCGGGCCCGTACACCGACCCGGCCGCGGCGATCGACGTGCGCGCCGGGCTGCCGCCGCTGCGTGCGGCGTGGATCGCCGCGCGCGGCGACAGCGAACAGCTGGCCGGACCGAGCAGCGCGTTCGGCCAGGCCCGCCAGACCGATCCGGCCACCGCGGCGCTGCGTTTTGCGGCGCCACCGGCGCCGCGCCGCGCCAAGCCCGGCGCCAACGTCACCCAGCTGCACCTGGCGCGCCGCGGCATCGTCACGCCGGAGATGGAATACATCGCGCGGCGCGAGAACCTGCTGCGCGCTCAGCTGCCCGAGACCTCGCGCCAGAACGGCGGCCAGCACCGCGGCAGCTGGTTCGGCATGCAGCACGAAGTCACCGGCGAGTTCGTGCGCGCCGAAGTCGCCGCCGGGCGCGCGGTGATTCCGGCCAACATCAACCACCCGGAAATCGAGCCGATGATCATCGGCCGCAACTTCCTGACCAAGGTCAACGCGAACATCGGCAATTCGGCGGTGACCAGCGACATCGAGGACGAAGTCGACAAGATGGTGTGGGCGATCCGCTGGGGCGCCGACACCGTGATGGACCTGTCGACCGGCCGCCACATCCACGAGACGCGCGAATGGATCGTGCGCAACAGCCCGGTGCCGATCGGCACGGTGCCGATCTACCAGGCGCTGGAAAAAGTCGACGGCGTCGCCGAGGCGCTGACCTGGGAGCTGTTCCGCGACACGCTGATCGAGCAGGCCGAGCAGGGCGTCGACTATTTCACGATCCACGCCGGCGTGTTGCTGCGCTACGTGCCGCTGACCGCGAACCGCGTCACCGGCATCGTCTCGCGCGGCGGCTCGATCATGGCCAAGTGGTGCCTCGCGCACCATCGCGAGAACTTCCTGTACACGCATTTCGAAGAGATCTGCGACATCATGAAGGCCTACGACGTGACCTTCTCGCTCGGCGACGGGCTGCGCCCTGGGTCGGTTGCCGACGCCAACGACGAGGCCCAGTTCAGCGAGCTGCACACCTTGGGCGAACTGACGAAGATCGCCTGGAAGCACGATGTGCAGGTGATGATCGAAGGCCCGGGACACGTCCCCCTGCACATGGTCGCGGTCAACGTCGACGAGGAGCTCAAGCACTGCTATGAAGCGCCGTTCTACACGCTGGGCCCGCTGACCACCGACATCGCGCCCGGCTACGACCACATCACCAGCGCGATCGGCGCCGCCAACATCGGCTGGGCCGGCACCGCGATGCTGTGCTACGTGACGCCGAAGGAGCACCTCGGGCTGCCCGATCGCGAGGACGTCAAGCAGGGCCTGATCGCCTACCGCATCGCCGCCCACGCCGCCGACCTGGCCAAGGGCTACCCCGGCGCGCAGCTGTGGGACAACGCGATCTCGCGCGCGCGCTTCGAGTTCCGCTGGGAAGACCAGTTCCGCCTCGCGCTCGACCCCGACACCGCGCGTGCCTTCCACGATGCGACGCTGCCCAAGCAGGCCGCGAAGACCGCGCATTTCTGTTCGATGTGCGGGCCGAAGTTCTGCTCGATGAAAATCAGCCAGGACATCCGGCAAAGCGCGGCGCAGGCTGTCGACCCGTCGCAGCTGCGCGACGAGCTCGCGCGCAAGGCCGCCGAGTTCCGCGACGCCGGCAGCGAGATCTACCGCTGACGCGGCGATGAGCACGCCGAGTCCCCACGTGGGCATCGCCGGCGCCGGGCTCGTCGGCCGGTTGCTGGCGTGGCGCCTGCTGCGCGCCGGCTGCCGCGTCAGCCTGTTCGACGCGAGGGCGCGAGGCGACCGCTC
>JAJZHH010000028.1 GCA_021804595.1 Pseudomonadota bacterium
ACGTCGCGCCGGGCAAGCTCGACGAGTACTACGGCATCTGGAGCAGCGGCCAGTCGGGCGAACTGCGGCTGGTCGGGCTGCCGTCGATGCGCGAGCTGGTGCGCGTGCCGGTGTTCAATTTCGACGGGGCCATCGGCTGGGGCATCACCAACGAGAGCAAGCGCGTGCTGGGCAAGAACGCGCCGCTCAACGGCGACCTGCACCACCCGCACATGAGCCAGACCCACGGCCGTTACGACGGGCGCTACATCTTCGTCAACGACAAGGCGAACACGCGCGTGGCGCGCATTCGCTGCGACGTGATGCGCACCGACAAGATCGTCAACATTCCGAACGTGCAGGCCATCCACGGCCTGCGCCCGCAGCGCGAGCCGAAGACCGGCTACGTGTTCGCCAACGCCGAGTTCCGCGTGCCGGCGCCCAACGACGGGCACTTCCTCGATGATCCGAAGAAATACCACTCGATGTACACCGCGATCAACGGTGAGACGATGGACATCGCCTGGCAGGTGCTGGTCGACGGCAACCTCGACAACACCGAGACCGATTACGCCGGCAAGTACGCGGCGGCGACCTGCTACAACAGCGAGGACGCGACCACGCTGGCCGGCTTCATGCGCGACGAACGCGACTGGGTCGTCGTGTTCAACATCCCGCGCATCGAAGCGGCGGTGAAGGCTGGCAAGTACAAGACCATCGGCACGTCCAAGGTGCCCGTGGTCGACGGCCGCCACGGCTCGCCGTACACGCTGTACGTGCCGGTGCCGAAGAATCCGCACGGCCTCAACGCCACCCCCGACGGCAAGTACGTGATCGCCAACGGCAAGCTGTCGCCGACCACCACGGTGATGAGCTGGGCCAAGATCGACCAGTGGTTCGCCGGCAAGCTCAAGGACCCCCGCGACACCGTCGTGGCCGAGCCACAGCTCGGCCTGGGGCCGCTGCACACCGCCTACGACGGCCGCGGCTACGCCTACACGACGCTGTTCATCGACAGCCAGGTCGTGAAGTGGAACATCGACGACGCGATCGCCGCGTATCAGGGCAAGAAGGTCAACTACATCCGCCAGAAGCTCGACGTCAACTACCAGCCCGGGCACAACCACAGCTCGATGGGCGAGACGCGCGACGCCGACGGCAAGTGGCTGGTGTCGCTGAACAAGTTCTCCAAGGACCGCTTCCTGCCCACCGGGCCGCTGCATCCGGACAACGACCAGCTGATCGACATTTCCGGCGAGCAGATGAAGCTCGTCGCTGACTGCCCGGTCTACAGCGAACCGCACGACGTCGCCATCGTCCACCGCAAGGTGCTGCTGAACAAGATCAAGCGCGTGTGGGACGCCAACGATCCCTTCTTCGCCGAGACCGTCAAGCAGGCCAAGGCGCACGGAATCGACGTGCAGAAGGACTCCAAGGTGATCCGCAAGGGACGCAAGGTGTTCGTCTACATGTGGAGCGCGGCGCCGCAGTTCGGCCTGAGCGAGTTCAAGGTCAGGAAGGGCGACGAGGTCACCGTGGTCGTCACCAACATCGACCACATCGAGGATCTGACGCACGGCTTCTGCCTCGCCGACCACGGCATCAACATGGAAATCAGCCCGGGGCAGACCTCGTCGGTGACCTTCAAGGCCGACAAGGCCGGCGTGTACTGGTACTACTGCACGTTCTTCTGCCACGCGCTGCACCTGGAAATGCGCGGCCGCATGCTGGTCGAGGCTTGAAGGGCGGCGCGGTGAGATCGCAGGCCCTTGTCGTCGTGCTGGCCTGGGCGCTGGCCGCGGCCGGCGCCGCGGCGCGGGCGGCGACCGATCCGCTGCTGCGCGCGATCGCCGCGGCGCCGGCCGGCGCCACCGTCGAGGTGGCGGCCGGCGTGCACCACGTCAACCTGGTGCTGCGCCGGCCGCTGACCCTGCTCGGCGCCCCCGGAGCCGTGCTCGACGGCGGCGGTCGTGGCGACGTCGTGCGCATCGCCAGCCCAGGCGTGGTCGTGCGCGGCTTGACGATACGGCATTCCGGTCGTCGCCTGACGCCGATGAACGCCGGCGTGTTCGTCGAACGCGGCGCGCGCGGTGCGGTGGTCGAGCACGACCGCATCGTCGACTCGCTGTTCGGCGTCTACCTGGACGGCGCCGAGGGCGTGCAAGTGCTCGACAACGTCGTGCGCGGCATCACGACGCTGCGCGTACCCGACCGCGGCGACGGCATCCACCTGTGGAACGACCGCCACTGCGTGATCCGCGGCAACGACGTCGGCGGCGCGCGCGACGGCATCTATTTCTACATCAGCCCGGACAACCTGATCGCCGACAACCGCATCCACGACGTCCGCTACGGCATGCACGACATGTACTCGAACCATGTCGCGCTGGTCGGCAACGACAGCTTCCGCAACACCGCGGGCTATGCGCTGATGTCGTCGGACCACAACGAGATCCGCGGCAACGTCGCCGCCGACGACGATTCGTACGGCTTCCTGCTGAACTACGTCACCTACAGCACTTTCACCGGCAACCGCATCGAGCGCATCGTCGACACCGTCGACGACGCCAGCGGCATCGGCTCGGGCCAGGCGGGCAAGGGCGTGTTCGTCTACAACTCCGAATTCAACACCTTCGACGGCAACCGCATCGCCGACTCGACGATCGGCGTGCACGTGACCGCGGGCTCCGAACACAACGAAGTGTTCGGCAACGCCTTCGTCGACAACCGCACCCAGGTGCGCTACGCCGAGAACGTCGCCGAGGAGTGGTCGCGCGACGGCCGCGGCAACTACTGGAGCAATTACCTGGGCTGGGACATGAACGGCGACGGCATCGGCGACGTGCCCTACCGGCCCGACAGCGGCGTCGACGTGCTGCTGTGGAAATACCCCAGCGCGCGATTGCTGATGTCGAGCCCGGCGACGCTGCTGCTGCGCTACGTGCAGCGCGCGTTCCCGGTGTTCACGCCGCCCGGCATCACCGACAGCCACCCGCTGATGCGCATGCCGCGCGCACTGACGAGAAAGAGCGATGGAAAACCTGATTGAACTTCGCGGCGTCGGCAAGCGCTACGGCGCACTGGCCGCGCTGCACGACGTCAGCGTGACGCTGGGCGCGGGGCGCATCGTCGGCCTGCTCGGCCACAACGGCGCCGGCAAGTCGACGCTGATCAAGCTGGTGCTGGGCCTGATCCGGCCGTCGAGCGGCGCGCTCGAAGTGCTCGGGCAGGCGCCGTGGGCCGCGCAGGGGCTGCGCCAGCAGATCGGCTACCTGCCGGAAAGCGTCGCCTTCTATCGCAACCTGACCGGATGCGAAGTGATCGACTACTTCGCCGCACTGAAGCGCGCGCCGCGCGCGCAGGGCCGTGAGCTGCTCGAACGCGTCGGCCTGAAGGACGCCGCGCGACGGCGCGTCGGCACCTATTCGAAGGGCATGCGCCAGCGCCTGGGCGTCGCCCAGGCGCTGCTGGGATCGCCGCGGCTGGTCATTCTCGACGAGCCCACGACCGGCCTGGATCCGCAAGCCACGCGCGAGCTGTACGCGATCGTCGACGAGTTGCGCGGCGCCGGGCGCGGCGTGCTGATCTCGTCGCACCTGCTGGCTGAACTCGAGCCGCACATCGACGGTGCACTGATCCTCAACCAGGGCCGCCTGCTGGCTTGCGGCGCGCTGAGTGAACTGCGCGAGCGCGCCGGTCTGCCCAGCGTGACGCGGGTCAGGCTCAGGCCGGGCACCGACGCACGCGCGTTTGCCGACCGATTCGGTGGCACGGACGACGGCGGCTCCGTCTCGATCGCAATGCCCGCGGCGAACAAGGTCGAGCGCATGCAGCAGCTGCTGGCGACGCAGTCCGTCGCCGACATCGAGCTCGAGGAGCCGACGCTGGCGCGCCTGTACGACTGGCTGGCAGCGGGGGCAACGCCGGCACCACGGAGACTGTCATGAGAAGCGCGCTGCTGATCGCGGCCAAGGAGTTCCGCGACGACTTCCGCAACCGCTGGATCGTCGCGGTCGCGGCGCTGTTCGCGGCGTTGTCGCTGGGCATCGCCTACTTCGGCGGTGCGGTCGCCGGCAAGGTCGGCTTCACGTCGTTTCCGGCGACGCTGGCCAGCCTGACGACGCTGGGCGCGTTCCTGATTCCGCTGATCGGCCTGCTGATCGCCTACGACATGGTCGCCGGCGAAGTCGAGGGCGCGACGCTGTTGTTGATGCTGAGCTACCCGCTGTCGCGCATGCAGTGGCTGGCCGGCAAGCTGGCCGGGCACTGCGGCGCGACGACGGTGGCGACGCTGGCCGGCTTCGGCCTCGCGGTGGTGGCGATGCAGGCCGTCGAGCCGCAGGCGCGCACGCTCGCGGCGTGGCTGGCGCTGGGCAATTTCGTCGCCAGCGCGGCGCTGCTCGGCGCCTGCTTCATCGCCTTCGGTTGCCTGATCAGCGTGCTCACCGACAACAAGTCGCGTGCCGCCGGCATCGCCCTGCTGGTGTGGATCGCCAGCGTCGTGCTGTTCGACCTGTGCCTGCTCGCGCTGCTCGTCGTCACCGGCGGCGACCGCGTCGAGCAGCAGCTGTTTCCGTATCTGCTGCTGGGCAACCCGATCGACGTGTTCCGCCTGATCAACCTCAGTCGCCTGGGCAACGGCGCCGGCAACGACCTGTTCCTCGGCATGACCGCGGCGCATGCCTACGGCCTGGCTGAACTCTACGGCGTGCTGCTCGGCTGGGTCGCGGCGCCGGCCGCGGCGGCGCTGCTGGTGTTCAAACGCAAGGAGATCTGAAATGCTGCAAACCCGCGAGTTCGCGAACCGCTGCGCCGCCGCCGCGTTGGCGGCGGCGCTGGTCGGCGTGCTCGGCGCCTGCGGGCGCACGCCGGCGGCACCGCCGCGACAGGCGGCCGCGATTCCCGGCGACGCGGTCAGCGCGTCGTGCGGCATGCGCGTCGCCGGCGCGCCGGGGCCGCGCGGCGAGGCCTGGGTCGCCGGGCACAAGGCGCCGCTGATCTTCGGCTCGACGCGCGACCTGCTCGCCTACATGCTGCAGCCGGACAACAAGGCCACGCTGCAGCAGGCCTTCGTGCAGGACTGCGCTCGCATCGACTGGCACCATGTGTCGCCGGCGGCCAGCACGTTCGTGCCTGCGCGGCGCGCCTATTACGTGGCCTGGCAGACGCTGCCCGGCGCAATGGGGCCGACCTTCGCGACCTTCGCGCGGCGCCAGGACGCGGTCGCGTTCCGCCAGGCGCACGGCGGCACGGTATTGGACTTCGATCGCATCACGCCGGAAGTGGTCAGCCTGCTGAGCTATCGCTGCCCGGCAGCGAGCTCGCCGGTGGCCGCGGCCGCCGCGCAGTGCCTGAACGGTCCGGCGGCGGCCGGCGGCGGCGCGATGGCCGCCATGGGAGGCGGGATGGGAGGCGGGATGGGAGGCGGCACCGGCGCGACGCCGAAGCGATGACTCGTGGCGGTGCGCTGCGCCGCGGTGCGCCAGCCCCGCTTGCGACTGCGGTTTCAGTCGGAGGCGGCGCGCAGGCGCTGCACGTCGGGGATGTGGATCGTGCGCCGTTCGACGCGGATCAGCCCGGCTTCGCTGAGCTGGTGCAGGATGCGCGAGAAGTGCTCCTGCGTCAGGTTCAGCCGCGACGCGACCGTGCCCTTGCTGTGCGCCAGCTGCAGCGAGCGTGCACCGTCCGGGTCCGGCACGTGGCCTTGGGCTGCATCGCAGCCCAGCAGGTAGTCGACGACTCGCGTGCGCCCGGTATGCAGTGAATAGGCTTCGATGTCGCCGATGAAGCGCTGCACGCGGCGCGACAGCGCCGCGAGCATGCGCTGGCAGAACTCGGGGCCGCGGTCGAGCTCGTCGAGCACCGCACGCCGCGGAATCAGCAGCAGCGAGCTGTCGCGCAAGGCCTGCGCGCCGGCCACGTAGGGCGCTCCGGTGAACACCACGGCGGTACCGAAGGTCTGCCCCGGGTCGACGATCTCGACCACCTTCTCGTGACCCTTGGCCGACGCCAGGCACAGCTTGACCTGGCCGGACGCGACCAGGTGCAGGCCCTGGCACAGCTCGCCGGCGCGGTAGATCACGGCGCCGCGGTCGACCTCGTGCAGCGAGGCGTGCTCGGCCAGGCGGTCGAGCTCGGCGCTGCACAGGCCGCCGAACAGCGGCGTGCGAGCGAGCAGCCGCACGATGTGCGCCGGCGTCGCGATGCCGGTGTCGATATTCATTACCCTTTCCATCATTATGGTTAAAACACGATCGCGTCCGCAGCCATTGCGCAGAAATGATGCATCGAGTCGCTCGCTCAAAGTTTAATTTGCATCATGAAAAATGTACGGCGGTTGAATATTGTCCGATCGTGATATTTTCCGCTGCATGTCTATGTGGCGTAAGGGTTTTTTGTGCGGATGCGTCGAGATCAAGTATTCACGGTCAAAACCATTTTTGTTTGCATTAGAACTATTGCCAGAAGGTATTAGGCTGCAGCATCGATAATGCGCCTCAGGCTGCCGCCGGTTCGGCTCAGGCGCCGCCGGTCCAGCGCGCGACTTCGTCGGCGTGCGCGTCGATCCAGTCCGCGCTGACCCGCTCCGGCGGCACGCCGTCGTCGAGCCGCACCATCATCGCCTCGAGCTCGGCCAGCGGCAGCTGGAAGCGACGCAGGAAGTCGACGACGCGCGGCGCGCGTCGCGGCAGCGACGGCGTGGCCAGGTTGTCGATGCGGTCGCCGCTGCCGTACGCGCGCGCCGGGTCGGCCAGCGGCTTGAGCGCGTGGCGTGACCAGATGCCCAGCGGCTTCCACGCGGTGACGACGATCCACTGCCGGCGCTCGATCGCGCGCGACAGCTGCGACTGCATCGCGACGGTCGAGCTGGTCAGCAGCTGCATGTCGTGCAGCCGGTAGCGAGCGAGCGCTTCGCGCGTGCGCAGCATCAGTCCGGCGCCGGCGTCGATGCCGACGATGCGGTTGCCGAAGCGCGCGTGCATCGTGCGCAGCTGGACGATCGAGTCGACGTCGACGTAGTCGGGGACCGCCAGCCCCAGCCAGGTGCCGCTGGCCACCGTGGCCAGATCGATCAAGCGGTGGCGGTAGCGCTTCCAGTAGGCGCCGTTCGTCGTCGGCAGCCAGGCGCCCGCAGCACGTCGGCGCGCCCGGCCGCGACCGCCTCCCACATCGGCGCCCCCGGCGCGCTGATCAGCTCGACGGCCACGTGCAGGTGGCGGCGCACGACGGTCGCGGCGATCTGCGCGATCAGCGTGCTGCACGGCCAGTTCAGGCCGTAGGTCGATCGGCGAGCGTCAGTCGAGTTCCCGCAGCGGATGCGTTGCCAGCAGCCGCCGCACCGGCGCCGGCAGTCCCAGCGCCAGCGCCTCGGGCAAGGTGAACCAGCCGGCTGTCGCGTCGGCCGCGCGTGGTCGCGGGGTCAGCGCGACGCGCAGCGGCCGCAGTTCGAGCTCGACGTGGGTCAGCAGGTGGCGGCGCGCGGGCAGCGCCGCGTGTGCGTCGACGCTGCCGAGCTCGCGCGCCTGGCGCAGCGCGGCGTCGCTGCTGGCGTGCGCCGGCAGGCACCACAGCCCGGGCCAGATGCCGGACGCCGGGCGGCGTTCGAGCCACACGCGCGGCGTGGCCGCGTCGTGCGCCCACAGCAGCACCCAGCTCGCCAGCGCGCGCGAGCGTCGAGCCGTCGCCGGGCTTGGCGTCCCGAGCACGCCGCGGCTCGGGCAATCGGCGGCGAACGGACACGCGTCGCAATCGGGGCGCCGCGCGCGGCACACGGTGGCGCCCAGGTCCATCAGCCCCTGCGTGTAGGCGTCGATGCCGTCCAGTGGCAGCAGCGCCTGCGCCAGCGCCCACAGCGCGCGCAGCTCGGCGCCCGAACCGACGGCGTGGCCTCGCAAGGTCGGCGCGAAGGCACGGCGCAGCACGCGCTTGACGTTGCCGTCGAGAATCGCCGCGCGCTCGCCGAAGCTGAACGCGGCGATTGCCGCTGCGGTCGAGCGGCCGATGCCCGACAGCGCTCCGAGCGCGAGCGCGTCGCGCGGAAATTCGCCGCCGTGGCGCTCGACGAGCTGACGTGCGCACTGGTGCAGGTGGCGCGCGCGGCGGTAGTAGCCCAGGCCGCTCCACAGCGCCAGCACCTCGTCGAGCTCGGCCGCGGCCAGCGCGCGAACGTCGGGGAAGCGCTGCACGAAGCGCTCGAAGTAGCGCAGCACGGTCGCCACCTGCGTTTGCTGCAGCATGATTTCGGACAGCCAGACGCGGTAGGGGTCGCGGTCGCGCTGCCACGGCAGGTCGTGGCGTCCGTGTGCGCGCTGCCAGGCGACCAGGCGCGGGCCGAACTCGGCCGCGGCGATCAATGCAGCACCCCTTCGAAATAGCGCCGCGCGCGCTCGCGCAACTGGTGCGCCGCGCCGATCGCCTGCTGCTGGGCGGCGATGCGCGAGCGCAGCTCCTCGTCGGTGCTGCCGAGCTGCTCGAGGTTCTGCGCGCGCCGCGCCAGGCCGCGGCGGCGCTCGCGCAGCTGCGACTCGAGCGACGCCAGCGCGCTGCGGTTCCACGCCTGCAGGTCGCGCCGGGCGCGTTCGAGCAGGGTGCGCAGCCGCTCGAGCGCGGTGTCGAGCAGGCGCTCGGCGTGGTGGCCGCGTTGCAGCTGCATCCAGCGCGCCGGGGTCAGATAGGCCAGATAGCCGCGTTGCAGTTCGTTCAGCTCGAGTCGGGTGCCTTCGAGCCGCAGCGGCTTGGGCGTGGGCAAGCCGAACGCCAGCTCGGTGTTCAGCTGCTCGAACGCCGCGCCGAGCATGTCGCGGTTCTCGTCGAGCTCGCGCTCGACGGTCGCGATCGCGCGCACGATGTCGGCGCAGGTCGCGGCCAGCGCCTCGCGCAGCCCGGTCTTGAGCAGCGCCAGCCGCAGCCGCTCGCGCGTCTGGCGCAGCGGCTCGAGCAGGCGAGCTGGGTCGAGCTCGCCGACCGCCTGCCCGAGCTGGCGCGCATTGATTGCATACAGCGCCTGCGCTCGCGCGACGGCGCCGTCGAACTCGGCGCGCTCGGCGCCGACGCGGCGGCGCAGTCCCTGGGCCAGGCCGGCATTGCGTCCGTGCAGGGCGCCCAGTTCGTCGAGTTGCGCGCTGGCCTGCTCGACGCGCTGCTGCAACTGGCGCTCGACGCGCACCAGCGTGTCGAGCAGGGTCGCGCGCCAGCCGCCGTCGATCAATTCGCGGCGTTCGACGTCGGCGATGCGCGCCAGCGCGAGCTCCAGCGCCGGCAAGCCGGAGCGCTGCAGCAGCGCGTCGTCGCCGCGGAGGCGCGCCAGCAGCGCCTTGTGCGCGCTGAGCGCGAACACGCGCGCCAGCGGCAGCTGCAGCGTGGCCGCGACCGATTCGCGTTGGCGCTCGATCTGCGCGGCCACGTCGTCGGGCGAGCGCAGCTCGTCCCACAGCGTGTCGATCTTGTTCAGCACGACGAGTGCGCGCGCGCGGCCGGCTTCGCCGACGTGTTCGTTCCACAACTCGAGGTCGCTGCGCGTGACCCCGGTGTCGGCGCCGAGCAGGAACAGCACGGCCTGCGCGCCGGGGATCAGCGACAGCGTCAGTTCGGGCTCGGCGCCCAGCGCGTTCAGCCCCGGCGTGTCGAGCACGCTCAGGCCCTGCGCGAGCAGCTCGTGGTCGACGTCGAGCAGCGCGTGGCGCCAGCGTGGCACGTCAACCCCACCGTCGGCGGCGCGCGGGGTCTCGTCGTCGATCGCGAAGCCCAGCGCGCGTGCGCGCTCGGCGTCGACGCGCACGGTGTCGGCGAGATGGGCCAGCGCCGCCTGCAGCGTCGTCGCGTCGGCGCAGCGCAGCTCGGTCCACGCGTCGGCGCGGCTTTTCCATTGCGCCAGCGTCGCGGCGTCGCCGCGGCTGTCGATTGGCAGCAGGCGCAGCGTCGGCGGCTGCTGCGGTGCCGATGCGGTGATTTCCAGCGGGCACATCGTCGTGCGCCCGGCCGCCGCCGGCAACATGCGCCGGCCGTGGCCGGCGAAGAAGATCGCGTTGATCAGCTCCGACTTGCCACGCGAGAACTCGGCGACGAACGCCAGCTGGACGACGTCGCGGCGCAGGCGCTGGTCGAGTTCGGCCAGCGGCTCGCGCCACAGCGCGTCGTCGATGCCTGAATCGCGCAGCCAGTTCAGCAGCGTGGCCAGATGCGACAGCCGTTGTGCGCGCCAGCGGCCGAAGTCGATCCAGCCGGCGGTATGGGGCCCGGGCTGGAAGTCGGGGTCGGAGTCGTTCATCGGCGCGGCGGTTTCGGCATCGCGGTGCGCGCAGCGTCAGCGACGCTGGCAGTGCGCGCAGAAATAGGTGCTGCGCTGGGCCTGCGTGATGCGGCGCACTTCGGCGCCGCACACCGGGCAGGGCAGTCCGGCGCGGTCGTACACGCGCGCGGCGTGCTGGAAGCAGCCGTGCGCGCCGTCGGCAGCGGCGAAATCGCGCAGCGTGCTGCCGCCGGCGGCCACAGCTTCGCTCAGCGTTGCGCGCAGCGCGTCGGCCAGTCGCCGGCAGCGTGCCGCGGAGATCTCGCCGCCGGCTCGCCGCGGGTCGATGCCGGCGCGGTGCAGCGCCTCGCAGGCGTAGATGTTGCCGATCCCGGCGACAACGCGCTGGTCGAGCAGCAAGGTCTTCACCGCGGCGCGGCGTTCGTGCAGCGCGCGGTGCAGCACGGCGCCGTCGAAGCCCGCGGCCAGCGGTTCGGGGCCGAGCTGCGCCAGCAGCGGGTGCGGCGCGGCTCCGGCAGCGTGCCAGACGACGGCGCCGAAACGCCGCGGGTCGCGCAGCCTGAGTTCGCCGCGGTCGGTCAGCAGCACGAAGTGGTCGTGCGCGGTCGGTTCCGGCGCCGGCGCCGTTGCCGCCAGCCAGCGCAGCGACCCCGACATGCCCAGGTGCACGATCAGCTCGCCGCTGCCGAGTTGCAGCAGCAGGTATTTGCCGCGACGCCCGACTTCGTCGATGCGCTCGCCGTGCAGCCGCTGCGGCGGGCAGCCGAGCGGCCAGCGCAGTGGCTTGCCCTGGCGCACGCCTTCGATGCGCCGCCCGCGCAGCGCGTCGCGCAGACCCAGGCGCGTGACTTCGACTTCGGGAAGTTCCGGCATGCGCGCATTGTGCCTGCGCCTCGCAACGGCTTCACGGATGCCGGTATTCGGGCGGGACACTAGAATCGAGCGACACTCAGGAACCGCCGATGCGCCTCGCCGTAGTTGCCGCAGTGTCCGCCATCGCCCTGGCCCATGCCGCCGGGGCTGCAGCCCAGGACCCGACCCCGACCCCATCCGCGCCGCAAACCGTGGCCAGCGCGCCGCAAGCCGCGGCCAGCGCGCCGCAGGCCCAGCGCGACGACCCCGACGAGCTCGCGCGCTGGTTCTATGCGGTGCTCAGCGGCGAGATGGCCGTGCGCACCGGCGACCCCGGCATGGCCTACGTGCAGCTGCTGCAAGCCGCACGCGACATGGATTCGGCCGAGTTGTACCAGCGCGCCGCGGCCATCGCGCTGGGCGCCGGAGCGCCGCAGAAGGCGCTCGACGCGGTCAACGCCTGGCGTGCCGCGCAGCCCGCGTCCGCCCAGGCGCAGGACTGGGCCGCGCAGTTGCTGGTCGCGCTGGGGCGCAATGCCGACGCAGCCAGCGCGATGACCCGGCGGCTGGCGCTGACGCCGGCGCCCTTGCGCGGCGACGCGATTCTCGAGCTGACCCCGCTGCTTGGAACGGTGTCGCCGCCGAAGGCCGCGGTGGAACTTGCCCGTCACGTGCTGCAGCCATATGCTGGTTGGGCGCAGGCGCAGGTCGTGATCGGCGCATTGCAGGACCGTGCCGGCGACCGCGCGGCTGCCTTCGCCGCAGCTGCGCAGGCCTTGCGTGTCGACCCCGGGCTGCCGGCGGCGGCCTTGCTGCTGCTGCGCAACTACACCTATGACGCGGCGCAGGCCGACGCGTTGATGCCGCTTTACCTGACCGCGCGCCCGGGCGACACCGAAATGCGCCTGGGCTGGATACAGGTTGCGCTCGATGCGTCGCGTACCGGCGTCGCGCTGCGCCAGGCGCAGGCGCTCAACGCGGCGCAACCCGAAATCGCCGATGCCTGGCTGGTCCGTGGCTCGCTGCTGCTCGACAACGGCGACGCAAAGGGCGCGCAGGATGCGCTGCGCCGCTACCTGACTCTGTTGCAGCGCGACGAGCGCACCACGCCGCAGCAATACGCGCGGGCGTATCTGACGCTGGCGGCGGCGGCGTCGAAACTCGGCGACCCGGCCAGTGCGCTGGCCTGGCTGCAGCAGATTGCGCCCGGCGTCGACGACGACGCGGTGCGCGAATCGCGCGCCAGCGTATACGCCGCGCAGGGTCGGATGGACGAGGCTCAACAGCTGCTGCGGGGCCTGCCTTCGGCCAGCGCGGCGCAACGCCGCGCTCGGCTGCTCGCGCGCGCCGCGCTGTACGAACAGCACTCGCGTTCACCGGAGGCGTGGAAGCTGCTCCGCGCGGGCCTCAAGGCCAACGCCGACAACGCCGTCTATGTCTACCAGACCGCGATGGCCGCCCAGCGCAGCGGCGACGCCGCGGCGATGGAGCGGCTGCTGCGCGGACTGGTCAAGTCGCATCCAGACGATGCGCAGGCGCTCAACGCGCTGGGCTACACGCTGGCCGACTCGGGCCGCGAACTGCCCGAGGCGCGACGGCTGATCGAGCGCGCGCTGCAGCTCGACCCGGGCAATCCGTTCATCGTCGACAGCCTGGGCTGGCTCGAATTCCGCAGCGGCGAGCTGCAGCGCGCGCAGCGGCTGCTCGAGCAGGCGTGGGCGGCGCGACCGGACCCGGAAATCGGCGCCCACCTCGGCGAAGTGCTGTGGCACGCCGGTGAGCGCGACCGCGCGCGAGCGCTGCTGCTGCAAGTGCACCGGCGCGCCGCGCACGACGCGATGATCGACGCGACGCTCGAGCGACTGGGCATAGCCGCCGGATCCGATGCGCGGCACTGAGCTGACGCGCCGCGCCGCGGTGTCGCTGATCGCGCTGGCGCTGGCCGGTTGCGCGGCGCCGCGCCGGGCCGCGCCGTGCCCGCCCGGATGGTCGGGGCGCATCGCGGTCACGCAAGGTGACCCGCAGCACGGGCTGTACGGCAACTTCCGGCTGCAGCTCAGCGACCACGGCGGCAGCTTCGACCTGCTGTCGCCGCTGGGGCAGACGCTGGCGCAGGCGCGCTGGAGCGACGCGCGTGCCCAGGTCGACGACGGCCACGGCGTGCGCGAGTTTGCTTCGTTCGAAGCGATGGCGCAGGCCACGCTCGGGCTGCCGTTGCCGCGCGTCGCGCTGCAGGACTGGGTGCGCGGCGAGCCGTCGACGGCGCTGCCGTCGACCGCGCTTGCCGGGGGTGGCTTCGAGCAGCTCGGCTGGGACGTGCGCGTCGAGCGCGACGCCGGGCGCGTGCGCCTGCTGCGCGCCAGCCGCGCGGCCGGCGGGCCGGCGCGCGTCAGCCTGGTGTTCGACACGCCGTGCGCGAGCGCGGACTGATGGGGTGAGCGTGGGCTGCGAGGCGCTGTACGGCGTTCCGGCGCCGGCGAAGATCAACTGGTTCGTCCACGTGCTGGGGCGCCGCGCCGATGGCTACCACGAACTGCAGACGGTGTTCCAGTTCATCGATTGGTACGACCGCATCGACTTCGAGCGCCGCGCCGACGGCGTGATCAGCCGCAGCGGCGGCGCCGGCTTGCCCGACGACGATCTGTGCGTGCGCGCGGCGCGACTGCTGCAGCAGCACAGCGGCTGCCGCGACGGCGTCGCGATGCACTTGCACAAGTCGATTCCGGCGCAGGCCGGCCTGGGCGGCGGCAGCTCGGATGCGGCGACCACGCTGCTGGCGCTGAACCGGCTGTGGGGCTTGGAGCTGCAGCGCGCCGAGTTGCTCGAACTGGCGCTGCAACTGGGGGCAGACGTGCCGGTGTTCGTGTTCGGGCGCAACGCGTTTGCCGGCGGCGTCGGCGAGCGGCTGCACGCGGTCGAACTGCCCGCGTGGGACCTGCTGGTCGGCTGGCCGGGCCGGGGCCTGGCGACCGCGGCGATGTTCGCCGACCCGTCGCTGCGCCGCGACACGCCGGCCGTGGGCGTCGACGACTTCGTCGCCGCACAGCGCGCCGCCGGTGACATTCCAGCGTTGTCGTTCGGGCGCAACGACCTGCAGCCGGTGGCGCAGGCGCGCTTGCCCGAGCTGGCCGCGCTGTACGCGTGGATGGCCGCGCACGGCCAAGGCACGCCGCGCATGAGCGGGTCGGGTTCGGCGCTGTTCGTGGCCGGCCGCGCCGAGTTCGAGGTCGACGAAGTGCCGGTCGACTGGTGGCTGCGCGCCTGCCGCGCCTTGCGCCACCATCCACTGCTCGACTGGGCCGATGGCGTCGATGCAACGGCTTGAACGCACGCGCAGCAACGGACCTCTTTTCAAATCGCGCCAATGCTGTAGAATTTTGGATTCAGCAACGGACGAGCTCCGGTTTACTCCAGTCGAGTGGATCGCGTGATTCGGACGTGACCGTTGGGGAGTCGCCAAGTTGGTTAAGGCACCGGATTTTGATTCCGGCATTCGAGGGTTCGAATCCTTCCTCCCCAGCCCCACCGAAGGCGTCGACGGGACGCGCAAGCCTCAGCAGCGCCTGTTCTGCTCGTTCGAGGGCACGAAGACATTCCCGTTCCAGCCATGACATCCCCCGTCGCCGACTTCGTCGTTTTCACCGGCAATGCCAATCCGGCCCTGGCGCAGCAAGTCTGCGAGCAGCTCGGCATCGGACTCGGCCAGGCCTACGTCGGACGCTTCTCCGACGGTGAAGTCACCGTCGAGATCCAGCAGAACGTTCGCGCTCGCGAAGTGTTCATCCTGCAGTCGACCTGCGCGCCGACCAACGACAACCTGATGGAACTGCTGGTGATGGCCGACGCGCTCAAGCGCGCTTCGGCCGAGCGCATCACCGCGGTGATCCCGTATTTCGGCTACGCCCGCCAGGACCGCCGGCCGCGCTCGACGCGGGTGCCGATCACCGCCAAGGTGGTCGCCAACATGCTGCAGGCGGTCGGTGTCGCGCGCGTGGTCACGATGGACCTGCACGCCGACCAGATCCAGGGCTTCTTCGACATCCCGGTCGACAACATCTACGCCTCACCGATCCTGCTCGGCGAGCTGCGCGCCAAGCGCTATGCGAACCTGATCGTCGTGTCGCCCGACATCGGCGGCGTGGTGCGCGCGCGTGCGCTGGCCAAGCTGATGGATTGCGACCTGGCGATCATCGACAAGCGCCGGCCGAAGCCCAACGTGTCCGAAGTGATGAACGTGATCGGCGACATCGACGGCCGCGACTGCGTGATCATGGACGACATGGTCGATACCGCGGGCACCTTGACCAAGGCCGCCGAAGTGCTGAAGGCGCGCGGTGCGCGCCGCGTCGCCGCGTATTGCACGCACCCGGTGTTCTCCGGTCCGGCGATCGAGCGCATCAACGCCAGCGCGATCGACGAGGTCGTCGTCACCAACACCATTCCGCTGCGCGGCGCCGCGCTCGAATGCCCCAAGGTGCGCCAGGTCTCGGCCGCTCAGCTGGTGGCGCAGACGATGCTGCGCATCGCGCAGGGCGGTTCGGTGCTGCAGCTGTTCAACGAACAGGAAACGCTGTTCTGAGTTTTTCCGCGGAGCGCTGGTCGCAAGCGTTCCGTCGTGCAACCGGGGCCGCGAGGTCCCCAACTGGAGTCGACATGAAAGTCGTCGCTTTTGAACGTCAGGCGCAAGGTACTGGTGCGAGCCGCCGCATGCGCCGCACCGGCAAGGTTCCCGGCATCGTCTACGGCGCGGGCCAGCAGCCGCAAATGATCGAGCTCGATCACAACGCGCTGTACCACGCGATGAAGAAGGAGCAGTTCCATTCGTCGCTGCTCGACCTCGAAGTCGGCGAGCAGCAGACCAAGGTCGTGCTCAAGGCCTATCAGATGCACCCGTTCCGTCAGCAGCTGCTGCACGTGGACTTCATGCGCGTCGCGGCCGATCGCAAGATGCACGCGAAGGTGCCGCTGCACTTCGTCGGCGCCGACGAATCCCCGGCCGTCAAGACTGATGGCTGCATGATCAGCCACGCCGTCACCGAGCTGGAAATCTCCTGCCTGCCCGCCGACCTGCCCGAGTTCATCGAAGTCGACTTGAGCGGTCTGCACAAGGGCCAGTCGGTGCACGTCGCCGACCTCAAGCTGCCCGGTTCGGTCACCGTGGTCAGCCACGGCGCCGACAATCCGGCGGTCGCGTCGGTGCTGCACAAGGGCGGCGCCACGCCGGCCGAAGGCGAAGCCGAAGCCGCGGCCGAGTAATCGGCCCGACCGCAGCGCGGCGTTGTTCGCGCTGCAGCAGCAAGCCACCCGCGAGGGTGGCTTTTTGCTGCGCGCCGATCGGGTCCGCGCTCAGTCCGGGTCGACCGGGCGCGGGCGGCGGTCGGCGCCGACCGCGACGAAGGTCAGCGTCGCTTCGGTGACGCGGAACACCTGGGTGTCGGGGACGCCGCGCTCGGCGTAGACCTCGACGTCGATGGTCAGCGAGGTGCGGCCGACGCGAACCACGCGCGCGTACAGCGACAGCAGGTCGCCGACCAGTACCGGGTGCTTGAACACGAAGGCGTTGACCGCGACCGTGGCCACGCGCCCGCCGCAGCGTCGCGCCGCGGTGATGCCGCCGGCGATGTCGACTTGCGACATGATCCAGCCGCCGAAAATGTCGCCGTGCATATTGACGTCGGCGGGCAGCGGGGTGATGCGCAGCACCGGTTCGCGATCGGTCGGCAGATGGGCGATTTCCTGTTCCATTCCTGGGTTCCTGTCGAGGCCCTCTGATCTGCTGGATGCAGCTTCGGGGTATTCCCTGAATAATGCATCAGTTCGGCGGGTCTGTCCCGAGCCCGCCCCGACCTTCAGCTTCCGATGCGACACCATTCCTCCTCCGAGCCGCCGCCGCCGGGCAGCGCGCAGGCGCCGCGCGCCGTCGTCGCCGCGCTGCTGCCGTATCTGTGGCGCTACCGCGCGCGCGTGCTGATCGCGCTGGCGATGCTGGTGGCGGCCAAGCTGGCCAACGTCGGCGTGCCCATCGTGCTCAAGCACATCGTCGACGCGCTGAGCCTGAAAGCCGGCGACACGCGCGCCGCGCTGGTCGTGCCCGGCGCGCTGCTGCTGGCCTACGGCGTGCTGCGCGTGTCGGTGTCGGCGTTCACCGAGCTGCGCGAGATCGTGTTCTCGCGCGTCACCCAGGGTGCTGTGCGGCGCATCGCGCTGCAGGTGTTCGACCACCTGATGTCGCTGTCGTTGCGCTACCACCTGGAGCGCCAGACCGGCGGCATGTCGCGCGACATCGAACGCGGCACCCGCAGCATTTCCAGCCTGGTCTCGTTCACGCTGTACAGCGTGCTGCCGACCCTGGTCGAGATGAGCCTCGTCATCGGCATCCTGGTCGTTCGCTACGACTGGTGGTTCTCGGCCATCGCGGTCGTCGCGCTGCTGCTCTACATCACCTTCACGATCGTCGTCACCGAATGGCGCACCAGCCTGCGCCGCACGATGAACGAGCAGGACTCGCGAGCCAACCAGCGCGCGATCGACGCGCTGCTGAACTACGAGACGGTCAAGATCTTCGGCAACGAGGCGCACGAGGCGGCGCGCTACGACGACAACCTGCAGCGCTGGATGGACGCCGCGGTCAAGTCGCAGAACTCGCTGTCGCTGCTCAACCTCGGGCAGAGCCTGATCATCGCCGTGGCGGTCACGCTGCTGGTGTGGCGCTCGACGGTCGGCGTCGTCGACGGCAAGATGAATCTCGGCGACCTGGTGATGGTCAACGCCTTCATGCTGCAGCTGTACGCGCCGCTGAGTTTCCTCGGCGTGCTGTACCGCGAGATCCGCCAGGCGCTGACCGACATCGAGCGCATGTTCACGATCCTGCAGCGCGATCGCGACGTCGCCGACGCGCCGGATGCGCCGGCCTTGCGCGTCGGCCGCGGCAGCGTGCGCTTCGACGACGTGCGCTTTGGCTACACGAAGGCGCGCGAAGTGCTCAAGGGGCTGAGCTTCGAAGTGCAGGGCGGCACCACGCTGGCCATCGTCGGGCCGTCGGGAGCGGGCAAGTCGACGCTGTCGCGGCTGCTGTTCCGCTTCTACGACGTCGACTCGGGCTCGATCAGCATCGACGGGCAGAACATCGCCGCGGTCAGCCAGGCCAGCCTGCGCGCGGCGCTGGGTGTGGTGCCGCAGGACACGGTGCTGTTCAACGACACCGTCGGCTACAACATTGCCTACGGCCGGCCCGGTGCGACGCAGCAGGAGATCGAGCAGGTCGCTCGTGCGGCGCAGATCCACGATTTCATCGTGCGCCAGCCCGACGGCTACGCGACCCAGGTCGGCGAGCGCGGCCTGAAGCTGTCCGGCGGCGAGAAGCAGCGCGTGGCGATCGCGCGCGCGTTGCTGAAGAACCCGCCGGTGCTGATTTTCGACGAAGCGACCTCGCATCTGGACTCGGCCAACGAACGCGCGATCCAGGCCGAGATCCGGCTGGCCGCTCGCAACCGCACGACGCTGATCGTCGCGCACCGGCTGTCGACCGTGGTCGACGCGCACCAGATTCTGGTGCTCGACGACGGCCGCATCGCCGAGCGCGGCACCCACGCCGAACTGCTCGCCGCCGACGGACTGTATGCGAGGATGTGGCGGCTGCAACAGCAGCGCGCCGCCGCCGAGATTCCCGATGAACTGCTGCGCCTGGCCTGATCCGTTCCGAACCGCCCGCCCACCCCCGATGACCACCGATACGCTGACCCTGATCCGCCCCGACGACTGGCACCTGCATCTGCGCGACGGCGCCGCGCTGGCGCATACCGTGGCATGGAGCGCGGCGCAGTTCGCGCGCGCGATCGTGATGCCGAACCTGAAGCCGCCGGTGGTCGACACCGCGCAGGCGCTGGCCTACCGCGAGCGCATCGTCGCGGCGATCCCGGCCGGGGTCGAGTTCGAGCCGCTGATGACGCTGTACCTGACCGATGCGACGCCGCCGGCCGAGATCGCACGCGCGCGTGCCAGCGGCGTCGTGCACGGCGTCAAGCTGTATCCGGCTGGCGCGACGACGAATTCCGACAGCGGCGTCACCGCGCTGCAGCGCGTCTGGCCGGTGCTCGACGCGATGCAGCGCGAGGGCCTGCCGCTGCTCGTGCACGGCGAAGTCACCGAGCCGGAAGTCGACATGTTCGATCGCGAGGCCGTGTTCATCGATCGCCATCTCGAACCGATACGGCGCGCGTTTCCGCAGCTGAAGATCGTCCTCGAGCACATCACGACCGCCTATGCTGTCGATTGGGTGCGCGCGCAACAGGCGCGCGACGCGCGCGGCGCGCCGCTGCAGGGCGCGACGATCACCGCGCATCATCTGCTGTACAACCGCAACGCACTGTTCGTCGGCGGCCTGCGCCCGCACTACTACTGTCTGCCGGTGCTCAAGCGCGAGCGCCACCGCGTCGCCTTGCTCGACGCGGCCACCTCTGGCGACGACCGCTTCTTCCTCGGCACCGATTCGGCGCCGCACGCGCGCGCGGCCAAGGAGGCGGCGTGCGGCTGCGCCGGCTGCCTGACCGCGCCGCACGCGATCGAGCTGTACGCGCAGGCCTTCGACCAGCGCGACGCGCTCGATCGCCTCGAAGGCTTCGCCAGTCGCTCGGGTGCCGCCTTCTACGGCCTGCCGTACAACACCCGGCGCATCACGCTGCGCCGCGCGGCGCAGCCGGTCGAGCCGACGCTGCCCTACCTGGGCGACGCCATCGTGCCGCTGGCCGCCGGCACCACGCTGGACTGGCGCGTCGCCGCCGACTGAGGCCCCGGCGCTGCGGCAACGCGCTCAGCCGCTCACAGGCTCAGCGCGGCGCCCGGCAGCGTGTAGTCGGCGGCGCCCATCAGGTCGATGCCGCAGCTCAGGCCGTCGAGCCAGTCGAGCAACTGGCCGATCGCGGCGCCGCGCAGCGGCGCGCCATGCTGCGGCACGATCATCGCGATGTCGAGCCGGCGCACCATCTCGACCCACAGCTTGAGGATCTTGTTGCTGACCATGTAGCGGCGGTGGAAGGCTTCCATGCCGGGGGGCATGGGCTGCAGCGTATCCAGCGGCGTGGCCGCTTTCGCTCCGGGCAGCAGCGACACGCCGAGGTCGCCGCTGAACAGGATGCGCGACACCGGGTCGTAGAACTGGAAGTTGCCTTCGGCGTGCATGAAGTGCGCCGGCAGCAGCCACAGCTCGGCGCGGCCGTAGCGCAGCCGCGCGCCGGCGTCGGGGATCGCGACGATGCGGTCGTCGGTTTTGCCGAGTTTGCACAGGTGCGGGGCGAACCTGGCCCACAGTTCCGAAATCACCAGCTTGGCCTGCGTCGACGTCATCCAGCGGTCCAGCGACGCGATGATGTCGGGGTCGGCGTGCGAGGCGCAGATGTAGCGCAGCTGCTGCGGGTCGAGGTGGCGGCGCACGGTCAGACTCAGCTCGTTGTAGCTCATGTTGCCGCCCGGGTCGAGCAGCACGCCGACGCCGTGGTCGACGAGCAGGAACTGGTTGGCCTGCACCGCGTCCGCATCGTCGGGGACGAGGTCGGTGAACATCAGGCAGGTGTGCTGCGGGTCGCGATGGAGTTCGATCGACATGGGGCGCGAGGATGCGGCGTGGACGACAGCGTAGGGGGATGGCCTCGGCGCGCGCTTGACGCGAATCAAGCGCCGCCGGCCGCGGCATTATCATGGAGGCGCGAAGCAGGCCGGGCAGCCGCGCTGGCGCCCCTCGGGGCGGCGGTGAGGAAGGTCCGGACTCCACAGGGCAGGGTGACGGCTAACGACCGTGCGCGGCGACGCGACGAACAGGGCCACAGAGACGAGTATGCGCAGGCGACGAGCCGGCGCGGACGTGAAACGCGGTAACCTCCACCCGGAGCAACACCAAATAGGCAGGCGACGGCGGGTCGAAAGACACGTCGACAGCGCGGCCCGCGCGAGCCTGCGGGTAGGTGGCATCGAGCCGTTGCGGTGACGCACGGCCCAGAGGAATGGCTGCCACACCGGGAAACCGGTGCACAGAATCCGGCCTACAGGCCTGCTTCGCCTTTTTCCCATCCCCACGTCGATATCGGCGCGTGTCCGGCGGCACGCCCGCCGCCGAGCTCGCGCGCGCGCCGCCAGTGCGTCGACTCGCATCGAGCAACTCAATCCAATACTTTCAGCTTTGCAGACAAGTCCTTCATTTTTAGGGAACTTTTGCCAATGCACTGGTGATAAAAACAGTCTCCATGTTGCGCTAAGTGCTTGTTTGGAAAGCGGAAATTTGTATTTCCCTATTGACGCTCGGTGCTTTGCCCCATAAAGTGCAGCGGAGTGGCAAAAAGTGGGGGGAAGTGCAGCAATGTCAGGCTGCAAGCTCCCGCTGACGGAGGGGCTCGTGTTCATCGGCATTTCGGCGTTGACGCTGGACGGCAAAGGTCGGATGACCGTGCCTGCGCGTTACCGCGACATGCTGCTGGCGCAGGCCGCCGGGCGGCTGACGCTGACCAAGAGCCCCGAAGGCTGCCTGCTGCTGTTCGGAGACGCGCAGTGGCAGGATTTCCGTGCCAAGATCGCCGCGTTGCCGATGTCCGCCCAGGGCTGGAAGCGCATCTACCTGGGTCACGCGACCGAAACCGAGATCGACGCCAGCGGGCGCGTGCTGATTCCGCCCGAGCTGCGGGCCGCGGCAGGCATCGAGCGCGACATCGACCTGATCGGCATGGGCTCGCACTTCGAGGTCTGGGATCGCGCGACACACCAGGCGCGCGAATCCGAGGTCATCGCCTCGGGCATGCCCGACGCGGTTCGCGACATCGTCATCTGAAGGTGGACGACGATGTCGGGACCGGATAAACACGCTGCAGCCGCGCTGCAGCATCGCACCGTGTTGCTGGACGAGGCCGTCGAGCTGCTGCTCGGCGACCGCGACGGCGTCTACCTCGACGCCACCTTCGGCCGCGGCGGCCACACGCGCGCGCTGCTCGCGCGGCTGACCGCGCGCGCGCGCGTGATCGCGCTCGACCGCGACCCGCAGGCGATCGCCGCCGGCGCCGAACTGGCCGCCGCCGACCCCAGGCTGCAACTGGTGCACGCGCCGTTCTCGCGTTTCGGTGAAGTGCTCGACACGCTGGGCGTCGAGCGCGTGCACGGCATGCTGTTCGACCTCGGCGTGTCGTCGCCGCAGCTCGACGAGACCGCGCGAGGTTTCAGTTTCCGCGGCGACGCGCCGCTGGACATGCGCATGGATCCGACGCGCGGCTTCACCGCCGCGCAATTCCTGGCCGACGCGAGCGTCGACGACATCACCCGGGTGCTGAGGGACTATGGAGACGAACGGGCTGCTTTCCAGATTGCAAAGGCGCTTGTGGCTCGCCGCGAACGCGGCGAACCGGTCGGCCGCACCGCCGAGCTCGCCGCTGTCGTGGCGCAGGCGGTGCGCAGTCGCGAACCGGGACAGGACCCGGCGACACGGACCTTCCAGGCTCTTCGGATTCACGTCAATGCCGAGCTCGCCGAGCTCGAGGCGGCGCTCGCCCAGGTGATGCCGCGGCTGGCCGTCGGCGGCCGGCTGGTCGTGATCAGCTTCCATTCGCTGGAGGACAGGCTGGTCAAGCACTTCATCGCCACGCACGCGCAGCCGCCGCGCGTCGAGCGCGAGCGCCAGCGCCTGCCGCTGCGCGATGCGCCGTTTCACGCCGCGTTGAAGGCGCTGGCGCGGCTGCGCCCGTCCGCCGCCGAAGTGCGCGCCAATGCGCGTGCGCGTTCGGCAGTGCTGCGCGCCGCCGAGCGCCTCGCCGGAGACGGCGCATGACGCGCTTGAACCTGCTGCTGCTGCCGCTGGCGGTGATCAGCGCGCTGCTCGTCGTGCGCGTGCAGTACGAGGCGCGTCGCACCTTCGCGGCGCTCGACACCGCGCGCGAGCGCGCGCAGCAGTTGCAGCTCGACCATGATCGCTTGCAGGTCGAAGTGCGCTCGCTGTCGGTTCCCGGGCGCATCGAGGGTCTGGCACGCGACACGCTGGGCATGGTCGCGGTGACCGCGGCGCGTACCGACTTCGTGCGTGCTCCCGCCGGCGTCGCGGTGTCGGTGCCGACGCGATGAGGCCATCGATGCGTTTCGCCTCCCGCGTATCCAGCCCCTACGTGCCGCCGTTGCGCGGACACAGCCCGCTGCTGCACTGGCGCCTGGCGCCCGGGCGCGCGTGGCTGGTGCGCTCGCTGCTGTACCTGGCGTTTGCCGCGCTGATCGGGCGCGCGCTGTGGGTGCAGGGGATCACGACGCATTTCTACCAGGAGCAGGGAGACCTGCGCTTCATCCGCACCATCGAGTTGCCGGCGATGCGCGGGCGTCTGCTCGACCGCAACGGCAACATCCTGGCGTCGAGCATTCCGGTGAAGACGATCTGGGCCGACCCGGAGACCCTGCGCGCCGATCCGACCAAGATCGACGCGCTGGCGCGGCTGCTCGCGCTCGACCCGGCCGAGCTGCGTCGGCGCCTTTCGCTCGATCGCCAGTTCGTCTACGTCAAGCGCCAGGTCGACATCGACGTCGCACGCCGCGTCAAGGCGCTGGGCATCCGTGGCATCTATTTCTCGCCGAGCTATCGCCGCTTTTACCCCGAGGGCGCGGCCGCCGCGCAACTGCTCGGCTTCACCGACATCGACAACCAGGGCGCGGCCGGGCTCGAGCTGCAGCTGCAGTCCGAGCTGGCCGGGCACCCGGGAACCCGCCGGGTGATGCGCGACCGTCTCGGCAACGTGATCGAGGACGTCGACGGCGGCATTCCGCCAGTCAACGGCCGCGACGTGCAGTTGTCGATCGACAGCAAGATCCAGTACCTGACCTACCAGGCGCTGAAGGCCGCGGTGGTCGACAACAAGGCCAAGAACGGCAGCGCGGTGCTGATCAACGCGAAGACCGGCGAAGTGCTGGCGCTGGCCAACTACCCGAGCTTCGACCCCAATACGCGCCGTGACATGCGGCCCGGCGACACGCGCAATTTCGCGCTGACCGACATCTACGAGCCCGGCTCGGTGATGAAGCCGATCACCATCAGCCTGGCGCTGCGGGACCACGTGGTCACGCCGAGCAGCACCTTCAACACGGCGCCGGGATGCCAGAATTTCTACGGCAGCCGCATCTGTGACGATTCCGACAACAAGACGATCGCGTTGCCGCAGGTCATCCAGTTCTCGAGCAACGTCGCGACCGGCCAGATCGTGCAGCGGCTGACGCCGCGCAAGCAGTGGGACATGTATACCTCGGTCGGCTTCGGCCAGCGCCCGCAGGTCGCGTTCCCCGGAGCCGCCAGCGGGCGGCTGCGGCCGTGGCGCGCATGGCGGCCGATCGATGCGGTCACGCAGGGCTTCGGCTACGGCGTCTCGGTGTCGACGTTCCAGCTCGCGCACGCCTACACGATGTTCGCCGACAACGGCGAGCTCGTTCCGACCACGCTGTTCAAGGTCGACGCGCCGCCGCAGGGCGAACAGGTGATCTCGCCCAGGGTCGCGGCTGAAGTGCGCGCGATGCTCGCCTTGGTTACCGCCAAGGGCGGCACCGCGACCGCCGCGGCAATTCCCGGCTACTCGACCGGCGGCAAGACCGGCACGGCCTACCTGTGGCGCGGTCACGCCTACGACCACCACCTGTTCCGCGCGCAGTTCGTCGGCCTGGCGCCGCTGGATCACCCGCTGCTGGTGATGGCGGTCTCGGTCGACCAGCCGACGGGCGGCAAGCACTTCGGCGGCCAGGTCTCGGCGCCGGTGTTCGCCGCGGTGATTCCGCAGGCGCTGCGCATCCTCGGCATTCCGCCCGACCTGCCGGTGGCGCCCGAGCTGCCGGCGGGCTTGAGCGCGAGCGTCGACAAGCCCGTGGCGGCCGCGCCCGGGCGCGCGCACCCCGGGGGGGCGGCATGACGACCCGCGCGTTCGACAGCAGCGGCGCCGTGCTGCATGCGCTGCGCGCGCTGGGCGCCGGCGGCGCGATGCGCAGCGACACGCGCTTGCTGCGCGCCGGCGACGTGTTCGTCGCCTGGCCCGGCGCGGCGCACGACCCGCGCCGCCATGTCGACGATGCCTTGCGCCGCGGCGCCGCCGCGGCGCTGGTCGAGGCCGACGGCGCCGCGCTCGTCGCCGACCCGCGGGTGCTCGCGGTGCGCGGCCTGCAGCGGCTGGCCGGCGACATCGCCGACGCCTGGTACGGGCACCCGTCGCGGCAGATGACGGTGCTGGCGGTGACCGGCACCAACGGCAAGACCAGCTGCGCATTGTGGACCGCGCAGGCGCTGGGCGCCGCGGGCCTGCGCTGCGGCGTCGTCGGCACGCTGGGTGTCGGCCTGCCGGGCGAGCTGGTCGCCACCGGGCTGACCACGCCCGATCCGGTGCGCCTGCACCATGAACTGGCGGCGCTGCGCGACCGCGGCGTGCTGCACTGCGCGATCGAAGCCTCGTCGATCGGCATCGAGGAGCAGCGGCTGGCGGGCGTGCAACTGCACGCCGCGGCGTTCACCAATCTGACGCAGGATCATCTCGACTACCACGGCAGCATGGCGGAATACGCGGCAGCCAAGCGCCGGCTGTTCGACTGGCCGGGGCTGCGCGTCGCGGTGTGCAACATCGACGACGCCAGTGGCGCCGCGCTGGCCATCCATGCGCGCCAGCGCGGGCTGCAGGTGGCGACGACCTCGCTGCAGCACGCCGCCGACTGGCAGGCGCGGACCTTGCCCGCCGCCGCGGCGGGCATGCGCGTCGAGCTGCGCTGCGGCGCGCATCGCGCCGAAGTCGAGCTGCCGCTGGTCGGCGGTTTCAACGTCGCCAACACGCTCATCGTCTGCGCGCTGCTGCGCAGCTGCGGGCTCGAATTCGACGCCGTCGTCGCTGCGCTCGGCGCGCTGGCCGCGCCGCCCGGGCGCATGCAGCTGATCGGCGCGGCGCCGCTGGTCGTCGTCGACTACGCGCACACGCCCGACGCGCTGGCGCAGGTGCTGCAGGCGCTGCGACCGCTGTGCCGCGAGCGCGGCGGCCAGCTGTGGTGCCTGTTCGGCGCCGGCGGCGACCGCGACCGCAGCAAGCGCGCGCCGATGGCCGCGGCGGTCGAGGCGTTCGCCGACCGCATCGTGCTGAGCAGCGACAACCCGCGCAGCGAAGCGCCGCAGGACATCGTCGACGACTTGCTGCAAGGCCTGGTCGAGCCGACCCGCGCGGCGATCGTGCTCGATCGCGCGCAGGCGATCGCGCAGACGCTGGCCCACGCACAGCCGACCGACGTCGTGCTGCTGGCCGGTAAGGGTCACGAGCCGACGCAGGAAGCGGCCGGCGTGCGGCGCGCGTTCAGCGACACCTTCCACGCCCGCGCCGCGCTGGCCGCGCGTGGCACCGGCTGGTTCACGCTGCGCGAGCTGGCGAGCTGGGTCGGCGGCCGGCTGCACGGCGACGGCGCCCTGGGCGTGGGCGACGTCAGCACCGACACGCGCCGGCTGCATCGAGGCGATCTGTTCGTCGCGCTGCGCGGCGAGCGTTTCGATGCCAACACGATGCTGGCGCAGGCCGCCGCGGCCGGCGCCGCCGCGGTGCTCGCCGAGCGCGACGCCGCGGGCTGCGCCGGACTGCCCGGCGTGCAGGTCGCCGACGGCGGCGCCGCGTTCGGGCGCCTGGC
>JAJZHH010000120.1:0-2696 GCA_021804595.1 Pseudomonadota bacterium
CATGTGCACTTCGTCGATCATGTAGACCTTGAAGCGACCCGCGGTCGGCTTGTACACGGCCTGCTCGAGCAGCCGCGTCATGTCGTCGACGCCGCGATTCGACGCCGCGTCCAGCTCGATGTAGTCGACGAAACGGCCCGTGTCGATCTCGACACAAGGCTGGCACACGCCGCAGGGCTCGGCGGTGATGTCACCGTGCCCGTCGGCGCCGACGCAGTTCAGCGACTTCGCCAGAATGCGCGCGATCGTCGTCTTGCCGACCCCGCGCGTGCCGGTGAACAGATAGGCGTGGTGCAGACGCCGGCGCTGCAGCGCATGCGTGAGGGCGCGCACGACGTGGTCCTGCCCGACCAGCGCGGCGAAGGTTTTCGGGCGCCATTTGCGCGCCAGTACGGTGCTCGACATACGCCCGATTGTAGGTTGCCGGCGCCGCGATCCGGATGCCGGCTTGGCGGCGCGATCGCGAACCGTCATACAATGCAACCTGACGGGCCGCCCCGCATTGCGGCGCGGTGAACCTGGTCAGGCCGGGAACGGAGCAGCCACAGCCGTTTCCCGCAAGTGCCGGGGGTACGGCTCGTCACCCTTTACCCCAACGCTCGCGACGCGGCGTCCGCGTCTCGGGAGCCTTGCGGCACCGGGACTTCGCGCACCCGGGCCGGACGCGATCTGGAACTTCAATGAGCGATCTGATCAAACACACCACCGATGCGAATTTCGAGCAGGACGTGCTCAAGTCGACGACCCCCGTGCTGATCGATTACTGGGCCGAATGGTGTGGCCCGTGCCGGATGATCGCGCCGATTCTCGAAGAGATCGCCGGCCAGTACGAAGGTCGCCTGAACATCATGAAAGTCAACGTCGACGAGAACCGCAGCGTGCCGGCCAAGTACGGCATTCGCGGCATCCCGACGCTGATGCTGTTCAAGGACGGCGACGTCGCCGCGACCAAGGTCGGCGCGTTGTCGAAGTCGCAGCTGGTTTCGTTCATCGACGGCCACCTATAATTGCACCCAACGCGCAGCCGCGACGGCTGCGCGCGACCCGGCGGCGCCACGATCGGCGCCAGCCGCCTGCAGCGATCCGCTGCACTGAAGTTCTCCACACCCGACCGACCCTGCGGCGCCCGACGCCGCTGCCGCGGCGCAGCACGCGCCGGCGGTCCCCCACGCACAACGTCATGCATCTTTCCGAACTCAAAGCGATGCACGTCTCCCAGTTGCTGGAGATGGCCACCAGCCTGGAGATCGAAAACGCCAGTCGCCTGCGCAAGCAGGAGCTGATGTTCGCGATCCTGAAGAAACGTGCCCGCGGCGGCGAGCAGGTATTCGGCGACGGCGTCATGGAAGTCCTGCCCGACGGCTTCGGCTTCCTGCGCTCGCCCGAATCGAACTATCTGGGCTCGCCCGACGACATCTACATCTCGCCGAGCCAGATCCGCCGCTTCAACCTGCACACCGGCGATTCGATCGAAGGCGAAGTGCGCGTGCCCAAGGACGGCGAGCGCTATTTCGCGCTGGTCAAGGTCGACCGGGTCAATGGCGTCACACCCGAGCAGAACAAGAACAAGATCATGTTCGAGAATCTGACGCCGCTGTTCCCGACCGAGCACTTGAAGCTCGAGCGCGACACGCGCGCCGACGAGAACATCATCGGGCGCGTGATCGACATCATCGCGCCGATCGGCAAGGGCCAGCGCGGACTGCTGGTGGCGCCGCCGAAAAGCGGCAAGACCGTGATGTTGCAGTCGATCGCTCATGCGATCACGGCCAACCACCCCGAAATCGTGCTGATCGTGCTGCTGATCGACGAGCGCCCCGAGGAAGTCACCGAAATGCAGCGTTCGGTGAAGGGTGAAGTCGTCAGTTCGACCTTCGACGAGCCGGCGCTGCGCCACGTGCAGGTCGCCGAAATGGTGATCGAGAAGGCCAAGCGCCTGGTCGAACTGAAGAAGGACGTCGTGATCCTGCTCGACTCGATCACCCGGCTGGCGCGGGCCTACAACACCGTCGTGCCGGCGTCGGGCAAGGTACTGACCGGCGGGGTCGACGCCAATGCGCTGCAGCGCCCGAAGCGCTTCTTCGGTGCCGCGCGCAACATCGAGGAAGGCGGTTCGCTGACCATCATCGGCACCGCGCTGACCGACACCGGCAGCCGAATGGACGAAGTGATCTACGAGGAGTTCAAGGGCACCGGCAATATGGAGATCCACCTCGAGCGCCGGCTGGCCGAGAAGCGGGTCTACCCGGCCATCCTGCTGAACCGCTCGGGCACCCGCCGCGAGGAACTGCTGCTGAAGTCCGACGTGCTGCAGAAGGCGTGGATCCTGCGCAAATTGCTCTACCCGATGGACGAGCTCGAGGCGATGGAGTTTCTCATCGAGAAAATGAAGCAGAGCAAAAGCAACGCCGATTTCTTCGACATGATGCGAAAAGGGGGATGAGTACGGACCAGCGAACGCGCCTGCGCGCGTTCGCGCGCCGTACGAATCCGAGCCGCTTGCAAGCGGCGAGGTGGACTGAGTACGGACCAGCGAACGCGCCTGCGCGCGTTCGCGCGCCGTACGAATCCGAGCCGCTTGCAAGCGGCGAGGTGGACTGAGTACGGACCAGCGAACGCGCCTGCGCGCGTTCGCGCGCCGTACGAATCCGAGCCGCTTGCAAGCGGCGAGGTGGACTGAGTACGGACCAGCGAAC
>JAJZHH010000120.1:2706-3017 GCA_021804595.1 Pseudomonadota bacterium
CCGAGCCGCTTGCAAGCGGCGAGGTGGACTGAGTACGGACCAGCGAACGCGCCTGCGCGCGTTCGCGCGCCGTACGAATCCGAGCCGCTTGCAAGCGGCGAGGTGGACTGAGTACGGACCAGCGAACACGCCTGCGCGCGTTCGCGCGCCGTACGAATCCGAGCCGCTTGCAAGCGGCGAGGTGGACTGAGGCCGGACCAGCGAACGCGCTCAGCGCGCGTTCGCGCGCCGGCCGAATCCGAGCGGCTTGCAAGCCGCGAGGTGGACTGAGGCCGGACCAGCGAACGCGCTCAGCGCGCGTTCGCGCGCCG
>JAJZHH010000120.1:3027-6959 GCA_021804595.1 Pseudomonadota bacterium
GACTGAGGCCGGACCAGCGAACGCGCTCAGCGCGCGTTCGCGCGCCGGCCGAATCCGAGCGGCTTGCAAGCCGCGAGGTGGACTGAGGCCGGACCAGCGAACGCGCTCAGCGCGCGTTCGCGCGCCGGCCGAATCCGAGCGGCTTGCAAGCCGCGAGGTGGACTGAGGCCGGACCAGCGAACGCGCTCAGCGCGCGTTCGCGGGTCCGGCATGTGCAATAATGGAACTTTGGGCTAAGTACGATGCGTCGCGTGGCGCGGTCGCGGCTGGCCGGCTTGTGAAGGAACTTTTGATGAAAACTGGAATCCACCCCGAATACCGCGACGTGTGCTTCGTCGACCAGTCGAACGGTGCCAAGTTCGTGATCCCGTCGACCGTGCAGACGCGCGAGACGATCAAGCTCGAAGACGGCCGCGAACTGCCGCTGATGAAGCTCGATACTTCGTCCGAATCGCATGCGTTCTACACCGGCACGCAAAAGAGCATCGATTCGCTGGGCGGTCGTGTCGACAAGTTCCGTCAGAAGTTCGCACGGGCTGCCGCGGCGAGGAAGTAAATACACCGCGCGGGGTTTCCGCGCGTCATCGCCGTATTGTCGTCAGGAACGGGCAGCATCGCTGCCCGTTTTGTTTGCCCGCCACTCTGCCCCGCCATCGTGTTGACCGCGTCGACGTCCAAGCCCAAGCCAGCCGCGCGGCCGGTGGTCGCCGCGCAGGCGCTCGCGCGGCTGCCGCGCTGGCCGCTGTGGCTGATGTGCCTGGCCTACGTGCTGCCTGGCTTCATCGGACGCGACCCGTGGACCGGTGAAGGCGTCGCGTTCGGCGCGATCTGGCAACTCGCCGACGGCCACTCGGCCTGGCTGCACCCGACGCTGTACGGCCACGCGCTCGGCGGCGGCTGGATCCCCTACTGGCTCGGTGCGCTATCGCTGCATATGCTCGGCGGCGTGCTCGGCGACGTGCTGGCAGCGCGGCTGCCGTTTGCGCTGCTGCTCGGCGTGACCATGGCGCAGACCTGGTACGCCGCCTATCACCTGGCCCGGCGCGATGCCGCGCAACCGGTGCAGCCGGCGTTCGCGCCGCCGATCGACGAACGCGCCTACGCGCGCGCGATGGCCGACGGTGCGCTGCTCAGCCTGGTCGCCTGCCTGGGCCTGCTCGGCCTCGGACACGAGGCCGGCGCGGCGCTGGTGCAACTGGCCGCCAGCAGCGCACTGCTGCTGGCCGCGGCGCTGATGCCGCGGATGCGCTGGCGCGCCGCACTGCTCGGCGCGGCGGCCTTGGCCGCGCTGGCGCTCGGCGGTGCGCCGGCGCTGGCGCTGGGCGCGCTGCTGGTCGGCTTCGCACTGTTGCCGCACGAGGCGTTTGCCGGAGCGCGTGCGCCGGTCGTCGCTGCACTGCTGCTCGGTGCGGCCGCGCTGCTCGTCGCCCTGCACGGCGGCGCCCGGCTGACGCCGTCGGCCGGCTGGGCCGGCGCCGCCCATGCGCTGGGGACCGCGGCCTGGTTCCTGTGGCCGGCGTGGCCGCTGGCGCTGTGGGCGCTGTGGCGCTGGCGTGAATCGCTCGTCGAATGGCACGTGCTGGCGCCCGCTGCACTGCTGGCACTGACCGCGTTCGAGGCGCTGCGCGCCGGCAACCATCCGCAGGCGATGCTGGCGACCTTGCCACCGGCGGCGCTGCTTGCCGCGCTGGCGCTGCCGGTGATGCGGCGCGGCAGCCTGGCCGCGCTCGACTGGTTCGCGCTGATGTTCTTCAGCCTGTTCGCCTTCGTCGTCTGGCTGCTGTGGCTGGCCACGCTGACCGGTTTCCCGAGCCAGCCGGCGGCCAACGTCGCGCGCCTGGCCCCGGGTTATCACGCGACGCTGCATCCGCTGCCCGCGCTGCTCGCGCTGCTGGCCACGCTGGCCTGGGGCGCGGTCGTCGTCTGGCGCGCCGGGCGCCACCGCCACCCGCTGTGGAAAGGCATGGTGCTGTCGGCCGGCGGCGTCACGCTGGTCTGGGTGCTGGTCGGCACGCTGTGGCTGCCGGCGCTCGATTACGCCAGCACCTACCGGCCGCTGGGCCGCAGTCTGGCCAGCATGCTGCGCGCGCTGCCGGCCGGCGAGGTCGACGCGGCAGGCTTGCCGCTGGTGCAGCGCGCGCTGCTCGGCTACTGGAGCGCAACGCCGCTGGGCACTGCGGAGCACGCGCGCTACCGGTTGCAGCGCGCCGACGCACCGCGCCCGCCACGGCTGCGCGTGCTGTGGCGCGGCCATCGCCCCGGCGAGCGTGACGACGCGCTCGAACTGCTCGGGCCATGAGCTTCGCGCCGCGTCGGCACGGCGGCACGCTGGGCGCGCTGCTGCGTCTGGCGGGCGCCGTCTTCGTCGGTCAGATCGCGGTGATCGGCTTCGGCGTCGCCGACACCGCGATGCTCGGTCGCAGCGCCGACACCGCCGGGCTGGCGACGCTGGCGTTGGGCCAGGCGATCTACATCACGCTGTACGTCACGCTGGCCGAATCGATGCAGGCGCTGCTGCCGGTGCTGGCGCGCGCGCACGGCGAGGCCAACCCGGGGCGCCTGCGCGCGATGTTCGGCGAGGGCCTGTGGCTGGCTGCGGCGCTGTCCTTGCCCGGAGTCGCACTGCTGCTGTGGCCGCAGCCGCTGCTCGCGCTCGGCGGCCACGCCGACGACGCGCGCGTGCTCGGCTACCTGCGCGTGCAGGCGCTGGCGCTGCCGGCGGCGCTGCTGTTCCGTGCCCACGTCGCACTGGCGCAGTCGATCGCGCGTCCGCTGCTCGTCACCGTGCTGCAGCTCGGCGCGCTGCTCGTCAAGCTCGCGCTGAACGCGCTGCTGCTCGATCCGGGCGCGTTCGGCCTGCGCGGTTTCCACGGCCTGGGCGCGCTGGGCTGCGCCATCGCCACCTGCGCGACGCAGTGGCTGCTGCTGGGCGCCGCGGTGCTGCAGCATCGCGGCCCGCTGCGCGACGTCGCCGCGCTGCGCCGTCACCTCCCGAGCCTGTCCGGACAGTGGGAACTGCTGCGCCTCGGGCTGCCGATCGGCGCCGCGGTGCTGTTCGAGGTCTCGTCGTTCACCGGCATGGCGCTGTTCATCGCCCACCTCGGCCAGCGTGCGCTGGCCGCGCACCAGATTGCCGCCAGCCTGGCCTCGATGCTGTACATGGCGCCGCTGTCGCTGGCGATCGCGTCAAGCACGCTGGTCGCGCAGCGGCTGGGCGCCGGCGACCACGCCGGCGCGCGGCACGCGGCGCTGCGCGGCGTCGCCGCCGCGATCGCGCTGGGCCTGCTGCTGACCGCACTGGTCGGCGGCGCGCGCGGCGCGATCGTCGCGCTGTACACCGACGACGCCGCGGTGCGGCCGATCGCGCGTCATCTGCTGCTGTTCATCGCCGCCTACCAGACGTTCGACGCGGTGCAGGTGTGCTGCGCGTTCGCCTTGCGCGCCTGGCACGTCGCGCTGCTGCCCAGCGCCTTGTATGCGCTGGCGCTGTGGGGCGGCGGTCTGGGTGGCGGCTACCTGCTCGCGTTCGACCCGCTGCACCGGGTGCCGGCCACGCTGCACGGGCCGGCCGGGTTCTGGCTGGGCAACGGCTGCGGCTTGGCGCTGACCGCGCTCAGCCTGCTGTGGCTGCTGCACCGGGTGTCACGGCGCTGACGCGGGCGCCGCGCCGGGGCTGAGGCCCGCGTCAGCCGGCGGCGTCGTCCAGCGCCTGCAGCGCTTCGCCGAGTTCGAGCCAGCGTTCCTCGGCCGCGGCGATTCGCGAGTCGAGCTGTTTGCGCTCGCGCCCCAGTTCGGCGCGCCGCGCCGCCGGCGTCGCCGCGGCGGCGAGCTCGGCGTCGGTGCGCGCGCGCTGCGCCTCCAGCTGCTCGAGCTCGGCCTCCAGCGCGGCCTGCTCGCGGCGCAGCGGACGCTGCGCGGCCGCGCGCTGCTGG
>JAJZHH010000029.1 GCA_021804595.1 Pseudomonadota bacterium
CGGCGGCGTTGGCGAACACCAGCAGCCGGTGCGCATGGCCGCCGGCCGCGGCCGGCGCCGCGCCCGCCGCGCAGTAGGGCACGTCGATCCACTGCGCGCGCGCCGCCGCGGCGCGCGCCAACGGCGCGCCGAGCAGCGCGAAGACGAGCAGCCAGAGCAGGCGCGAGCGCGTGGAGCGGGACAGGGGCGGCATCGGGGCGTAGGGGATCGCTCCGATGTTAACGGCTGAGCGCGCCCACGCAGAGCGCTTCTAGAATGCGCCGATGACTGCGACCCCTGCCTACACCCGCGCGAGCGCGCTGCCCGAACTGCTGCGCCAGCGCATCCTCGTGCTCGACGGTGCGATGGGCACGATGATCCAGCGCCTCAAGCTCGGCGAGGCGCAGTACCGCGGCGAGCGCTTCAAGGACTGGCCGCGCGACGTCAAGGGCAACAACGAGCTGCTGAACCTGACGCAGCCGCAAGTCATCGAGGACATCCACGACGCCTATTTCGCCGCCGGCGCCGACATCGTCGAAACCAACACCTTCGGCGCGACGCGCATCGCGCAGGACGACTACGGCATGGCCGAACTGGCCGACGCGATGAACCGCGAGGCCGCGCGGCTGGCGCTGGCCAGCGCGCGGCGGCACGCCACCGCGCAGCGCCCGCGTTTCGTCGCCGGTGCGTTCGGGCCGACGCCGCGCACCGCGAGCATCAGCCCCGACGTCAACGACCCCGGCGCGCGCAACGTCGACTTCGAGCAGCTGCGCGCGGCGTATTACGAACAGGCGCGCGCGCTCGGCGAGTCCGGCGTCGACCTGTTCCTGGTCGAGACGATCTTCGACACGCTCAACGCGAAGGCGGCGCTGTTCGCGATCGACGAGTGGTTCGAGCACAGCGGCGAACGCCTGCCGCTGATCATCAGCGGCACCGTGACCGACGCGTCGGGGCGCATCCTGTCGGGGCAGACGGTCGGCGCGTTCTGGGCCAGCGTGCGCCACGCGAGGCCGCTGGCGGTCGGCCTGAACTGCGCGCTGGGTGCGGCGCTGATTCGGCCGTACCTGCAGGAACTGGCGAAAGCGGCGAGCGACACCTTCATCAGCTGCTACCCGAACGCCGGGCTGCCGAATCCGATGAGCGACACCGGTTTCGACGAAACGCCCGAGGTGACGTCGCGGCTGCTGCACGCCTTCGCCGCCGAAGGCCTGGTCAACATCGTCGGCGGCTGCTGTGGCACGACGCCCGAGCACATCGCGGCGATCGGTGGCGCCGTCGGCCATGCGCCGCCACGGCTGCTCGGCGGCGCCGGAGCGTTCCGTACCGACCGGCAGGACTGACGCCGACGCGGATCGCCGGCGTCCGCTGTTACATTTCGACGCCGCGCACTCGCCGCGACGCAGCAACAATAGCGCCTCAGGCCAGTTCCGGGCCCGCGCTCGCGCGGGCGACACGATGCCCAGCAGCAGGCGACCCAGTTCTTCGCAAGCCCTGATCGACGCGCATTGCGCGCCCGCGTCCGTTTCGCGGGTGTTCGCATCGGCCGCCGAGTTGTTCGGCGTGCTGTCGACGCCGTTGCGCTTGCGCATCCTGAACGCGATCTGCACGCAGGAACGCGGGGTCAACGACATCGTCGAGCTGGTGCATTCGACCCAGCCCAATGTGTCGCAGCACCTGAAGGTGCTGTATCTGGCCGGCATCGTCAGCAAGCGCCGCGACGGCAATCAGATCTACTACCGCGTGCACAACGAAAAGGCGATGCAGCTGTGTCGCACCGTGTGCACGCAGATCGCGATCGACATGGCCGACGAACGCGGCGCGGCCGAGCTGTCCGAGCGCAGCGTCGAACGCAGCAGCGTCTGAGCTCGGCCGCGTCGCTGGCGCGCCGTGGGGTGATGCGTGCGGGCCGCGCAAGCGCGCCGCCACCGCCGCCTAAAATGCTCGCTCCGGCGCGGCGCCGCGTCGCGCTTGCGCGTCCGCCCTCCACCGAGCTGCCCTTGCGCGGCAGCCATGCCCCTCGCCATGCCCGACACCGACGCCACGCTTTCGTCCCGCCCCCTGCCGCCGCTGCTGCTGGCCGGCCTCGAACCGCTGGTGATCGGCCCCGGTTCGCTGTTCGTCAACATCGGCGAGCGCACCAACGTGACCGGGTCGAAGGCTTTCGCGCGGTTGATCCTGGCCGGTGAATTCGATCGCGCGCTGGCGGTGGCGCGGCAACAGGTCGAAAACGGCGCGCAGATCGTCGACGTCAACATGGACGAGGCGATGCTCGACAGCCGCGCCGCGATGGTGCGCTTCCTCAACCTGATGGCTTCCGAGCCCGACATCGCCCGCGTCCCGGTGATGATCGATTCGTCGAAATGGGACGTGATCGAAGCCGGGCTGCGCTGCGTGCAGGGCAAGGCCATCGTCAACTCGATCTCGATGAAGGAAGGCGAGGCCGAGTTCCTGCGCCAGGCCCGGCTGGTGCGACGCTACGGCGCCGCCGCGGTGGTGATGGCCTTCGACGAGCAGGGCCAGGCCGACAGCTACCAGCGCAAGATCGACATCTGCGCGCGCGCCTACCGGCTGCTGGTCGAGCAGGCCGATTTTCCGGCCGAGGACATCATCTTCGACCCCAACATCTTCGCCATCGCCACCGGCATCGCCGAACACGACCACTACGCTGTCGACTTCATCGAGGCCACGCGCTGGATCAAGGCCAACCTGCCCGGCGCCAAGGTCTCCGGCGGGGTCAGCAACGTCAGCTTCTCGTTCCGCGGCAACGACGCGGTGCGCGAAGCGATCCACACCGTCTTCCTGTACCACGCGATTCGCGCCGGACTCGACATGGGCATCGTCAACGCCGGCCAGGTCGGCGTCTACGACGAGCTCGATCCGGCCCTGCGCGACGCGGTCGAGGACGTCGTGCTCGACCGCCGCGCCGACGCCGGCGAGCGCCTGGTGGCGCTGGCCGAAGGCCTCAAGGGACGCGTGCGCGACGACGGCGAACGGCTGGCCTGGCGCGAGCAGCCGGTCGAGGCGCGGCTGTCGCACGCGCTGGTGCACGGCATCACCGACTTCATCGAGGACGACACCGAGGAGCTGCGCGCGCGCTACGCGGCCGAGGGGCGGCGGCCGCTGGCGGTGATCGAGGGGCCGTTGATGGACGGCATGAACGTGGTCGGCGACCTGTTCGGCCAGGGCAAGATGTTCCTGCCGCAAGTCGTCAAGAGCGCGCGCGTGATGAAGCAGTCGGTGGCCCGGCTGATTCCGTACATCGAGGAGGAAAAGCGCCTCGGCGCCGACACGCGCTCGCGCGGCAAGCTGGTGCTGGCCACGGTCAAGGGCGACGTGCACGACATCGGCAAGAACATCGTCGCCGTGGTCTTGCAATGCAACAACTTCGACGTCGTCAACATGGGCGTGATGGTGCCGTGCCAGGACATCCTGGCGCGGGCCAAGGCCGAGGGCGCCGACGCGGTCGGGCTGTCGGGGCTGATCACGCCCAGCCTGGAGGAAATGCAGCACGTCGCCGCCGAGATGGAGCGCGATGCGTATTTCCGCGAGCGCCGCATTCCGCTGCTGATCGGCGGCGCGACCACCAGCCGCGTGCACACCGCGGTGAAGATCGCACCGCACTATTCGGGCCCGGTGGTCTACGTGCCCGACGCCTCGCGCAGCGTCGGCACCACGCAGAGCCTGCTGTCGGAGCAGGCCGCGGCGTTCGTCGCCGCGCTGACCGCCGATTACGCGCGGGTGCGCGAGCAGCACGCGGCCAAGCAGGCGGTCAAGCTGGTCACGCTGGCCGCGGCGCGAGCCAACAAGCTGCGCCTCGACTGGCCCGAGGGCGTGGCGCCGGCGCCGACCTTCACCGGCCGGCGCGAATTCCGCAACATCGACCTGAACGAGATCGCCGCCTGCATCGACTGGGGCCCGTTCTTCCAGACCTGGGACCTGGCCGGCGCCTTCCCGGCGATTCTCGACGACGCGGTGGTCGGCGCGCAGGCGCGCCAGGTCCACGCCGACGCGCACGCGCTGCTGAAGAAGATCATCGACGGGCGCTGGCTCAGCGCGCACGCGGTGGTCGGCCTGTACCCGGCCAACAGCGTCGGCGACGACGACATCGCGATCTACGCCGACGCGCGCCGCGAGCAGCCGGCGATGACCTGGTACGGGCTGCGCCAGCAGACCGAGCGCCCGGTGGTCGACGGCGTGCGCCGCCCCAACCTGGCGCTGGCCGACTTCGTCGCGCCGCGCGGCGCCGGCGACGACCACATCGGCCTGTTCGCGGTCTGCGTGACCGGCGCCGAAGCGCGCGCGCAGGCCTATGTCGACGCCAACGACGACTACTCGGCGATCATGTTGAAGGCGCTGGCCGACCGCCTCGCCGAGGCCTGCGCCGAATGGCTGCACCGGCGCGTGCGCACCGAGCTGTGGGGCTACGCCGCCGGCGAGACGCTGGACAACGCGCAGCTGATCCGCGAGGAATACCGCGGCATCCGTCCGGCGCCGGGCTATCCGGCGTGCCCCGAGCATTCGGTCAAGGGCGAGCTGTTCGCGCTGCTCGACGCGGCGTCGGTCGGCATGTCGCTGACCGAGCACTGGGCGATGATGCCGGCGTCGAGCGTGTCGGGCTTCTACCTGGCGCACCCGCAGGCGCGCTATTTCCACGTCGGCCCGGTCGGCGACGACCAGGCCGACGACTGGCAGGCGCGCAGCGGCCGCGAGCTGCGCGCGGTGCCGCGCGCGTCACGGCTGGTCTGAGGCCGATCGAGGGCTGTTCCGAAGGCAAGACGGCCGGCTCATCGCCGGCCGTCCTGCTTCTGGCGCGGCGCCGCCTCCCGGCGGCGCCGCGGCGTGCTTCAGGCGCCGTGCGCCGGCGGCTGCGCCAGCGGGTCGCGGGCCTCGGATTCCTGCAAGGCCTTGGCGCGCGCCTCGTGGCTGTGGTCAGCGCCGAGCAGCATGTACATCGCCGGAACGACGAACAGCGTGAACATCGTGCCGATCGCCAGACCCGACGCGATCACCAGCCCCATGTTGTAGCGGCTCACCGCGCCGGCGCCGCTGGCGAAGATCAGCGGCATCACGCCGAGCACCATCGCGCCGGTGGTCATCAGGATCGGGCGCAGCCGCATCGCCGCGGCGTGCTCGACCGCTTCACGTTTGCTGCGCCCGGTGCGCTGCAGATTGTTGGCGAACTCGACGATCAGGATGCCGTGCTTCGAGATCAGCCCGATCAGCGTGACCAGACCGACCTCGGTGTAGATGTTCAAGGTCGCGTGTCCGATGCCCAGGTTGATGAACAGCAGTGCGCCTGAAATCGCCATCGGCACCGACACCAGGATGATGATCGGGTCGCGGAAGCTCTCGAACTGCGCCGCCAGCGCGAGGAAGATGATGATCAGCGCGAAGCCGAAGGTCAGCAGCAACCCTCCCGATTCCTGCACGAACTGCCGCGTCGGCCCGGCGTAGTCGAAGCTGTAGCCGGCCGGAAGCGTGCGCCGAGCCAGGTCCTGCAGCGTCGACA
Organism: Pseudomonadota bacterium; assembly: GCA_021804595.1. GTDB lineage: Bacteria > Pseudomonadota > Gammaproteobacteria > Burkholderiales > Burkholderiaceae_C > Thiomonas_A. The sequence continues at coordinate 5,489 of JAJZHH010000029.1, forward strand.
GCGCCTGGTTCTCGGCGATGCCGGGCAGCGCGACGCCCTGGATGGTCGCCGAGTTGGCCTGCTGGAAGTGGTTGATCGTCTCCGGCTGCACCGTCGTCGTCAGATGCACGACGGTCGACAGCGGCACCATCGCGCCGCTGGCCGAGCGCACGTAGTAGTTGCGCAGCTGCGCGGCGTTGAGCCGGTGCTCGCGAGCGACCTGCGGGATCACCTTGTACGAGCGGCCGTCAAGATCGAAGAAGTTGACGTAGCCGCCGCCGAGCATCGCCGACAGCGCCGAGCCGATCTGCTGCATGTTCAGGCCCAGCTGGGCGGCCATGTTGCGGTCGATGTCGAGCCGCGTCTGCGGCAGGTCGATGCGCAGGTCGGACTGCAGGAAGATGAACTTGCCGGTCTTCAGCGCCGCGTGCAGGAACTGCTGCGAGACGTTGTACAGCTTGCTGAACGGCTCGCTGGTGGTCAGCACGAACTGGATCGGCAGCCCGCGCGCGCCGGGCAGCGGCGGCGGCTGGAACACCGCGATCTGCGAGCCGGCGATCTGCGCCAGCTGGCCCTGCACCGTCGGCTGCAGCTGCGACGCGGTCAGTTTGCGCTCGTTCCACGGCTTGAGCACCATGCCGCCGATGACCTGCGTCGGCGAATTGAGCTGGAACACGTGGTCGGTTTCCGGGTGACCGCGGAACACCTTGTAGATCTGGTGCATGTACAGGCCGCGCTGCTCGACGGTCGCGGTCGGGTTGTTGAACGCGACCGAGATCAGCACGCCCTGGTCCTCCTGCGGCGCCAGCTCGGACATCGACGTCGAGTACAGGTAGTAGATCGAGCCGAGGATGATGATGGCCATCACTCCGACCACCGGCACGTGGTTCAGCGAGCCGTGCAGCGCGCGCTCGTAGCGCTGGTGCAGGCGGTCGAAGCTGCGGTCGAGGAACAGCACCAGGCGGTCCTGCCAGCTGTGGCTGCCGGGGTCGGGCGCCTTCAGCAGCCGCGAGCACATCATCGGCGACAGCGTCAGCGCGATGATCGCCGAGATGATCACGGTGCCGACCAGGGTGAACGCGAACTCGGTGAACAGCGCGCCGGTCAGCCCGCCCATGAAGCCGATCGGCACGTAGACCGCGATCAGCACCGTGGTCATCGCCAGGATCGGGTTGGCCAGTTCGCGCGCCGCGCGCAGCGCCGCGTCCTTGCGCGACATGCCCTCCTCGAGGTGGCGGCTGACGTTCTCGACGACGATGATCGCGTCGTCGACGACGAGGCCGATGGCGAGCACGATCGACAGCAGCGTCAACAGGTTGATCGAGTAGCCCAGCGCCAGCATCACGGTGAAGGTGCCGACGATCGACAGCGGGATCGCGATCAACGGGATGACCACCGAGCGCAGCGAGCCGAGGAAGACGAACACGACCAGCGTGACGATCAGCACCGCCTCGACCAGGGTCTTGATCACCTCGTCGATCGACGAATTGACGAACTTGGTCGAGTCGTAGACGATCGCGCCGGTCAGCCCGGCCGGCAGCTGCGACTGGATGACGGGGAAGGCCTTGCGCACCCGCGCGACGACGTCGAGCAGGTTGGCGCCCGGCGCGACCTGGATGCCGACGAACACCGACGACTTGCCGTCGAACGCGACCTGGGTGTCGTAGTCGTCGGAGCCGAGCGAGACCTGGGCGACGTCCTTCAGCCGCACGACCTGGCCGTTGACCGACTTGACGATCATGTCGCGGAAGCCGTCGAGCGTCTTCAGGTTGGTGTTCGCGGCCAGGTTGATCTGCACCATGCTGCCCTTGGTGCTGCCGATGGCGGCCAGGTAGTTGTTGGCCTGCAGCGCGCTGTAGACGTCGGCCGCGGTCAGTCCGTAGGCCGCCAGCTTGTTCGGGTCGAGCCAGGCGCGCAGCGCGAAGTTCTTCGCGCCGAGGATCTCGGCGGTCTGCACGCCGTCGATCGCCTGCAGCTTGGGCTGCACCGAGCGGGTGATGTAGTCGGTGATCTGGTTCGGCTTGAGCACGTCGCTGTTGAAGCCGATGTACATCGCGTCGATGGTCTGCCCGATCGACACCGACATCACCGGCGTCTGCGACTGCGGCGGCAGCTGGTTGAGCACCGAGTTGACCTTGGTCATGATCTCGGTCAGCGCCTTGTCGGGGTCGTAGTTCAGCCGCAGGTTGACGCTGATCGTGCTGACCCCCTGCACGCTGCTCGAGGTCATGTAGTCGATGCCGTTGGCCTGCGCGATCGCGTTTTCCAGCGGCGTCGTGATGAAGCTGGCGACCAGGTTGGCGTCGGCGCCGGGGTAGGCGGTCGTCACCGTGACCACCGCGTTCTCGGTGTAGGGGAACTCGAGCACCGGCAGCAGGCCGGCCGAGCGCAGTCCCAGCACCAGGATCACGAGGCTGATCACGGTGGCCAGCACCGGGCGCTCGATGAAGATATCGGTGAATTTCTTGTTCATCTGCGTGGCCCGTCGGCTCAGGAGTTCGGCACCTGCGGGTTGGCCTGGTCAGCCGGCTCCACGCTGTTGTTGACGATCACCGGCGAGCCGTTGCGCAGCTTGAGCTGGCCGGCGGTGACCACGGTCTCGCCGGCTTTCAGGCCCTTGAGCACCGCGACCTGGTCGCCGCGCGTCGGCCCGGTGGTCACGAAGCGCTGCTCGGCGACCAGCTTGGGCTTGCCGTGGGCGTCGCGGCCTTCGTTCTTGACCACGTAGACGGTCGCGCCGTAGGGGTTGTAGGCGATCGCCGCGTTGGGCAGCGTCAGGTAGTCACGCGCGGCGCCGTCGTCGATGCGCACATCGGCGAACGCTCCGGGCAGCAGCTGGTCGTGCGGGTTGGCCACGCGTGCACGCACCGTCAGGTTGCGCGTGCCGGTGTCGATCTGCGGTTCGATCGCGATCACGCGGGCCGCGAACTCCCGGCCCGGCACCGCGCTGCTGCGCAACTGCGCCGGCATGCCGACGCGGATCAGGTCGACCTGGCTTTGCGGCACCGTGAAGTCGATTTCCATCGGGTCGAGCTTTTGCAGCGTGACCACCGCGTTGCCCGGCGCCAGGTACTGGCCGAGGTTGACGTGGCGCAGGCCGAGGCGACCGGCGAACGGCGCGGCGATGTGCTTTTGCGCGATCAGCGCGCGCTGCGCGGCGACCTGTGCGGCCAGCGCCTTGACGTTGGCCTCGTCGGTGTCGACCGTCGCCTGGCTGACCGCGTGCAGCGCGAGCTGGGCGCGGTCGCGGCGCAGGTTCTGCCGCGCCAGTTCGGCCTGCGCCTGCAGCTGCGCGAGTTGCGCGACCAGCGGGCCGTCGTCCATCTGCACCAGCAGTTGGCCGGCGCGCACCGCGGCGCCCGACTTGAAGCGGATCGCGGTGACCAGGCCGCCGACTTCGGCGCTCAGGCTGGCCTGCTGACTGGCGGCCAGGGTGCCGATCGCGTCGACGCTGGGCTGCCAGCGCATTTCGCGCGCCACCGCGGTGGCGACGGTCTGCGGCGGATTGGCCTGGCCGTGGATGGCCTTCGCGATCATCTTGGTCTTGAAACCCTGGAACCACACCACGCCGCCGATGATCAGGCCGGCAATGATGAGCATGATGATCATGCGTTTGGTCGTTCCCTTGTTCATCGAACTTTCCGTCCCTTGTCGTTCGTTGTCTTGTGCGTTTTGATGCTTGGGCGAGGCGTCAGCCGAGCTGGCCGCCGCCCATCGCCTGGTACAGCGCGGCGCTGTCGGCCAGACGCGCGGCCTGCGCCGCGATCAGTCCGAGGCGCGCCTGCTGCGCGGCCTGCTGCGCGCTGAGCAGCTGCAGATAGCTGGCCGCGCCGAGCTGGTACTGCTGCTCGACCAGGCGCAGCGAGTCCTGCGCCGCGGCGTCGGCGCCTTGCTGCGCCTGCAGCGCCTGCGCGTCGTTGTCGAGCTGGCGCAGCGCGTCGGCGACGTTGCGCAGCGCCTGCAGCACGGTGGCGCGATAGTTGGCACCGGCCGCCGCCAGGTTCTCCTGCGCGGCGTTGGCGCCGGCCTTCAGCCCGGCGTTGAACAGCGGCTGCGCCAGTGAGCCGGCCAGCGACCAGATCAGCGAGCCGGGGCCGAACAACGCGCCGGTGCTCAGCGCCTGCTCACCGATCGTCGCGCTGAGGTTGATCTGCGGGTAGAGGTTGGACACCGCGACGCCGTATTGCGCGGTGGCCTCGTGCAGCAGCGCCATCGACGCCTGCACGTCGGGGCGCTGGCGCAGCAGCGCCGACGGCACCGACACCGGCACGCTGGCCGGCAGCGTGAACGCGCCCAGTTCGAAGCTCGGCAGTGCGGCCGCACCGGGCGCGTCGCCGAGCAGCGTGGCCAGCAGATGGTCGGCCTGCTCGCGCCGGTTGCGCAGCGCCGGCAGGCTGGCACGCGTGGTTTCGACCTGGGTGCGCAGCGCCAGCACCGCGCTGCGCGCGGCAGCGCCGAGCTTGAACTGCTGCTCGGTGATGGCCAGCTGGCGTTGCTGCGCCTGCAGGATCGCTTCGGTGGCCGCGAGCTGCGCCGACGCCTGCGCCTGCGCGAACGCGGTGGTGACGACGTTGGCCGCCAGCGTCAGGCGTGCGCCGGCGAGCTGGTAGCGCTGGTAGTCGGCTTTCGCCGCCAGCGCTTCGAGCGCGCGGCGGTTGCCGCCGAACAGGTCGAGGTTGTAATTCACGCCGATGCCGGCGTTGTACAGGTTGAAGACGTTGCTGTAGCCGTTGGACTGCCCTTGGGCTGCGCTGTTGACGCCTTCGCGGGTGGCGCCGAGCTTGGCCGACACCGTCGGGTACAGCGTCGAGCCGGCCTGCGCCGCGTACAGCTGCTGCGCCTGGCGCAGCGTGGCACGCGCCGCCTCCAGCGTCGGGCTGTTGGCCAGCGCGCGCTTGACCAGCGCGTCGAGCTGCGCGTTGCCGAAGCCTTGCCACCACTGCGTGTCGACCTGGGCACCGCTGGCGAAGCGTTGGCCGGCGCCGAGCATGCCGGGCGCCGACGCGGTGCTCGCCGGCAGCGCGGCGTGGGTGTACGAGGCGACGTCGGGCGGCGGCGGCGCCTTGAAATCCGGCCCGACCGACGCGCAGCCGGCGAGCAGGGCAGCGGCCAGCACGGACCAGCCGGCGCGCGAGGGAACGATCGAGCAGGGCATGAGGCGATCCTGATCCTGGAAGTTGAGCGAAATGGTAGGGTTCGGGCCGATGGCGAGGTTGCTTGATCCCGCCATTTAATATCGCAATTCTGCCAAATCCATCGCGAATGACGATTCTCTCGCGCAGCGCTCATGGGCATTCCGGTTGAACTCCACCACAAGATCCACGATCCCGACGGCCCCGACCTGGTCGCGGTGCGCGTGCGCAACGACGCGCCGCTGGACGGCGCCGACCACCGGCTGCCGCGCGGCGTGCTGTTCCAGCTGACCGAGGGTCTGGTCGCGGTCGAGACCGCGCGCGGCCGGGTGATTTCGGGGCCGCGAACGATAGGCTGGATGCCGCCGCACATGGCGCACACGGTGCAGTCGTTCGGGCCGATCGCCGGCGTCGGCGTGTTCCTCGCCGAGCGCCACTGCGCCGCCTTGCCGGCCGAGCCGGCGCAGTTCGCCGCCAGCCCGCTGGCCGCGCTGTTGATGCAGCGCGCGCTGGACTGGCCGCTCGACGCGGCGTTGAGTGTGCCGCAGCGGCGACAGCTGGCGGTGCTGCTCGACGAGCTCAGGCAGGGCGCGACCGCGCCGCTGCAGCTGCCGTGGCCGAAGGACGAGCGCCTGCTCGCGGTGGCGCGCGCGCTGCTGGCCAACCCGGCCAGCGGCCGCCGGCTCGACCAGTGGGCGCGCCATGCCGGCATCAGCACGCGCACGCTGAGTCGTCGCTTCGTCGACGAGACCGGCATGAGTTTCGGCCAGTGGCGGCAGTGGGCGCGGCTGACGCAGGCGCTCGAGTGGCTGGCCACGGGCCAGGCCGTCAAGCACGTCGCGCTGTCGCTGGGCTACGACAGCGTCAGCGCCTTCATCAAGGCCTTCCGCGTCGCGCTGGGCACGACTCCGGCGGCCTATTTCGGCGGCGCGCGCCGCGCCGCGCGCCAGCCTGTGAGCGCCGCCGCCGAGGCACAATCGGCATTCCTCGCGCAGACCCCAGGAGAATTCGATGCGATTTGAAACCCAGGCCGTGCACGCCGGCTACAGCCCCGACCCGACCACGCGCGCGGTCGCGGTGCCGATCTACCAGACCGTCTCGTACGCCTTCGACGATACCCAGCACGGCGCCGACCTGTTCGACCTGAAAGTCGCCGGCAACATCTACACGCGGATCATGAATCCGACCACCGGCGTGCTCGAGGCGCGCGTGGCCGCGCTCGAAGGCGGCGTCGCGGCGCTGGCGCTGGCGTCGGGCATGGCCGCGATCACCGCGGCGATCCAGACCCTGGCCGAGGCCGGCGACAACATCGTCTCCAGCAGCCGGCTGTACGGCGGCACCTACAACCTGTTCGCGCACACGCTGCCGCGCCAGGGCATCGAAGTGCGCTTCGCCGACCCGGCCAGGCCGCAGGATTTCGCCGCGTTGATCGATGCGCGCACCAAGGCCGTGTACTGCGAGGCGATCGGCAATCCGCTGGGCAACGTGACCGACATCGGCGCGCTGGCCGCGGTCGCGCACGCCGCCGGCGTGCCGCTGATCGTCGACAACACGGTGCCGTCGCCGTACCTGTGCCGGCCGTTCGAACACGGTGCCGACATCGTCGTGCATTCGCTGACCAAGTACCTCGGCGGCCACGGCAACAGCGTCGGCGGCGCCATCGTCGACGGCGGCCGCTTCGACTGGGCGGCGCAGCCGCAGCGCTTCGGCCTGCTGGTGCAGCCCGACGTCAGCTACCACGGCGTCAGCTACACCGAGACCTTCGGCGCCGCGGCGTTCATCGCCCGCGCCCGTGTGGTTCCGCTGCGCAATATGGGCGCGGCGATCTCGCCGCTGAACGCCTTCCTGATCCTGCAGGGCATCGAGACGCTGCCGCTGCGCATGGACCGCATCTGCCACAACGCGATGCGCATCGCCGAGCACCTGCGCAGCCATCCCAAGGTCGCCTGGGTGCGCTACGCCGGCCTGCCCGACCATCCCGAGCACGACATCGCGCAGCGGTTGATGCGCGGGCGCGCGTCGGGCATCCTCAGCTTCGGCCTGCACGGCGGTCGTGAAGCCGGCGCCCGGCTGCAGGACGCGCTCAAGCTGTTCACGCGGCTGGTCAACATCGGCGACTGCAAGTCGCTGGCGTGCCACCCGGCGACGACCACGCACCGCCAGCTCGGCGACGCCGAACTCGCCGCCGCCGGGGTCAGCGCCGACATGGTGCGGCTGTCGATCGGCATCGAGCACGCCGACGACCTGATCGCCGACCTCGACCAGGCGCTGGCCGCGGCCTGAAGGCCACCGGCGCGCCGCGTCAATCGGCGTCGGCCAGCCGGTACTGCATCGCCTCGGCCAGCGCGGCGCGCTCGACGGTGTCGTCGCCGGCCAGGTCGGCGATGCTGCGCGCCACGCGCAAGCTGCGGTGCGCGGCGCGCGCCGACCAGCCCAGCCGTTCGAGCGCGGCCGCGAACCAGCTCGCGGTCGCCGCATCGAGCGCGGCATGGGCGTCGAGCGCCGCGCCGCTCAGCCGCGCGTTCAGCGTGCCCTGGCGCGCGTGCTGGCGCGTCCGCGCCGCGGCCACGCGCGCCGCCACCGCGGCGCTGGACTCGCCGCGCGGCAGCTGCAGCAGCGCGTCGGCGGCGACGTCGCTCAAGTCGACCTGCAGGTCGATGCGGTCGAGCAGCGGGCCGGAGATGCGGGCGTGGTAGCGCGCCAGCTGCGCCGCGCTGCAGCGGCAGGCGCGCAGCGCATGGCCGTGCCAGCCGCAGGCGCAGGGGTTCATCGCCGCGACCAGCTGGAAGCGGGCCGGGAACTCGGCCCGCGCGCGGGCGCGGGTGACGACGACGCGGCCGCTCTCCAGCGGCTCGCGCAGCGCCTCCAGCGCGTCGCGGCCGAATTCGGGCCATTCGTCGAGGAACAGCACGCCGCCGTGCGCCAGCGAGACTTCGCCGGGGCGCAGCTGCGCGCCGCTGCCGCTGTGAAGGAAAGAATTAAAGTGGAATACACGGCGATTGAAAGCGATCTATTGGAATAACAAACGTAGATCGCGCTTCTCATCAGTCAGTGCGAACGCATTGAGGCTAAGCCATCGCAAGGGAATCGTCGACCTTCACCACGTCGCGGGACGCGACCCACCGTGCGTATGAGTTCAAACCGGCCAGTCATTCTGATCCGAAGCTGCGAGTGGCGCTTGCATGCACACTACCTGACGTCGGCGATCTGCACGAGCGAGCGGTCTTCAAACAGGGAGACTGGTCATCGGCCAGAGCGGCTGTCGGGCGACACCGCTCGCGACGGCAGCCATGCGTCAGGCAGCGGTCGCCGAGATCACCACCATCCTGACCAGCCCCGCCTGACTCAAGCCAACTCGCATCCACCGGACCCGGGGCGGTAAAAAGACCGGGCCGTGCGCTCGGTGCGCTACCAGTTGACCGCGGCGCGCCTGCTGTGCATCAGCCCCCCCCAAATTACGTCATGCAGCCCACATCATGCCTGGAACGCCGGGCCGCGACGAGGTTTTTCGAGGCACCCAGCAGGGCCGCAATCAAGGTCGGCGCGACAGCTTGCGCCGCCGGGTGAACGCGCCCGCTGCATCGGGTCCTCGCGCCGCCTCGGCGAACTCCGCCGAGTGGACGTGGTCGCGCAGATCTCGCTGGACGGGCTGGATATATTCACAGAATTGAGGTCGGCATGGTCATGGTCTCGAAAACATGAACAAAAACAACGCACTACACGGGCTATTCTACCGCGCCAAGGGGCTTAAGTTCGGTGGACTGGCGCTGTCGTCCGGGAATCACTGGTCCGACGAACCGTGGAAGATCATCATGAAACGGCGCTTGCTTTTACTCCGCATCTAACTGAAAATTGATTATGGTGGGGCGTGTGATACCCACCTCGGCAAACTTGACGAAAGTCAAGGACGCAAAGCCCATGGCCTAAAGCGAATATATTCGTCACGGTTGCAGGGTTGCCTGGGCAAGCCACTGCTCAGTCATGCGTTGCCGTGCTGATTTCGATAACAAAGCGCAATCAACGGAACGTTATGGAAATGAGATATCTCAAACGCACTGATGTAACTTCCGCGCAGCTAGCCTGCTTGGGCTCATCGGCTGCGCAGCCACGACCGTGCCACTACAGCACAAAATTATGTGTAGCCCGCGCGGTGTTACAGCCCACCCTGATTTTCCCGATGACGTTGAGCAAGACGCTTGCTGCGCAAGCGCACAGCTTGACTAATGAATCTCTTGCGACCTACAAGATTGCGCCAGAACTCGCGGTCGGTCTTCAATTAACCAGGCATTATACGCGCCCCCTTCGAAGGGTAAGTTCGTGGTTCTGTTCGCGTCCAGTAACGCGCATATACGAGTGCGCGGCGCGATTGTCATCCCGGGTGGCGTTTCAGGTGACGCCGCTGCGGACGCTGCGATGACTGGCAGCTGCCACGCCGGCAGCACGCATGGCATCGTGATCGGAGCTGTCCTGAGCGGGGTTGTGGAACCCGTCGCCGCCGGCCTCATTAAATGGGTGGCTTGAGCGGCCTATACCAAAGTCATCCAATTCGTCTGCCAAAAATAGCTATATTGCCTAGCGCCTCAATCATCGCGGCGTACCAAGACGGCCGCCGCACTCAAATGCAATGAGCCACCAAATGAGGCAACTCAATGTCATATAGCACGCCCATTCGCCACATGGTTGACAGATGGAATATTTCATTACTCAATGCGACACCATAACGTATTGCAAATTAAGTTATCAATATCCCATGCTCACCGCCGTATGGCGCGACACGCAAGATCTGACATACCACCACCAAGCAGATTCCCGCCGTGCAACGGCTTTTTGCCACAATTGTCTCAACCAATCTTCACCGAGGTTGAATTATAACGAGCAGGAATCAACGCACATACAGCAGAAAAGTCAACGCCTTCGCCATTTTAAATTTCTCCAATTACTTGCAGCAATAGAGTGACGCCCAATTCCGCGCCCTATATTTGATTCGCAACGAAAATATGCTACTTCCCCGCATGACTCAGAAAGCGCGAAACCAATAAAACCGAGATCTTATAAACACAAGGATTATAATGCGCCACTCCTCGATCGCAACAACCACACTTCTTGCCGCAACTGCGATTGCGCTCAGCAACCTCGCCGGGTGCGCCAATTATTCCTACGCGGGCCCGCACCAAGGCGAAACAGCAAACCAAGTCGCCTGCCGGGAATCGCTTAACCTTCCATACGAATATCCATTCAGTTCGCCTAATTACCAGCGACTCTGGAGCGATAAACAAAACGCTGAAAACAATATTTGCCTACATAACACCAGGGGTTGGCTATCTAGTACAACAAAGGAAAAAGACGCGGCCATCCAGCGTTACGAGACAATCCAACGAGCGGATCGCAATCTATATGAAATTCGTCATAACCTATGCACACCGCAGTGCAACTTCAATTATTACCTCACTGCCCCTATTGATGCGCCGTGCGTTGTAAAATTCAACGCATGCCAAAACCACGTTACGCAAAAATACAAGCCACTAATATACCGGAAACTTGGCCTCCCCGAAGATGCGACGCAATATTTAAATATCGGCAATAATTAACAAGCACAAACAACAATCTCAAGCTGCTACACATACCGACCATCAACCCAACGAAAAATCTTCTGCGGGAGATGAATAAAAGGCGCGGCAGAAATATCATGCCGATACAATGCCGGCAAATTTTGATCGATTCCCGCCATCATCGCCGCTTGACTGGATCGTGAATGCCACCTCAACCGCCGATTAACGCTCGCGCAATAAACCAAGATGGTTGCGATACTGAAAAGCGAATAGTCAACATGCCACGTAAACAGCATACCTAGCAATTTACGCGCACTTAGGCGCAATAGATTTTCAACCTCGCCGCCATATTCGAATTGGATACAAGATGAAAACCGCAGTCCTATGCATACTTTTTTACGCACTTAGCATAACCATATCGCGAGCCGACACGCCAGATAATACAGCATCAACCGTCGCGTTCGTCGAAACTTTGGCTGCCGCGCTCTCTCCAGCAAGCGCCACCGATCTCCCAGATATCAGGATGAGCGGATCTGAAAAATTGGAGGCCCTCGACTATCTTCGGCCGCAATGTGTCGCCACAACAGGCCGAGTCAATACCAAGATCTACGGATACGTTAATACGGCAACACTAACTTGCAAGATATCCGTACCGGAGAGTTCCGCAAATCGATTCATGATGCGTAATATTGCGATGTGGCGCTCGGACGACAACAAAAAACTCACCGTAAGAGTATGCTCACGACTAAACAGCCCATCCAGTGAGGACAACGGCCTGCAGAATCTAGCGTGCAACACGGGAATTGTTGTGATTGGCGGAAAAGTAGGCGCGCTCGATGACATTCAGTCGAGCCGGCAAGAATTCCAGCGTCTTCTGACTTCGCCCAACAATTTAATCACGAGCCTTACGTGGACCCTTGATCGCAGCGAATGCAATCAAACTCTAATCTCCGCCGGAATTCCGTCAAACGATTTGACCTCAGAATACTTGGCGGAAGCTTACCGAAAGATATACCCATCAGCCGCGGACGCCAGCGAAAAAATTCAGGAGCTTAGTGAACGCTATGAACTGAATGGCGCAATTGATTTGTCTGGCGCCCAAACATACAGCGCGCTCGCCAGCAAGCTATTTTCTGAATTAATCGAGGCCAACAACAATTTGGCCGCAGCAAATTCAGCAAATCCTGGCAACCCAAGCTATACGCGGGCAAACATCAAACTTTCTAAACTCATGTTACTCACAGCGGCATCGATCTCCGATGGCAAGCTCTGCGCCCCAGGAATTTCTGCTACAGCCACGCTCGATCCAAAGCTAGTTGCCGAAGAGATTTCTGCTGAGCGCAGAATTTTAGATGCCATCCGCGATCATCAATAACAAGAGCTTGGCATCTCATGCGATCCACGCACGATCACCACACCACGCACTTAAGCGCCGCGTCGGTGACATTGCCGGCAGCCTCCTGAAACATTGCGGTCGCCGTCTTGTCGTGTACCCAGCGCCTGCTCTGGCCGAAGTTCTGCCTTTCGATCACGCTACCGCGGGCACAACCCTCGGTGTCTGCCGAGCCATTACGCGATCAAGAAGTCCTCTTTGGTCTTCCGTGCCGACAGTTGGGCAGCCATCCAGCGCGGGGGTTTGCCACGCCCGGTCCAGGTCTCGCCGGTTGTCGGGTTGCGATATTTCGCGGCAACCACAGCGCCCTTGCGCGGGGCACGCAAACCCTTACCGCTGAGATCGGCGACAGTGATGCCGTACTCAGCCATCTTCGCCTTGATTTCAACGATCACGTCGGCGATTTCCGTCTTGCGCACTGCTTCGGCTTGCTGCATCAATGCCGCGATCTGGGCAGACAGTTGCTTGTATGAGCTCATTTTCCAATTCCTAAGAAGTGTTGATTTAACAAATCGTCCAAGACACGTGGATCGTCAGATCAGCGCCGACACCTTGGCGGTGAGTTTAAAGCCGAACAGTCTAATTTTCCCGGGATTCGTGTGGGCAGCGCGGGTGCCGAGTTGCGAGCGGCGACGGCGTCATGCCTTGCGTTGGTTGAGGATGTACTCTTGCCCTCCATGGGCGCCAACGACGTGTCCAACGCCACCGGAGTGTTCCTGTCCACCGTACTGTGGGGTTCGCTGGCGGCCGGCCTGATCGGCGGCGCTGGACTGGCGCTTGGGGTGCTGATCTGTGGAAAGCCGCTGCTCGAGCGGGTGGCCTTCGACATGGTCCGCATGGACCTGCCGATGGCCACCGCGGCGCAGCTGGTGCAAGCGCTAGTCGTGTTGACGGCTGTGTCGTTGGGCCAAGATCTTGCACTCGGGCCGCTGTTCCTGGAATCGATGGACGTCGCCCCGCAGGTTGATTGCATGCTCAACGGATTCTTGGCAGGCGTGTATGTCCTCGTTGGCTTGCGTGGCTCTCGGCTGCGCTGGCCGAGCGGCGAAGACAAACACCGCTCCGGCAAGTATTAGGATAGGGCGCACTTCCTTCGGCGATGCGTTCTACATGTCGTTGCTCCCGCCCGTCCGCAGAATCGGCATCCAGACGCGTAGCGTCACGGGGACCATGCCCGACGGGAACAGGTACGAATCGGCTCTCGAGCGTGATCTCATGGAGTTGGTTGCCGGCGACCCGCAGTTCGACAATTTTTCCGCGCAGCCGGTTCGGATCGACTACGTCGATCCGACTGGACAGCTGCGCAGCTACACCCCCGACGGATTGATCGCATGGAGGGGTGGGCGCAAGCCGCTGCTCCTCGAGGTCAAGTACCGAGGCGATTGCGTGGGCCGCTGGCGGGAGCTCATCGGAAAGTTCCGCGCCGCCAAGGCCTACGCCCGGAATCACGGGTGGGATTTCGCCGTCTTTAGCGAAGAGCGGGTCCGTGGCCCACGCTTGGTCAATGTTCGTTTTCTTCGTGGGTACAAATCGCGCCCGGAGAATCCGGCGATCGAGCGCATCTTGATCGCGGCGATCGCAGCGGGAAGCAACAGTCCCAAGGCCGCACTGGATGCGGTTGCAGACCACAGCGTAGACAGGGCGGCGGTACTCTCCGATCTGTGGCGACTGGTTGCCATCGGCACAGTCGGGATCTGCTGGGACGAGAAGCTCACCATGGCCTCCAGGCTCAGTCTCGTCGGGGTGTGAGCGATGGATCGCCTTGTCCCCGGAGTGAGGGTCCTGTGGAAAGGCAAGCAATGGGTGGTGACCGACTTTATCAACATAGAGATCGCCGAGCTCCGTCCTGCAAATGGGCGCAAGCGCAAAGCGCAGGCGCCCGTGGCAGAGCTTTCCCAGCCGTCGTCAACGCTGCCAAAGGTGTCCACGCATACTCGCCGGATCACAGCACGCTGCGGACGGACTTCGCGCCGCCCATTCGCATGTACATGTACCCAAAGCAGGCAGCGACCTCGGCACCCTCACCTTGAGAGTTCGACGATGCACTCTCTGAGGTGATGGCTGCCGCCCTGCCGCGCGCTGGAGCGCATCTTGCGCACCTCGAAGACCTGGGTATTGGTGAACCCGATGGCGAGGGCTAGCTCCAACAAGATCGTCGGCACGCCGATCAGCACGCAGGCATACCTGGCCATCGTGCTGGGTCTGTTCAGCCGCGAGATCGTCGGCTGGTCGATCAAACCGCACATGACCGCGGACATTGCCGTCACCGCTAGACCATGCGCACCGCGCCGTCATGCACCAGGCTCCGGTATTCGCGACGTTGTGCAATCGGAATGACGTTACTGCGCTCGAGAACACGCACCTCGTTTCCGAGGACCTGCTGCAGATGCTGGAGAATCACTCGCCGCGCCAACCCGTCGAAATAGGTCGGCCAGTGGCTGTACAGCGCGACAATCGCAAACGGCTCACCAGCTTCGTCGATCAGTGGAGCCGACACCATGCCACGGAAGCCTAGGCGATTTCCAACGCTTTGCCACGGTTTGGTCGCATCGTCGTGCGAGTAGTCGCTGTTGGACTCGATGCGCTTTGCGCGCCATGCTCGACCTACTGGCCCATCGCCTGCGGGGCCGTCAGCTCGAATCTGGATCAAAGGGATCACGCCGCTCTGCATCGCAGCGACATACTCGCCGCCGGATGGCCCACCAAACGCTTCAATCTGCAGAGTGCCCGAAAGATCGGGCCGTGCAAACCAACACGCGGCCACGCCGTGCATGTTGCCCAACACTGTCATGACCCGGTTCAGGAGATCAGGAAGATTGGACGCCTCGCGCATGGCACTGTCGAGTTCAACGACTACCGAAGGTGCCCCGGAATCCAACTGCTCCAGACCGGCGAGTTGGCCTGCCGCCTCCAGCGTCATTCGTTGGCGCACGGCGTTAGCAAGTTTGCAGCGAACGGCACCCTCTTGTACCCAGGTATCGAGCAGGGAGACCAAGCGCTCGCCGAAGCGGTGACAACTTTCGAGAAGCCGGACCGCACTTAGCCCCACCATCTGATGCACCTGCCCCACGGCACGCGCCGCCTTCAGGTGAGACTGCGGTGTGAGATCAGGTGACAGGACGAAGCCGAGATGGTCCGTCAAAGTGTCTAGGAGTCGTCGCGTGTCGCCTTGGCTCAAATGCCCCAGCACACCAGCGTCCCTGCCCCCGTTTCCCGGATCGAACATGCGTGCGGCTAGCGCTCGTGCTGCGACGCGCAGCTGAGGTTGCATCGTGCGCAGTGCGTCCGCGACGTCTTCGTCGTAGGCACTTGAGTAGGAAGTCAGGTCAATAGTCATTGACCGACTCGCGCTCGCTCGGATTTTGCGCGCTTCACACCGGATCCGCCCCGATGTCGCTCGCGGTGTTCGCGACCCTGTTCAGGCTTGCTTGCTTGCTTGCTTGCGCAAGCCTCCTGCCACTCTGCGCGTCGGCAAATTCACGTACATAGTGAGTCGATTGCTCTCCATTTGTATCAGGGACTCATGCGATTGCATGGAGGCGGGCCACCAAACGTGTCGCAGAAAGCGCGGTACAAGTCTCGCTCAACTGTACGCCAGCCCTCCGCGACAAGTCGATATCTGACGCGCGCATTACCTTCAGACACAAAATGGGTGAGATTTGGATTCCCACTGTTGCCGCGCCAGTGTTCGGCAAGACGCTGACGTAGGTCGTTGCTCGACCCGATATACAACACCGAGCTTCGCGGAATTTGGGGCTCCGCACAGCGTCCATCACGTGCGCCCGGCAGCCGTATCTCATAGACACCCGATTGCGGAGGGACGTGTGCCGTGACGAATTTTGGCGTCAACGGAAGCAAAGGTGAGAACTGCTCAGTGGCGTCAAGGTAGCTCTTGCGCACGGCGCGTTGTCGGCTGGATGGAATCGCCAGCGATTGGCGGATTGCCGACACCGAGCGACGCGAAATCCTGATGCCTGACTGTCGTAACAGCTCTCGCGCAATGGCCTCATCCGACAACGCCTCCAGTTGCCCCCCGTCAACGTGCTCCATAGTCTCGCACTTGACGATCTGCTCGACCCAGTGGCCGCGCAATTCCCGCAGCCTCGGCAGCAATTGATTTGCGCGAAGCACGGTCCCGTCGATCAGCCGAACTGACAGATTGCGCGTCAAACGTGACAACCGCCCCGCGTCCGCAACGAATGGCAGCGACGTGTCCTTGCTCATCCGCCGCGACATGTCCGCCTGTGTCATTGCGACAAGCTGAAGCGGATTGCCGGACCGAAGATACGGCTCCTGCACTTGAAGCAGGTGCGTCAAGAACGCGTGTGTAAGTCGATTGCGCGTGTTGACCAACTTCATGGCTTGCAGCAGGCGCAGCGAGGCGACGCTCAATGTCGGGCGCATTGACGCAAGGGCCAATTCGTCGAATCGAAATTCACGGACGAACGCCGTGCGAGAGTATCCAAACTCTAGGCGGTCGTCGACGATCGCGAACTTGCCCAGCGTACTCGCGCTGCCGCGTCCGACCGATGGTCCTTCCGCGACGATTGCGCCATCGAGTTGAGCAATGCGGGTGAACGACCCAATGGCGTCGAGCGATGGCGAGGACTCGATCATCTCGACCTCGCGCGCCAACATATGCAAAGGCATCGCCAGGAACCATCGCCACCAGCACGGGCGGGTGCTGGAGCGCAGCCGGAAGAAGAGGCCGAGCCGCGACGAAGGAGGCCACAATCGAAACCCAGTACTCCAACGCCAGAAGCATCACCGACGCCGTTAATCGAAAGCGTGACTCTTGCCGCTTCTCGGCTCCGCCCGCGTAGATCGGGCGCAGCCAATGCGCCATACCGTGGAGAACGAGGGCCATCGCGCAGACGACGACGAGCCCGATGAGCAAGGGAGCGAAGACGTCGATGGGGCTGCGGGCCATCCAGCGATCCGGCCGGCCGTCGGCCGCCCAATGGAGAACAATGCGCATTGGGATTCGGCTCCAGTGCGTCGATAGGTAGTAGGCCGACGCCGCGAGCAAGGCGAACGGACCCGAAGCAAGCAGCCAGCCTCCGGGAGCCCTTCGAGTGCGATTTCCGACCTGAGCCTCGCGTATCGTGGTTGGCGCTGCTGCATAGGGCAACACCAGCCGCCTCGCCCGATAGAAGATGAAGAAGCACGTGCCCAACTGAAGAACCAGCACCAGCGGCGTCAGAGGGAGCGCCCGCGTCGTGGAGAGCATCACGACAAGCGCTGCCATGACTGGGGTAGTCACGGCGATGAGATCCTTGTGATACCGCCGCAGGATGAAGGCACCTTCGGCGCTGTCACGGAAGCCCGGCACCACGGTAACTGCAAAATACAGATCGGGCCGTGTCAAGCGCGGGATGAACCAGTGCGCAACGGCGGACAGTATGCCCAGCGTTAGCAGGATGAGCCGTACGGCGAGAAAGGCAGTCATGTTGTCACCTCTCGATCGATGTGGGTCGACGCGATTAGTCGACCGCGGTCAGAGCCCGCCCTCGTCAAGGCGGCGCGCCGCGTTCGAAAGTTCGCGGGCCAGCAGGCCGCGCGACACGCCCCCGGCAAGAGCCTTTGCGAGCAGTTCTCGCAATGAGCGCGTGAACAGGTCCGGGCTCGTGGCCGGAGTCGCAGGAAGGCTTCGTGGCTTGACCATGGCGCCGTGATGTCTCCTCAGTTCGATCCATCCCTCTGCGGCAAGTTGCCGATAGGCCTGCGCCACCGTGTTGTGGTGAATTCCCAGGTCGATCGCCAGCGCACGAACCGTCGGCAATCGCTCCCCGGGCTGGAACGTAGCGGCGACGAATTCGGCCCGCAGTCCATCGGCAATCTGCTCGTAGACGGGAACGCTTGAGGCGAGGTCGATGCGAAGCATGGCGGTCATGGCAAGGCGGTAGGCCTTGCGCTAATTGTATATCGCGAACATACAAAGTGGTCGCAAGCGCACGTTCGTGTGCTTCAACGGGGCGATCTACGCCTGCAATTCCATTGCAGTGCTTTCATTCTCCTTCGATTCCAATTTATTTAATTCCTTCACAGCCGCCGCCGATCAGCGCCGCGGCCGACGCGCCGTGGTGCGGGCTGCGCAGCGGCGGCGCGGTCCAGCGCGCCGGGTCGAACTGGCCGGCCAGCCCGAGCAGCGCGGCGCTGCACAGCGCGTCGTCGGCGCGCAGCGGCGGCAGCAGCGCCGGCAGGCGCTGCGCCAGCATCGATTTGCCGCAACCGGGCGGGCCGCGCAGCAGCAGATGGTGGCCGCCGGCGGCGGCGATTTCCAGCGCGCGCTTGGCGGTCAGCTGGCCGCGCACCTCGGCCAGATCGGGGCCGGGCTGCGTCTCGGCCACAGGCGCCGGTGCCGGCGTCAGGCTGGCGGCGTCGCGTTCGCCGCGCAGGTAGGCGACCGCGCTGACCAGGTCGGCGACGCCGAGCACCCGTCCCGGCGCCCCCAGCGCCGCTTCCGGCGCGCTGGCCGCGGCAAGCACGAAGCGCCGCTGCGGCGCGTCGCGCGCCAGCGCGCAGGCCATCGCCAGCGCGCCGCGTACGCCGCGCAGTTCGCCCGACAGCGACAGTTCGCCGGCGAACTCGTGCCCGGCCAGCGCCGCGGCCGGCAGCGCGCCGGCCGCGGCGAGCACGCCCAGCGCGATCGGCAGGTCGTAGCGTGCCGACTCCTTGGGCAAGTCCGCAGGAGCCAGATTGACGACGATGCGCCGTGCCGACGGGAATTCGAAGCCGCTGTTGAGCAGCGCGCTGCGCACGCGGTCGCGCGCCTCGCGCACTTCGGTCTCGGCCAGCCCGACGATGGAGAAGCTCGGCAGCCCGCCGGCCAGGTGCACCTCGACCTGCACCGGCGGCGCGTCCAGCCCGAGCAGCGCGCGGCTGCCGAGCCGGGCCAGCGCCATCGTCGCCTCAGGCGGCGCCGGCTTCGCGCGCCTCGAGCGCGGCGACCTGCGCTTCGAGCGCGGCGATGCGCGCCTGCGCGGCGAGCAGCATCGCCTGCAGCGCGTCGAATTCGTCGCGCGTGACCAGGTCGAGGCGCCCGGCTGCCGATTGCGCCAGCGCCTTCGCATTGCGCTGCACGTCCTTCAGCGGCGAGTTCTCCAGCGCGGCTGCGGCGCGGTGCAGGAAGTCGCGGGGGGAGTTCGGGTTCGGAGCGTTCATCGTCGATTCCACGGCGGCGCGGCGACGGCCGCGCCCTCGGTGCGTATTGTCGCGGCAAAGCGCGTCGACCGGGCGCATAGCCCTTGTCGCGGGTGCGGCGCGCGGCGCCGACGCGCACCACGATGCGTCGCCGGCGCACCGCCGGCGGCCGCGCACCGCCCCCGCGCTGCACCATCGGCGGGACGCATGCACCGTCGTGAGGCAGCGCCGCGCCGGTATCGCAGCGGCAAAGCCTGGCACGAAAGCTGCAGAGCTAACGCGGGCCCCGCTTTGTCCCTTGCCAACTTTCCGCTCTGCCAAGCCTTCTGGAGAACACTTCGATGAATACAAGCAAGCTTGCCGCCTGTCTCGCCGTCGCGCTCGGCCTGCCCGCGCTGGCGATGGCCGCCGACGCGCCGTCCGCGCCGAGCCTGGGCGCGGTGCTCGCGGCCACGCCCGGGCTGAGTCTTACCGGCTACGTCGCGTCGAGCTACACCCACTTCGACACCAGCACGGTCGGCCAGCGCCAGTTCGACCTGAAGACCAACGGCTTCACGCTGAACCAGGCCAGCGTCACCGCGGCCTACCTGCCGTCCAGCGGCGCCGGCGCCTCGGTCACGCTGCTCGGCGGCGACGACGCCAGCTATCTGGCGGCCAGCGCGCCGCAGTTCGGCGTCGCCACGGCGTTTGCGCAATACGCGGTCGGCGCGCTGACGGTGATGGCCGGGCGGCTGCCGACGCTGGCCGGCGCCGAAGTCGTCAACCCGGTGGCCGACAACGAGATCTCGCGTTCGCTGCTGTTCTATGACCTGGAGCCGATCTATCACGATGGCCTGCGCGCCAGCTACGTGGTCGGCGACGCGCTGACGCTGACCGGCGGCGTCAGCAACGGCATCAACTACAGCAGCAACGGCACCGCCGATTCCAAGCTGGTCGAGCTTGGCGCGTCGGGCGCACCGAGCAAGCAGCTGTCGTACTCGCTGGCCTATTACTACGCCGGCACCAACAGCTACTACGGCGGCGCGCCGGGCAAGACCAGCCTGCTCGATTTCGTCGGCACTTACAACGCCACCGACGCGCTGAGCCTGGGGCTGAACGTCGACCTGGTCAGCAAGGACCTCGCCGGCACGACGAAGAAGGCCAACGGCTACGCGCTGTACGCCAACTACGCGCTGACCGGGCAGCTGACGCTGTCGGGGCGCGGCGAGTATCTGACCGACGACGACGGCCTGATCACCGGCTCGGCGAACAAGCTCAAGGAACTGACCGTCGCGCTGAACTACACGCCGGTCGCGCACTTGAAACTGTCGGCCGAACTGCGCCAGGACAAGGCCGACAACCCGCTGTTCGCCAACGGCGCGACGACGACCACCAAGCAGAACTCGTTCGAACTGATGGCGGCGTACTCGTTCTGAGCGCCGCCACGCCAACCCAGGAGAGTCCTCCATGAAAATGATCACGGCCATCATCAAGCCGTTCAAGCTCGACGAGGTGCGCGAAGCGCTCTCAGGCATCGGCGTGACCGGCATCACGGTCACCGAGGTCAAGGGCTTCGGGCGCCAGAAAGGCCACACCGAGCTGTACCGCGGCGCCGAGTACGTCGTCGACTTCCTGCCCAAGGTGAAGATCGAGGCGGCGGTTCCCGAGACGCTGGTCGAGCGCACGATTGAGGCGATCGAGACCGCGGCGCGCACCGGCAAGATCGGCGACGGCAAGATTTTCGTCGCCGCGCTCGAGCAGGTGCTTCGCATCCGCACCGGCGAGACCGGCAGCGACGCGCTGTGACAACCCTGGCAGCTGAAAGGTCAACGACATGAAAAAGTTCATCGCAATGCTCGCGCTGACGCTGGCCGCCTTCGGCGGCGCGGCCTGCGCGCAGACCGCGCCGGCGTCCGGCGCAGCTCCGGCGGCGGCCACCGCCGTCGCAGCGGCTCCGGCGGCGACGCC
>JAJZHH010000121.1 GCA_021804595.1 Pseudomonadota bacterium
GCCGAGCCGGGTTCGAGCTCCATCGGCTTGGCCATGAAGGTGGCGAAGATGCCGTGGCGCAGCGCGGTCTCGCGCACCGCGCGCTTGAACAGGAACACGCGGTCGGCGAGGTCCATCGGGTCGCCGTGGCTGAAATTGATTTCCATCTGGCCGGCACCGGCCTCGTGGATCAGCGTCTCGACGCCGAGTTGGTGCAGCTGGCAGAAACTCGACAGCTCCATGAAGAAGGGGTCGAAATCGTTGACGGCGTCGATCGAGTACGACTGCCGTCCGGCTTCGGCCTTGCCGGTGCGCCCCAGCGGCGGCTGCAGCGGTTCATGCGGGTTGTGCTGGCGCGCGACCAGGTAGAACTCCATTTCCGGCGCGACCACCGGGCGCCAGCCCTCGCGCTCGTACAACTCGACGACGCGACGCAGCACCGCGCGCGGCGACAGCTCGACCGGGCTGCCGTCGGCCTCGAAGCAGTCGTGGATCACGACCGCGACCGGCTCGGCGGCCCACGGCACCAGGCGCACGGTGGCCGCGTCGGGGCGGCACACCATGTCGGGGTCGGTGTCGCCGACGTAGGGGCCGTTGTCGGGCTGCTGGCCGTTGACGGTGTTGAGCAGCACGCTTTTCGGCAGGCGCATTTCGCCGGCGTCGACGAACAGGTCGCGCGGCAGGATCTTGCCGCGCGCGATCCCGGTCATGTCGGGGATCACGCACTCGACTTCGTGGATGCGGTTCGTGGTGAGGAATTCGTGCAGGGGCTGCGCCATGATCGGGTCCGGTTACGGCGCTGATCATAAATGTGATCACAAAACATCGTCAAGAGCGCTGAAAATAGCTCGGTGGCGCAAACGATGATCACAAATCAGGTTGCTGGGGTTTTGCGCTGGAGCAGGCTGACCGCCAGCCCGGCGAGCAGGCCCCAGAACGCGCTGCCCAGGCCGAACAGCGTCAAACCCGACGCGGTGAGCAGGAAGGTGATCAGCGCCGCGTCGCGCTCGGCCGGCTCGGCCAGCGCGCCGTGCAGGCTGCTGGCGATCGTGCCCAGCAGCGCGAGGCCGGCGATGGCGCCGATCAGCGCGGCCGGGAACGCCGCCAGCAGCGCGGCCATGGTCGCGCCGAACACGCCGGTGAGCAGGTAGAAGAACCCGGCCCAGACCGACGCGCGCCAGCGCTGCGCGGGGTCCGGGTGCGCGTTCGGGCTCATGCAGATCGCCGCGGTGATCGCCGCCAGGTTGTAGGCAAAGCCGCCGAACGGCGCCAGCAGCACCCAGGCGAGGCCGGTGCTGCCGACCAGCGGCGACGCCGGCACGCGGTAGCCGTTGCTGCGCAGCACGACCAGCCCGGGCATGTTCTGCGACGCCATCGTGACCAGGAACAGCGGCACGCCGATGCCGACGAGGGTGCTCGCGCTCCACTGCGGCCAGGTCCACAGCGGCTGCGCCAGGCGCAGCGCGACCGTGCCCAGGTGCAATTGGCCGCCGGCGGTGCTGAGCGCGACGCCGGCGGCCAGCGTCAGCGGCACCGCGTAGCGCGGCACGAAGCGGCGCGCGAGGACGAACGCGACGAGCATCGAACCGACCAGCGCGCGGTGGCCATTGAACAAGCCGAACAGGTCGATGCCGAACTGCAGCAGCACGCCGGCGAGCATCGCCGACGCCAGGCTCGACGGCACGCGCCGCATCAGCCGCTCGAAAGTGCCGCTGAAACCGACCAGCGCGGTTGCGGCGCCGGCGAAGACGAAGGCGCCGACCGCCTGCGCCATGGTCACGCCGTGCAGGCTGGTCGCCAGCAGCGCCGCGCCCGGCGTCGACCACGCGGTCAGCACCGGCGTGCGCGTGGCCAGCGACAGCCCGATGCAGGTCACGCCCATGCCCAGCCCCAGCGCCCACAGCCACGACGCCACTTCGGCCGGGCTGGCGCCGGCGGCGCGCGCGGCTTCGAACACGATCGGCGCCGAGCTCGAATAGCCGACCAGCACCGCGACCAGGCCGGCGCTGAGCAGCGACGGCGACAACCAGGACTTCGACATCGTGGGCCTCGATGGGTTGTGCGTTATAACGTACGATCCCAGCTTAACATGACGTACTGAGCGGCGTGTGGCCGCGGGAGGCGACGATGACCCGGGACAGGCTCGACGAGGGCGACGATGGCGACGTCGCCGACGCGCTGGCGCGGCGCCTGCGCGCGCTGCGCGCGCAACGCGGCTGGAGCCTGCAGCGTGCGGCGCAGGCCACCGGCGTGAGCAAGGCGATGCTGGGCCAGATCGAACGCGGCGAATCGAGCCCGACGGTGGCAACGCTGTGGCGCATCGCCGGCGGCTTCGGCGTCGCCATCAGCGACTTCCTGCTCGACGCGCCGGCCGAGCCGCCGCGCGTGGTGCGCGCGCCGCGCCAGCGCCCGGCGCGCGACGCGATGCTGATGGCGCCGCTGTTCGCCTTCGACCCGCGGCTGGGCTTCGAGCTGATCGAGGTCACGCTGCTGCCCGGCTACACGCGCGAATCCGAGCCGCACGCCGCCGGCGTCGTCGAGCACGTCGTCGTCACCCGCGGCAGCCTGCAGCTGCGGGTCGACGGCGACTGGCTCGAGCTGGCCGAAGGCGACGCGGTGCGCTTCGACGGCGACCGCGAGCACGGCTACCGCAACGCCGCGTCGCAGCCGTGCAGCTTCCTGAACCTGATCTGCTATCCGGAACGCTGAAGCCGACACCGATGCGCCATGCGGCTTGCGCCGCAGGCACAATATCGGATTCACAGCCCGTTGCGCATCGCGTAACACCCGACAAACCGCGTCATGGCCTGGCGTCTCGACCTGCAAGGCATCGGCAAGCGTTACCCCGGAGTCGTCGCCAACGATGGCGTCGACCTGCGCGTGGCGCCCGGCGCGATCCACGCCGTGCTGGGTGAGAACGGCGCCGGCAAGTCGACGCTGATGAAGATCATTTACGGCGCCGAACAGGCCGACAGCGGGCGCATGCTGTTCGACGGCGTCGAAGTGTCGGTGCCGAACCCGCACGCGGCGCGAGAGCTCGGCATCGCGATGGTGTTCCAGCACTTCTCGCTGTTCGAAAGCGTCAGCGTGGCCGAGAACATCTGGCTCGGCCAGCCGCGCGGCGCCCGCCTGGCCGAAGTGACCGCACGCATCGAGCGCGTCGCCGCCGACTACGGCCTCGACGTCGACCCGCGCCGGCCGCTGCACGCGCTGTCGGTCGGCGAGCGCCAGCGCGTCGAGATCATCCGCGCGCTGCTGACCGAGCCGCGGCTGCTGATTCTCGACGAACCGACTTCGGTGCTGGCGCCGCAAGCGGTCGGCCGCCTGTTCGAGACGCTGCGCCAGCTCGCCGCCGGCGGCTGCAGCATCCTCTACATCAGCCACAAGCTCGACGAGGTGCGCGCGCTGTGCCACAGCTGCACGGTGCTGCGCGCCGGGCGCGTGGTCGCCGAAGTCGACCCGGCGCAGCACGACAACGCCAGCCTGTCGCGGCTGATGATCGGCGCCGACTTGGAGCCGCCCGAACATCGCACCGCGCACCCCGGCGCTGTGGTGCTCGAGCTGGCCGACGTGCATCAAACCAGCGCCGACCCGCACGGCGTCGCCTTGCGCGGCGTCGATCTGGCGGTGCGCGCCGGCGAGATCGTCGGCATCGCCGGCGTGTCGGGCAACGGCCAGCAGGAGCTGCTCGCACTGTTGTCGGGCGAGGACGCGCGGCCGCCCCGATCCGGGCGCCTGCAGCTGCTCGGCGCGACGCCGCGTGGCGTCGCCGCACGCCGCGCCGCCGGGCTGCGCGTGGTGCCCGAGGAGCGGCTCGGGCGTGGCGCGGTGCCCGAGATGGACCTGGCCGCCAACGCGCTGCTGACCCACGCCGCGCAGGCCCGCGCCGGCTGGCTCGACTGGCGCGCGCTGCGCGCGCGCGCCGAAGACATCATCGCGCGCTTCGGCGTTCGCGCCGCGGGCGCGCGGGCGCCGGCGCGCAGCCTGTCGGGCGGCAATCTGCAGAAATTCATCGTCGGCCGCGAAATCGTCGGCGCGCCGCGCGTGCTGGTGCTGGCGCAGCCGACCTGGGGCGTCGACGTCGGCGCCGCCGCGCAGATCCACGCCGAGCTGCTCGCGCTGCGCGACGCCGGCTGCGCGATCGTCGTCATTTCCGAGGAGCTGGACGAATTGTTCGAGATCTGCGACCGCATCGCGGTGCTCGCGCGCGGCCGCCTGTCGCCGCTGCTGCCGATCGCCGAGGCCGACAGCGCGCGCATCGGCGCCTGGATGAGCGGGCTGTGGGACGAAGCCGGCGCGCTGGCCGTCAGCGGCGGGGAGGCGGCGCATGTGGCGGCTTGAAGCGCGTGCCGAGCCGTCGCGCGCGATGCTGCTGCTGGCGCCGCTGGTCGCGCTGCTGGCCACCGTGGCCTGCGGCGCGCTGCTGTTCGCGCTGCTCGGCAAGAGCCCGGTGGCGGGGCTGGCGCTGTTCTTCGTCGAGCCGCTGCGCGGCGTCGACGGTCTGGCCGAGCTCGGCCTGAAGGCCACGCCGCTGATCCTGTGCGGGCTGGGGCTGGCCGCCTGCTACCGCGCCAACGTCTGGAACATCGGCGCCGAAGGCCAGTTCGTGCTCGGCGCGATCGCCGCCGGCGGCCTGGCCTTGCACGCCGGCGACGACACCACGCGCTGGGTGCTGGTGCCCATCCTGCTCGCCGGCGCGCTCGGCGGCATGGCGTGGGCGTCGCTGGTCGCGCTGCTGCGCGACCGTTTCAACGCCAACGAGATCCTGACCAGCCTGATGCTGGTCTACGTCGCGCAGTACCTGCTCGGCTGGCTGGTCTACGGGCCGTGGAAGGACCCCGACGGCTACAACTTCCCGCAGACCGCGCTGTTCGCCGCCAGCACCGAGCTGCCGCGGCTGATTCCGGGAACGCGGCTGCACATCGGCTTCGCGGTGGCCTTGCTCGCGGTGCCGGCGATGGCCGTCTTCCTGCGCCGCACGCTGCCCGGCTTCCGGCTGCTGGTCGGCGGCCAGGCGCCGGCCGCGGCGCGCTACGCCGGCTTCTCGGCGCGCGCGTCGCTGTGGACGGTGCTGCTGCTGTCGGGAGGCCTGAGCGGGCTGGCCGGCGCGTTCGAGGCCGTCGGCCCGCTGGGCCAGCTGACCGCCCAGGTGTCGCAGGGCTACGGCTTCTCGGCCATCATCGTCGCCTTCGTCGGTCGACTGCAGCCGGTCGGCGTCGTGCTCGCCGCGCTGCTGATGGCGATGTTCTACATCGGCGGCGAGCTCGCGCAGTCGCGTCTGGGGCTGCCCGACGCGATGACCGGCGTGTTCCAGGGCCTGCTGCTGCTGTTCCTGCTCGCCGCCGACATCCTCGTCACCCACCGCCTGCGCCGCCGCCATGCATGAATTCGCGCTGCTCGTCGCTTCCGCGCTGTCGGCCGGCACGCCGCTGGCGCTGGCCGCGCTCGGCCTGCTGATCAACGAGAAATCCGGCGTCGTCAACCTCGGCGCCGAAGGCATGATGCTGATGGCTGCGATTGCCGGTTTCGCCGTCGCCTACGCCAGCGGCAACCAGTGGCTGGCGTTCGCCGCCGGTGCCGCCACCGGCGCCGCGATGGCCGCGCTGCTCGGCGTGCTGGTGCTGTGGCTGGGCGCCAACCAGTACGCCAGCGGGCTGGCGCTGTCGCTGTTCGGCGGCGGGCTGTCGGCCTTCGTCGGCATCGGCCAGAGCGGCCACCAGCTGCCGGCGTTCTCGCACCTGCCGATTCCATGGCTGTCCAAGCTGCCTTTCGTCGGCGCGGCGCTGTTCTCGCACCACCCGATGGTCTACCTGACGATGGCGCTGGCGCTGGCGCTGCACTGGTTCCTGCAGCGCACGCGCGCCGGGCTGGTGCTGCGCGCGGTCGGCGAGTCGCCCGAATCGGCGCACGCGCTGGGCTATCCGGTGCGGCGCATCCGGCTGTATGCGCTGCTCGCCGGCGGCGCGCTGTGCGGCGTGGCCGGCGCCTGGCTGTCGGTGATCTACACGCCGATGTGGGTGCAGGGCATCACCGCCGGGCGCGGCTGGATCGCGCTGGCGCTGACCACCTTCGCCACCTGGCGCCCGGGGCGCGTGCTGCTCGGCGCCTACCTGTTCGGCGGCGTGACGATGCTGCAGTTCTATTTCCAGGCCAGCGGCGTGCAGCTGCCCAGCCAGCTGCTGGCCATGCTGCCGTATCTGGCGACCATCGTCGTGCTCGCGCTGCTGTCGCGCAACCCGCTGTGGATCCGCGTCAACATGCCGGCTTCGCTGGGCCGGCGCTTCATGCCCTGATCATTCCCCGTTTCCTCAACCCGAGCCCATGGAGAACGTGATGTCGAAAAAGCTGTTCGCCCCGCTGGCGCTGGCGCTGGCGCTGGGCGCTGCCGTGCCGGCCGCGCACGCCGCGCCGCCGCTGAAAATCGGCTTCGTCTACGTCGACCCGGTCGGCGACGCCGGCTGGACCTACGCCAACGACCTCGGCCGCAAGGCGCTGCAGGCCAGGTTCGGCGCCAAGGTGCAGACCCAGTTCGTGCCCAACGTCGCCGAAGGCCCCGACGCCGAGCGCGTCATCCGCGACCTCGTGCGCCAGGGCGACAAACTGATCTTCACCACCAGCTTCGGCTATATGGAGCCGACGCTGAAAGTCGCTCGCGACAACCCGCAAGTGCGCTTCGAGCACTCGACCGGCTACAAGACCGCGGCCAACGTCGGCACCATCGACGCGCGCACTTACGAGGGCGCCTACCTGGCCGGCATCGTCGCCGGCGGCATGAGCAAGAGCGACACGCTGGGCATCGTCGGCTCGGTGCCGATTCCCGAAGTGCTGCGCAACATCGACTCGTTCACGCTCGGCGCGCAGTCGGTGAACCCGA
>JAJZHH010000030.1:0-1674 GCA_021804595.1 Pseudomonadota bacterium
GCGCGCGATGTCGGCGGCATCGTGCTGGCCGTCGGCGTCCATGAACACGATCACGTCGCCGCGCGCGGCACGCGCCCCGGCTTTGATCGCCGCGCCGTTGCCCATGCCGTAAGGGCGGGAAATCACGCGCGCGCCGGCTTGCGCGGCGATGCGCGCGGTGTCGTCGGTGGATCCGTCGTCAACAACGATGACTTCCGCGTCGGGGTGTTGCGCCAGCACGGCCGCGACTGTCGTGCCAACCGCGCCCTGCTCGTTGCGCGCTGGCAGCACGACCGACAAGGCGATTGCCGGCGGCAGCAGTGCCGTGCCGCCAAGCGCATCAGCGGGCAGTGCTTGTTGCGGCAACCGTTCCATGCTCGTCCCCGATCGATTTCACAGCGCCCGATTGTGCCGCAGACGAAATTTCGCGCTGCAGCACCGCGCCCAAATGGCGTTCGCTGTCGCGGTAGAAGCCGACGTGGCGCAGCCAGCGTTGGTGCCAGGCGGCCATGCTCCAGCCGTGGATCGCCTGCAGCGGCGACGGCACTGCGTCGAGCAGCTGCAGCGCGAGCTGCGGCTGGCCTGCCGACGCCAGCTCGGCGGCGAAGCGCAAGCGCGCTCCGGGCGGCGGCGTCGACAGCTGCAGCGCATGCAGGTCGAACGCGTAGGCGTGCGCCGCGTCCCCGCGACGCAGCGCGACGAGCGCTTCACGATGCCACAGGTCAAGGCCGACCCCGGGAAGTGCCGCCGCCGGATTGCGCGCGGCGGCATCGAGCAGGTCGGGCTCGAAATGCGCGCCGAACGCACCGCACGCGCCGGCCGCGTCGAGCAGATGCCCGAACTGGAACTGCGTCACCGGAGCACCGAGGTTGGCGGTCGCGACAGCCCGCAGCAGCGCACTGCGCAGTCCGCGAGGCACCACGCCGTCCGCGCACGCCAGATCGCTGCGGTTGATCAGCAGCAGCAGGTCGCGCGGATGCTCGCGCAGCGCGGCGTCGAGCAGGCGCGCGGCTTCGACCTGGTTGCCGGTGCGGCTCCAGAAATTGGCCAGATAGGCTTGCGCGCGCGGTGATCGCGGATGTTCATGCGCCCACTGCAAGGCCTGCTGGAACGGCGCGCCCCAGGTCGCGGCGCGCCTGGCGGTCTGTGCGGCAAACAGCGTGAGCAAGGCCAGCGCGAACCAGGCCGGCCAGCGCAGCCTGCCGGCGCGATCGCGATCGCGCGCGCCGCGCAGCAGCGCCAGCGACAGCGGCCAGAACATCAGGATCGCTGGCAGGTAATTGCGGTGCTCGAACACCAACTCGAGCTGCAGCCAGGTCGATTCGATCAGATGCCCGGCGAGGAAGAACGCGATCGCCGCGGCACTGGCCGCGACCCAATCGGTGCGCGCGCGCCTTGCGACGACGGCCCAGGCCGCCAGCACGATGATGCCGAACCAGGCGAACAAGGTCGACACCGGCTCCAGCATGCCGCGCGACAGCGAGAAATCGTCGTGGAACAGGCCGCCGTCGTGAGCACGCGGCAGCCAGATGTCGCGCAGATAGGTCCACAGCACCCTGCCCTCGGTCAGCAGGCGCTGCCCCGGGGTGAAGTCGCGACCCTGCTTCAAGCCCTCCCACACCGCAGGCAAGCTGCGCAGCAGATAGCCGAGCAGCACCAGCGCGGGCAGCACGATGAACACGCGGCGCCAGCGCA
>JAJZHH010000030.1:1774-3845 GCA_021804595.1 Pseudomonadota bacterium
GAAAGCGACGACTTTCCACGCGCGGTCGATCGGGCCGTAAGCGCCCAGCGTGGCCAGGTTCGAATAGTCGTCGAACAGGAAGGTGCCGTGCCGGCCCGGCCAATAGACGATGAAGGCCAGCGCCAGCAGCGCGATCAGCGCAAGGACACGACGCGAGCGGCTCATCGCGTCGCGCTCCGCAGCACGGGCGGCGCCGACTGCCCGGCCTCACGGCGAGTCGAAGTCCGGCTCATCCCCGCCTCGGCCCTGCGTGCCAATTTCGCCAGCTCGGCGCTGTGCAGTCCGAAACGGTCGAGCTCGCGCATCCGTTCGATGCCGGCTGCAGCCTGCGCATCGAGCCCGCCGGCGAGCTGCATCTGCACCAGGTTGTTCCAGTAGGCGTAGTCGTCGGGTGCGAGCGCTACGGCGCGCTGCATCAGTGCGTAGGCCTGCGGCAGCCGATGCAGCAAATTGGCCTCGTAGTTGGCTTGCAGCGTGACGAGCTCGGCGCGAGCCGGTGCGCGCCGAGCGGCCAACGCGAGGACCTCGCCGAGCTGCTGCAGATCGCTCGCGTCGTAGTGGCAGACCCCATCGATGCCGCAATGGATCAGGCTGTAGAGCGCGCCGACGTCTTCGGCGCTCATCGGCGTGTTCGCGATCAGCCGCCGCATGCCGTCCCACCATAGTGGATCGATGCGCTCGCCATGCTTCGCCGCCATGAACACCAGCGCCTGCCACGGCTGCAGGTCGGCGCCCGGGAGCTTCGCCGCGTAGGCCATCTGCTGCATGCCGAGGCCGTACAGCCCGCTTTGCCGCCCCTGCGCCATCATCAACTCGATGCGGCCGAGATCGTAGGCGGCGCGCGGCGAACGCGGGTGCAGCGTCGCTTCGAAATACGCCAGCCGGTACGGGCTGCTCCAGATCTGCGCGCGGATCCCGGTGAACAAGGCGTCCATCGCGATCAGCGCCAGCAACGCCGCGACCACCAGGGTGCGCAATGTCGCCCTGGCCTGCGCCTGCGCCGGGCGCCACGCCTGCAGCAAGCCGAACGCCGCGACGAAGACGCCCCAGCTCGGCAGATAGTTGCGGTGCTCGTACACGAGTTCGAGCGGAATGAGGGTCGAAACGAGGCTCTGGCCGACGAAGAACCACAGCAGACCGAGCGAAACCAGCGGCAAGCGCCGACGCAGCGCCAGCGCGCCGGCAAGCAGCGCGGCGAGCAAGGCCCAACTCGCCGCGGTCGTCCACGGCGCCAGCCACCCGGTCGAAACGAGCAGGTCGTCGTGGTACAGGCTCAACGCGTCAGGCTTCGGCGCGAGAATCCAGTGCAGATAGTCGACGAGCACACGGCCTTCGGTCAGCAAACGCTGCGACAGCGTGAAAGTCCGGGTCGCATAAGCAGAGCCATCGAGAAAGCCTGGAAGCAGCCAAGCCAGCCCAAGCACCCCAGGAATGACCAGCAGGACCAGATAGACCCACGGCAGGCGGCGCTGCGCGTCGCCCTCGCCGCGCAGCACCACCCATTCGAGCACCGCGGCGTAGGCCGGCAGCATCACCCCGGTTTCCTTGGCCAGCGTCGCCAGCAACATGCCCAGCGCCAGCGATCCCCAGATCCAGCGCCAGGCGTGCGCGCGACCATCGAGCAGAAGCATGCGGCCGCGCCAGTAGCCGAGCAGGCCGAGCAGCACGAAGGTCGCCGCGAGCGCTTCCTCGCGCTGCACGACGTAAAGCACCGCGGTGAGCTGGATCGGCGCCAGCAGCCAGGCTGACGCGACCAGCAGCGCGAGAACCTCAGGGGCCAGCAGGCCGGGTTCGGCACGGCGCTTTGACGCGAACGCGATCACGCGCGTCGACAGCGCGTAGACCAGCGCGCCGTTGCCCAGATGCAGCAGCAGGTTGAACGCCTTCAGCGGCCAGGCGTCGAAGCCGGTCCAGCGCATCTGCAGCGCGAAGCTCAGCATCGACAGCGGTCGATCAAACGGCCCGGCGTGCCCGCCGAGCACCGCGGCCCAGAAGTGCGCGTGCAGTGCGGCCTGCGTGAAACGCGGGTCGTCGACCAGATTGCCGAAATCGTCGAACACGAAACCGCCGC
>JAJZHH010000030.1:3945-25958 GCA_021804595.1 Pseudomonadota bacterium
ACGATCATCAACTCGATCAGCGTGAAACCTTGCTGCATCTGCTTCTTCATGGACATGTTCTCCGGAGTGTGACCGCGGCTTGGCCCAGGCGCCTCACCGAACCACTCCCAGCATATTGCGATGGCAAGCCGGGAGGCAAGCCGTCATGGCCTGGCGACGTAAACCTTGCAAATTCCGTTCCATCCTGCGGGTCAATCGCAGGAGCTTGGCTTGTAGGCCGAATCGATAGCGTTCGCCGCCGCGGTGCCGCCCGGCGACGTCGTGCAGGTCCACAGCAGCGTGTCGTTGCCGAGGCTGCCCGAAAGGTACAGCGTCTTGCCCGAGATCCGCGCATTGGCGTGGTTGCCGAAAGTGATTTGGACACGCCCAGGGTACGTGCCGCCGCTGGTGATGTCGATCGACTGCACGTAGTTACCCGAGATCGACTGCGGCGACATCATGCCAGCCGATGCGTTGCTGGTCGGGAACTTGCCGTGCTGCGCGTAGAAGTCCCAGATCGCGGTCTTCGCGCCTTCGGTCAGGTTCAAGCCTTCGGCGACCTGCGCCCTGATCGTGTAGGTCTGGTAAGCCGGAATCGCGATCGCCGCGAGGATGCCGATGATCGCAACGACGATCATCAACTCGATCAGCGTGAAACCGCGCTGCACACGAAGCAACGATGGATCAGGGACTTGCATGGCGTTGTGCATGGCGGGTCGATGATACCGGCTGCCGTTTGCAAAATGCGAACCAAGCCGAGCTTAATGCAAATTTGCCACAGCCCAGCGAAGCGGCTGCCAAAATTTGTCAGAAGCTGCGACTTCTCGGCACCGACGCGCAAAAAACGTCACATTGCCGCGCGCTACACTTGCCGTATACGTCAACCGAGGCCGAGCCATGTCCGACGCTCCGCAGTCGCCACCGCAGCGCTACACCATCGCCGAACTGGCGCGCGAATTCGACCTGACGCCGCGCGCGATCCGCTTCTACGAAGAGGCCGGGCTGCTCGCGCCGCAGCGTGAAGGGCGCCAGCGCGTGTACTCGCAGGGCGACCGCACGCGCTTGAAGCTGACGCAGCGCGGCAAGCGGCTGGGGCTGAGCCTGGCCGAAATCCGCGAGCTGGTGCTGATGTACGAATCGCCGCGCGACACCGAGCCGCAGCTGCGCCGCTACCTCGACGTGCTCGGCGCGCACCGCCGCGACATCGAAGACCGGCTGGCCGAGTTGCAGACGACGCTGCGCGAAATCGGCGCCTACGAGGACGAGGCGCGCCGACTGCTGCGCGCGCATCACCCGCTTTCGCCGCCCACTGACGCTTGATTGCCGTTAACGTAAACGTCATTTATGATGCGCCGACCCCGGCAGCCGTCGGCCCCCTTCCCTTCGCGAGACCGTCACCATGAACCTCCCCGGACTTGATTTCCAGCTCGGCGCCGACATCGACGCGATGCGCGACGCGGTGCGCGACTTCGCCGCCGCCGAGATCGCGCCGCGCGCGGCCGAGATCGACCGCAACGACCAGTTCCCGATGGACCTGTGGCGCAAGTTCGGCGACCTCGGTCTGCTCGGCGTCACGGTGCCCGAGTCCGACGGCGGCTCCGGCATGGGTTATCTGGCGCACATGGTCGCGATGGAGGAAATCTCGCGCGCCAGCGCTTCGGTGGCGCTGAGCTACGGCGCGCACTCGAACCTGTGCGTCAATCAGATCCGGCGCAACGGCAGCGCCGCGCTCAAGGCGCGTTACCTGCCGAAGCTGCTCAGCGGCGAGCACGTCGGCGCGCTGGCGATGAGCGAGCCCGGCGCCGGTTCCGACGTCGTCAGCATGAAGCTGCGCGCCGAGCGCCGCGGCGACGCCTGGGTGCTCAACGGCAGCAAGATGTGGATCACCAACGGCCCCGACGCCGACACGATGGTCGTCTACGCCAAGACCGACCCGGCCGCCGGCCCGAAGGGCATCACCGCCTTCATCGTCGAGAAGGGCTTCAAGGGCTTCAGCGTCGCGCAAAAGCTCGACAAGCTCGGCATGCGCGGCAGCCACACCGGCGAGCTGGTGTTCCAGGACTGCGAAGTACCGGCAGCCAACGTGCTGGGCGAAGTCGGCGGCGGCGTTCGCGTGCTGATGAGCGGGCTGGACTACGAGCGCGCGGTGCTCGCCGCCGGGCCGGTCGGCATCATGCAGGCGGTGATGGACGAAGTCGTGCCCTACGTCCACCAGCGCCAGCAGTTCGGCCAGCCGATCGGCGAGTTCCAGCTGATCCAGGCCAAGCTGGCCGACATGTACACGGTGCTGCAGGCCGCGCGCAGCCTGCTGTACACGGTCGGCCGCAACCTCGACGCGCGCGGCGACGGCCACGCGCGCGAAGTGCGCAAGGATTGCGCCGCGGTGATTTTGTGGTGTGCCGAGAAGGCGACCTGGATGGCTGGAGAGGGCATCCAGATCTTCGGCGGCAACGGCTATATCAACGAATATCCGCTCGGCAGGCTGTGGCGCGACGCCAAGCTGTACGAGATCGGCGCCGGCACCAGCGAAATCCGCCGCATGCTGATCGGCCGCGAGCTGTTCGCGCAGACCGCCTGACGGAGCGGGTCCGGCAATGCCGCGCGCACACCGCCACGGCGCCGCGCTGCGCGCCCGACGCGACCGCGTCGGCGCGCCGCGGCGCGCGGTGTCGTGCTCAGGCCGACGCGGCCTGCGGCTGCACGGCCAGGCCGACGGCGTCGAACGCGGCGTCGAGCCGCGCGACCGCGCCTGGAACGTCCTTGAGCTTGTCCAGGCCGAACAGGCCGAGGCGGAAGGTCATGAACGGCGTGCCTTCGTCGCAGGCCAGCGGAACGCCGGCCGCGATCTGCACGCCGGCGGCGACGAAGCGCTTGGCGTTCTGGATGTCGGGCTCGCGGGTATAGGCGACGACCACGCCCGGCGCCTCGAAGCCGCGCGCGGCGACCGACGCGACGCCGCGGGCGGCCAGCGACGCGCGCACCCGCGCGCCGAGCTCGAACTGCGCGGCCTGCAGCTGCGGCAGGCCGAACGCGAACGCCTCGAGCATGGCGTCGCGCACGTGCAGCAGCCCGTCGGTGGGCATGGTCGCGTGGTAGGCGTGGCCGCCGCCGACGTAGGCCTGCATCATCTGGTGCCACTTCTTCAGGTCGCAGACGAAGCTGTCGCTGGTCGTTTGTTCGAGCCGCTGCAGCGCGCGCGGCGACAGCATCGCGAAACCGGCGCACGGCGTGGCGCTCCAGCCCTTCTGCGGCGCGCTGACGAGCACGTCGACGCCGACGGCGTTCATGTCGACCCAGGCCGCGCCCGACGCGATGCAGTCGAGCACGAACAGCGCGTCGACTTCGTGCGCGGCGTCGGCCAGCCGGCGCAGGTAGTCATCGGGCAGCAGCATGCCGGCCGAAGTCTCGACGTGCGGCGCGAACACGACACCCGGGCGCTCGCGGCGCACCGCGTCGACGACCTCGTCGATCGGCGCCGGCACGAACGGCGCCTGCGCGCCGTCGCCCTGGCGGCGCGCCTTCAGCACCGTGACCTGGTCGCTGAGGCGGCCGGTCTCGATGATCTGCGACCAGCGGTAGCTGAACCAGCCGTTGCGCACGACCAGCACTCGCTGGCCTTGCACGAACTGGCGCGCGACGGCTTCCATGGCGAAGCTGCCGCTGCCCGGAACGACCACCGCGGCGGCGGCGCCGTAGGCTTCGCACAGCATCGCCGAGAGGTCGCGCATGACGCGCTGGAAGCGCTGCGACATGTGGTTCAGCGCGCGATCCGTGTAGACGACCGAGTATTCGAGAAGACCGTCGGGATCGACATCGGGCAGCAAGGCCGGCATCTGATTTCTCCTGTTCTGGCAGTTTGCGGCGGCGCCGCAACGCCGCGGCGCTCACAAAAATCCAGCCTAGCACGCGCCACGTCGCGATGCTTGCGGGTACTCCCTGTTCAGCCATGCGGCGCGGGACTACATTGGCCGATCCGATTGAGCTTTCCGACGCGTCGATGACCGCCTTGACTCCCCACCTCGACTCGAAGATCGCGTTCGACATCGCGCGCGCGCTCCTCGACGGCTTCAACAAGCATTACCGGCTGTTCCGCGAAGTCAGCCGCGACGCCAAGACGCGCTTCGAGACTGCCGACTGGGCCGGCCAGCAGCGCGCGCAACGCGAGCGCATCGCGTTCTACGACCTGCGCGTCGACGAGGCGGTCGAGCGCATGCTCACCGAGTTCGACGTCGCGTCGCTCGACACCGAAGTCTGGCACGAGGCCAAGCTGCGCTACATCGGGCTGCTGATGGACCATCTGCAGCCCGAACTCGCCGAGACCTTCTTCAACTCGGTGACGACCAAGGTGCTGCGGCGCGAGCACTTCCACAACGACATCCTGTTCGTGCGCCCGGCGCTGTCGACCGAGTACATCGAATACGACGAACCGGCCGCGCAGCCGACCTACCGCGCCTACTACCCGACGCGCGCGACGCTGCGCGAGACGCTGACGCGCATCGTGCACAACTACCAGCTGCAGCGAGCCTTCGCCGACCTCGACCGCGACGTCGGCCTGGTGCTGCGCCAGCTCGAGCACCGGCTCGAAGGCGCGCGGCTGCGCGGCAATTTCCAGATCCAGGTGCTGTCGTCGCTGTTCTACCGCAACAAGGGCGCGTACATCGTCGGCCGCGTCATCAACGGCTTCCAGGAATTCCCGCTGGTGCTGCCGATCCTGCACGGAGCCGACGGACGCCTGTTCATCGACGCGGTGCTGCTGCACGACGACGACCTGCTGCTGCTGTTCTCGTTCGCGCGCGCCTACTTCCTGGTCGAGATGGCGGTGCCGTCGGCCTATGTGCAGTTCCTGCGCAGCCTGATGCCGCGCAAGCCGCGCTCCGAGCTGTACAACGCGCTGGGTCTGGCGAAGCAGGGCAAGACGCTGTTCTACCGCGACTTCCTCTACCACCTGCGGCATTCGAGCGACGCCTTCACGACCGCGCCGGGCATACGCGGCATGGTGATGCTGGTGTTCACGCTGCCGTCGTTTCCGTTCGTGTTCAAGGTCATCCGCGATTTCTACCCGCCGCCGAAGGAGACCACGCGCGAGCAGATCAAGGCCAAGTATTTGCTGGTCAAGCAGCACGACCGCGTCGGCCGCATGGCCGACACCCTCGAATACTCGAACGTCGCCTTCCCGCGCGAGCGCTTCGACCCGGCGTTGATCGAGGAACTCAAGGAGACCTGCGGCTCGCAGGTCGAGGAGGACGGCAGCCTGCTGGTGATCCGCCACTGCTACATCGAGCGGCGCATGATCCCGCTGAACATTTATCTGCAGGAGGCCAGCCCGGAGCAGCTCGAGGCCGCGGTGATCGACTACGGCAACGCGCTGAAGGACCTGATCGCGGCCAACATCTTCCCCGGCGACATGCTGTGGAAGAACTTCGGCGTCACCCGCCATGGCAAGGTCGTGTTCTACGACTACGACGAGATTGAATACATCACCGACTGCCATTTCCGCCGCGTGCCGCAGCCGCGCTGCGAGGAAGACGAGATGGCGGCCGAGCCGTGGTATCCGGTCGGCCCGCACGACGTGTTCCCGGAGACTTTCGCCACTTTCCTGCTCGGCGAGCCCGCGGTGCGCCGCGTGTTCCTCGAGCATCACGCCGACCTGCTCGACGCCGACTACTGGTCGGCGCAGCAGGCGCGAATCCGCGCCGGTCAATTGATCGACGTTTTTCCCTACGACACCGAATGCCGCTTCGAGCACGACGCGGCGACCCTTCCGGAGGAGCTCCCATGACACTCGATCCCATCGTCATCGTCTCGGCCGCGCGCACCCCGATCGGCGGCCTGCTCGGCGACTTCGCCGCGCTGCCGGCGTGGCAGCTCGGCGCCACCGCGGTGGCCGCCGCGGTGCAGCGCGCCGGCGTGGCCGGCGACGCCGTCGACGAAGTGCTGCTGGGCAACTGCCTGATGGCCGGCCAGGGCCAGGCCCCGGCGCGCCAGGCGACGCTGGCCGCCGGTCTGCCGCAGGCCGCCGGTGCGGTCACGCTGTCGAAGATGTGCGGCTCGGGAATGCGCGCGATGATGTTCGCGCACGACATG
Organism: Pseudomonadota bacterium; assembly: GCA_021804595.1. GTDB lineage: Bacteria > Pseudomonadota > Gammaproteobacteria > Burkholderiales > Burkholderiaceae_C > Thiomonas_A. The sequence continues at coordinate 10,009 of JAJZHH010000030.1, forward strand.
CTCGCCGCCGGGTCGGCGCGCGTGGTCGTCGCCGGCGGCATGGAAAGCATGACCAACGCGCCGCACCTGGCCTTCGTGCGCAAGGGCGTCAAGTACGGCATCACTCAGTTCTACGATCACATGGCGCTCGACGGCCTCGAGGACGCCTACCAGCGCGGCAAGGCGATGGGCGTGTTCGCCGAGACCTGCGTCGAGAAGTACGGCTTCACGCGCGAGGCGATGGACGCCTTCGCCATCGAGTCGACCGCGCGCGCGCGCCGCGCCAACGAGGACGGCAGCTTCGACTGGGAAATCGCCCCGGTGACGCTCGAGGCGCGCGGCGCGACCACCGAGGTCAAGCGCGACGAGCAGCCGTTCAAGGCGCGCCCGGACAAGATTCCCGGGCTCAAGCCGGCGTTCCGCAAGGACGGCACCATCACCGCGGCGACCTCGTCGAGCATTTCCGACGGCGCCGCCGCGCTGGTGCTGATGCGCGCGTCGACCGCCGAGCGCATGGGGCTGACGCCGCTGGCGCGCATCCACGGCCACGCGGTGCACGCGCAGGCGCCCGAGTGGTTCACGACGGCGCCGGTTGGCGCCATCACCAAAGTGCTGGAGAAGGCCGGCTGGAAGGCCGGCGACGTCGACCTGTGGGAAGTCAACGAGGCCTTCGCCGCGGTGACGATGGCGGCGATGCACGAGTTCTCGCTGCCGCACGACATCGTCAACGTGCACGGCGGCGCGGTCGCGCTGGGCCATCCGATCGGCGCCAGCGGCGCGCGCATCGTCGTCACGCTGCTCGGCGCGATGCGCCAGCGCGGCGTGCGCCGCGGCGTCGCCGCGCTGTGCATCGGCGGCGGCGAAGCCACCGCGATGGCGCTCGAGCTGATCTGACGGAGGCGCGCGCGATGCTGCTCGACGCCGACCACGCGATGATCCGCGACGCGGTGCGCGACTATGTGCGCGCCGAAATCGCGCCGCACGCCGCCGCCTGGGCGCGCGAGCAGCGCTTCCCGCGCGAGGCGCTGCGCGGTCTGGGCCAGCTCGGCTGCCTGGGCATCGCAGTACCGACGCAATGGGACGGCGCCGGGCTCGACTACCTGGCGCTGGCGCTGGCGCTGGAGGAGATCGCCGCCGGCGACGGCGCCACCAGCACCATCGTCAGCGTCAACAACTGCCCGGTGTGCTCGATCCTGATGTCGGCCGCCGACGACGCACAGCGCGAGCGCTGGCTGAGAGTCCTGGCGCGCGGTGAAGCCATCGGCGCGTTCGCGCTGACCGAGCCGCAGGCCGGCTCCGACGCGTCGAACCTGCGCACGACGGCGCGACGCGACGGCGACCACTACGTGCTCGACGGTGTCAAGCAGTTCATCACCAGCGGCGCCAACGCCGCGGTAGCCATCGTCATCGCCGCCACCGACCGCGCCGCCGGCAAGAAGGGCCTGAGCGCCTTCCTGGTGCCCACCGACACGCCCGGCTACTGCGTCGATCGCCTCGAGGCCAAGGCCGGGCAGCACGCCAGCGACACCGCGCAGATCCGCTTCGACGGCTGCCGCGTGCCGCTGAGCGCGCGGCTGGGCGCCGAAGGCGACGGGCTGCGCATCGCGCTGTCCGGGCTCGAAGGCGGCCGCATCGGCATCGCCGCGCAGTCGGTCGGCATGGCGCGCGCCGCGCTCGAGGCCGCGCAGCGCTACGCGCACGAGCGCAGCGCCTTCGGCCGGCCGATCTTCGAGCACCAGTCGGTGCAGTTCCGCCTGGCTGAAATGGCCACCCGCGTCGAGGCCGCACGCCAGCTGCTGTGGCACGCGGCGAGCCTGAAGGACGCCGGCCAGCCCTGCCTGACCGAAGCGGCGATGGCCAAGCTCAACGCCAGCGAAATGGCCGAGCGCGTGTGCAGCGACGCGATGCAGATCCACGGCGGCTACGGCTACGTCGAGGACTTCCCGGTCGAGCGCATCTGGCGCGACGCACGCGTATGCCAGATCTACGAAGGCACCAGCGAGGTGCAGAAGATCCTGATCGCGCGCTCGCTGTAGACCCCCCACCCGCAGGAGACTTCGATGCCGGTATCGCCGATCACGCTGTATTTCGATTTCTCGTCGCCTTACGCCTACCTGGCCAGCCGGCTGATCGAGGACGTCGCCGCGCGCCACGACCGCGGCGTCGAATGGGTGCCGATGCTGCTCGGCCCGGTGTTCGCCGCCACCGGCTCGCGGCCGCTGGTCGAGCAGCCGCTGAAGGCCGACTACGCGCGCCGCGACATGCTGCGCTCGGCGCGCTACCACGGCGTGCCGTTCCAGGTGCCGCAGCCGTTCCCGATCGCCACGCACCAGGCCGCGCGCGTGACCATCGCGCTGCAGCGCGAGCAGCCCGAGCGCGCCACGGCGTGGGTCCACGCCGTGTTCAACGCCTACTTCGCCGACGGACGCAACGTCGCCGAGATGCCGGTGCTGCACGCGCTCGGCGCCGGGCTGGGGCTGAGCGGCGAGCGCATCGACGCGATCTGCGCCGACGCGCAGGTCAAGGCCGCGCTGAAGGCCAACGTCGATCGCGCCTTGGCCGCCGGCGTCTGCGGCGCGCCCTACTTCGTCGTCGACGACGAGCCGTTCTGGGGCGTCGACCGCCTGCCGCAGCTCGAACGCTGGTTGCAGGCCCGTTTCTAGCTCGACGCCCCGCCCCGATTCCATCTCGCGACACAGACCGACAACAGGGAGACAACCATGCGCGAACTTCTGACCACCAGCTACTCGTGCGGCGAGCAGCGCCAGCCGCTGCTGACGCAGACCATCGGCGACTTCTTCGACGCGATGGCCGCGCGCCAGGGCGACCGCGACGCGCTGGTCGCGCGCCACCAGAACCGCCGCCTGAGCTACGCCGGGCTCAAGCGCGAAGTCGACCGCCTGGCGTCGACCATGCTGCGCAGCGGGCTGTCGCGCGGCGACCGCGTCGGCATCTGGGCGCACAACTGCGTCGAGTGGGTGCTGATGCAGCTGGCCACTGCGAAGGCCGGCGTCATCCTGGTCAACATCAACCCGGCGTACCGCACGGCGGAAGTCGAGTACGCGTTGAACAAGGTCGGCTGCCGCGCGCTGGTCACGATGACCGCGTTCAAGAGCAGCGACTACCTGGCCATGCTGCGCGAGCTGGCGCCCGAACTCTCCACCTGCGCGCCGGGCCAGCTGCGCGCCGCGCGCCTGCCCGAGTTGCGCCTGGTCGTGCAACTCGGCGACGCCGCCGAGCCCGGCATGCTGCGCTTTGCCGACTGGATCGCGCAAGGCGACGCCGACGACCCGGCGGTGGCCGCCGCAGCCGCAGCGCTCGATTGCCACGACCCGATCAACATCCAGTTCACCAGCGGCACCACGGGCTTTCCGAAAGGCGCCACGCTGACCCACAGCAACATCCTGAACAACGGCTATTTCATCGGCGAGGCGATGAAGCTGACCGCCGACGACCGCCTGTGCATTCCGGTGCCGCTGTACCACTGCTTCGGCATGGTGCTGGGCAACCTGGCCTGCCTCACCCACGGCGCGACCATCGTCTACCCGAACGACGCCTTCGACCCGCTGCTCACGCTCGAGGCGGTGCAGGCCGAGCGCTGCACCGGGCTGCACGGCGTGCCGACGATGTTCATCGCCATGCTCGACCATCCGCGCTTCAAGGAATTCGACCTGAGCACGCTGCGCACCGGCATCATGGCCGGCAGCCCGTGCCCGATCGAAGTGATGAAACGCGTCGTGCGCGACATGCACCTGTCGGAGATCACGATCGCCTACGGCATGACCGAAACCGCTCCGGTGAGCTGCCAGAGTTCGACCGACACGCCGCTGGACCGCCGCGTCAGCACCGTCGGCCTGGTGCAGCCGCACCTGGAAGTGAAGATCGTCGACCCCGAGACCGGCGCCACGGTGGCGCCCGGCACGCCCGGCGAGCTGTGCACGCGCGGCTACTCGGTGATGCACGGCTACTGGGGCGACGAGGAGAAGACGCGCGAGGCGATCGACCCCGAACGCTGGATGCACACCGGCGACCTGGCGACGATGGACGCCGAGGGTTACGTCAACATCGTCGGCCGCATCAAGGACATGGTGATCCGCGGCGGCGAGAACGTCTATCCGCGCGAAATCGAGGAGTTCCTTTACCGCCACCCGATGGTGCAGGACGTGCAGGTGGTCGGTGTTCCGGACCGCAAGTACGGCGAGGAGCTGTGCGCCTGGATCATCCCGAAGGCCGGCACCGAGCCGACCGCCGACGACATCCGCGCGTTCTGCCAGGGGCAGATCGCGCACTACAAGATTCCCCGCCACATTCGCTTCGTGCAGACCTTCCCGCTGACCATCACCGGCAAGGTGCAGAAGTTCAAGATCCGCGACGTGATGAAGGCCGAGCTCGGCCTGCACGAAGACAAGACCGCCTGACAAGACCATGCCCGTTCTCGAATCCCGCATCGACCTGCACGCCCAGCAGTCCAACCTCGACGGCATGCGCGAGCTGCTCGCCGAGCTCGACGCGCAACTCGCGCGCGTCGCCGCTGGCGGCGGTGACGCCGCGCGCGCCAAGCACGTCGCGCGCGGCAAGCTGCTGCCGCGCGAGCGCATCGCCCGTCTGCTCGACCCCGGCACGCCCTTCCTCGAGTTCTCGGCGCTGGCCGCGCTGGGCCTGTACGACGACGCCGCGCCCGGCGCCGGCATCATCACCGGCATCGGCCGCGTCGCCGGCCACGAATGCGTGATCGTCTGCAACGACGCGACCGTCAAGGGCGGCACCTACTACCCGATGACGGTCAAGAAGCACTTGCGCGCGCAGGACATCGCTCGCGAGAACCGGCTGCCCTGCATTTACCTGGTCGACTCGGGCGGCGCCAATTTGCCGAACCAGGACGAGGTCTTCCCCGACCGCGACCACTTCGGCCGCATCTTCTACAACCAGGCGCAAATGAGCGCCGAGGGCATCGCGCAAATCGCCGTCGTCATGGGTTCGTGCACCGCCGGCGGCGCCTACGTGCCGGCGATGAGCGACGAATCGGTCATCGTGCGCCAGCAGGGCACGATCTTCCTCGCCGGCCCGCCGCTGGTGAAGGCGGCGATCGGCGAAGTGGTCAGCGCCGAGGACCTCGGCGGCGCCGACGTGCACACGCGACTGTCGGGCGTGGCCGACCACTTCGCGCACGACGACGACGACGCGCTGCGCATCGCGCGGCGCCTCGTCGGCCATCTGCCGCGGCGGCCGAAGGCGCAGCACCTGGAGCGGCGCGCGCCGCGCGCGCCGGCCTACCCGGTCGAGCAGCTGCGCGCGCTGGCGCCGCTGGACCTGCGCAAACCGCTCGACGCGCGCGAGCTGATCGCGCGCCTGGTCGACGGCAGCGAGTTCGACGAGTTCAAGGCGCGCTACGGCACCACGCTGGTGTGCGGCTTCGCGCACATCGAGGGCATGCCGGTCGGCATCATCGCCAACAACGGAATCCTGTTCTCCGAATCGGCGCTGAAAGGCGCGCACTTCGTCGAACTGTGCTGCCAACGCCGCATCCCGCTGGTGTTCCTGCAGAACATCACCGGCTTCATGATCGGCCGCAAGGCCGAGAACGAAGGCATCGCGCGCAACGGCGCGAAGATGGTCACCGCGGTGGCCTGCGCCGCGGTGCCGAAGTTCACCGTGATCGTGGGGGGAAGCTTCGGCGCCGGCAACTACGGCATGTGCGGCCGCGCCTACGGCCCGCGCCAGCTGTGGATGTGGCCCAACGCGCGCATCAGCGTGATGGGCGGCGAACAGGCCGCCAGCGTGCTCGCCACGGTGCGCCGCGACGGGCTGGAAGCGCGCGGCGGCAGCTGGAGCGCCGACGACGAGGAAGCGTTCAAGGCGCCGATCCGCGCCCAGTACGAAGCCCAGGGCAACCCCTACTACTCGACCGCGCGGCTGTGGGACGACGGCGTCATCGACCCCGCCGACACGCGCCGCGTGCTCGCGCTGGGGCTGTCGGCGGCGCTCAACGCGCCGATTCCCGAAACGCGCTTCGGCGTGTTCCGCATGTGAGGGCGGCGACGATGACCCATCCGATCCTGCTCGCGCGCGACGGCAGTGTCGCGCGCGTGACGCTGGCGCGCCCCGCGGTGCGCAACGCCTTCGACGCCGACACCATCGCCGCGCTGCACGCCGCCTTCGTCGAACTGCCGCGTGACGCGGCGCTGCGCGCGATCGTGCTCGACGCGCAGGGGCCGGCGTTCTGCGCCGGCGCCGACCTGAACTACATGCGCGCGATGGCAGGCTGGGACGACGCCGCCAACCGCGACGACGCGATGCGCCTGGCGCGCATGCTGCGCGCGATCGCCGAATGCCCGCTGCCGGTGATCGCGCGCGTGCACGGCGACGCCTTCGCCGGCGGCGTCGGCCTGGTGGCGGCGTGCGACTTCGCGGTCGCGCTGGACGGCTGTCGTTTCTGCCTCAGCGAAGTCAAGCTGGGGCTGATCCCGGCGACGATCATGCCGCACGTGCTGCGCGCCATCGGCCCCCGCGCCGCGCAGCGCTACACGCTGGGCGCCGAAGTGTTCGACGCCGCCACCGCGGTGCGCATCGGCCTGGTGCACGAGGTCGCCGACGACGTCGCCGCGCTCGACGCCCGGGTGCAACAATGGCTGGGCGCGCTGCACGCGGCGTCGCCGCAGGCGCTGGCCGCGGCCAAGCGCCTGCTCGCCGACTGCAGCTACCGCGGCACCAGCGAGGCACTGCTCGCCGACACCGCCGAGCGCATCGCCGAAGCACGCGCCAGCCGCGACGGACGCGAAGGCATCGACGCCTTCCTGAGCCGGCGCAAACCATCATGGAACCCGAACTGAACCACGAGATGACCCAGACCTGGACCCCGGAACGCATCGAAACCCTGCTCGCGCTGCCGCTGCCCGAGCTGATCTGGCAGGCGCAGCAGGTGCACCGGCAGCACTTCGACCCGACCGAAGTGCAGCTGTCGTCGCTGCTGTCGATCAAGACCGGCGGCTGCGCCGAGGACTGCGGCTACTGCCCGCAGTCGGCGCACCACGACACCGGGCTGGCCGCCGGCAAGCTGATGGACGTCGATCTGGTGCTGGCCAACGCGCGCGCCGCGAAGGACGCCGGCGCCGGGCGCTTCTGCATGGGCGCGGCGTGGCGCGAGCCCAAGGACCGCGACCTCGACAAGGTCGCCGAGATCGTCGCCGGGGTCAAGGCGCTGGGGCTGGAGACCTGCATGACGCTGGGCATGCTCGACCGCGCGCAGGCGCAGCGGCTGGCCGACGCCGGGCTCGACTTCTACAACCACAACCTCGACACCTCGCCCGAGTTCTACGGCGAGATCATCAGCACGCGCACCTACCAGGAACGCCTCGACACGCTCGACGCGGTGCGCGACGCCGGCCTGCAAGTGTGCTGCGGCGGCATCGTCGGCATGGGCGAGAGCCGGCGCGACCGCGCCGCGCTGCTGGCGCAGCTCGCCGCGCTGTCGCCGCAGCCCGAATCGGTGCCGATCAACGCGCTGGTGCGCGTCGCCGGCACGCCGCTGGAGCACGCGCCCGACCTCGACCCCTTCGAATTCGTTCGCGTCGTCGCCGCCGCGCGCATCTGCCTGCCGAAGTCGCGCGTGCGGCTTTCGGCCGGCCGCCGCGAGCTCGGCGACGGCGTGCAGGCGCTGTGCTTCCTGGCCGGCGCCAATTCGATCTTCTACGGCGACACGCTGCTGGTCACCGGCAACGCCGAAGTCGACGCCGACCGCGCGCTGTTCGCGCGCCTGGGGCTGCATGCCGACGGCGTCGCGTCGCCGGAGGCGGTGCCGGCCGCCGCGGCGCCGCGCGTGGTCGCGCTGCAGCCGGCCGCGGAGCGCGGCTGATGGACGCCGCGACGCTGCAGGCGATCGCGCTGGCGGCCGCGCTGGGCTGGGCCAGCGGCCTGCGCGCCGCGCTGGTCGTGTTCGTGCTCGGCGCCGCCGGGCTCGGCGGCTGGATCACGCTGCCGGCGCCGCTGGCGTGGCTGGCGTCGCCGCTGGTCGTCGGCCTGAGCAGCCTGCTCGCGTTCGCCGGCTTCATCGCCGACAAGATTCCCGGCGTCGACAGCCTGTCGGACTTCGCCGCGGCGCCCTTGCGCGTGGTCACCGGCGCGCTGCTCGCCGCCGCGCTGGTCGGCGGCAACCACACGCTGGGGGCGACGCTGGCGCTGGTCGTCGGCGGCGGCCTCGCCGCGGCGACCGCGCTGACCAAGCTGGCCACGCGCGCCGCGATCAACACCACGCCCGAGCCGTTCTCCAACATCGGCGCGTCGCTGGCCGAGGAAATCGCCGTGTTCGGCTCGATCTGGCTGGCATGGAGCTACCCACTGGCCTGGCTGCTGCTGCTCGTCGCGCTGATGTTCGGCATGGTCTGGTTGCTGCGCGTCAGCGCGCGCCACGTACGCACGCTGCTCGGCCGCCTGGTGCGCGCCTTCAGCGGCCGCGCCGAACGCCCGCCGGCCGCCGCGAACGCGGCGACCCCGGCGCCGAAACCCACCGCGGCGCCGCACAGCGCGATCGCCGACATCACCGACGTGCACGTCGTCGGTGAATCCGCCCCTCCGAAGCCCAACCGTTGACCGCCATGTTCAGCAAGATCCTGATCGCCAACCGCGGCGAAATCGCCTGCCGCGTCGCCGCTACCTGCCGCCGCCTCGGCGTGGCCAGCGTCGCGGTGTATTCGGACGCCGATGCCGGCGCCGCGCACGTCGCCGCGTGCGACGAGGCGCTGCCGATCGGCCCGGCCGAGGCCGCGCGCAGCTACCTCGACGCCGCGCGCATCCTGCAGGCGGCGAAGTCCTGCGGCGCGCAGGCCATCCACCCCGGCTACGGCTTCCTCAGCGAGAACGCCGAGTTCGCGCGCGCCTGCGCGCAGGCCGGCATCGTGTTCATCGGCCCGCCGGCCGAAGCGATCGACGCGATGGGGCTGAAAGCCGAATCCAAGCGGCTGATGCAGGACGCCGGCGTGCCGCTGGTTCCCGGCTACCACGGCGCCGACCAGGACGACGCGCTGCTCGCCGCGCAAGCCGCGCGCATCGGCTTTCCGGTGCTGATCAAGGCCAGCGCCGGCGGCGGCGGCAAGGGCATGCGCGCGGTGCACGCGGCCGACGAGTTCGCCGCCGCGCTGGCCTCGTGCCGACGCGAGGCGCGCGCCGCGTTCGGCAACGACGCGGTGCTGATCGAGAAGCTGGTGGCCAACCCGCGCCACATCGAGATCCAGGTGTTCGCCGACGCGCACGGGCGCGCCACCGCGCTGTTCGAGCGCGACTGCTCGCTGCAGCGGCGCCACCAGAAAGTCGTCGAGGAAGCGCCGGCGCCGGGGCTGAGCGACGACCAGCGCGCCGAGCTGAGCCGGGCCGCGGTGGCCGCGGCGCAGGCGGTCGGCTACCGCGGCGCCGGCACCGTCGAGTTCATCGCCGAAGGCGACGGCGCCGGCGGCATCCGCGGCTTCTACTTCATGGAAATGAACACCCGGCTGCAGGTCGAGCACCCGGTGACCGAAATGATCACCGGGCTCGACCTCGTCGAGTGGCAGCTGCGCGTGGCCGCCGGCGAGCCGCTGCCGGCCGCACCGGCGCAGCCGCGCGGCCACGCCGTCGAAGTGCGGCTGTACGCGGAAAACCCGCGCAGCGGCTTCCTGCCGGCCACCGGCGAGCTGCTGCGCTTCGCGCTGCCCGAGCACGTCGCCTTCGTCGTCGGCGACGGCGCGCAGCCGGCCGCGTTGCGCGTCGACAGCGGCGTGCGCGAAGGCGACCGCATCACGCCGTACTACGACCCGATGATCGCCAAGCTGATCGCCTGGGGCGAGGACCGCGCGCAAGCCATCGCCCGGCTGCGCGCGGCGCTGCGCGCGACGCGCGTGGCCGGGCTCGAATGCAACGCCGAGTTCCTCGGCCGCCTGCTCGGCGAGGACGAGTTCACCTCGGCGCGCATGGACACCGGACTGATCGCGCGCGCGCAGGACCGGCTGCTGGCCGAAGGGCTGGCCGCCGCCGACGCCGCGCTGGTCGCCAGCTGCGCGCTGCTCGAGCACGAGGCCGCGGCTGCCGACGCCGACCCGTGGAGCCGCGCCGACGGCTGGAGCAACGGCCATCTTCCCGCGCGCCGGCTGCGTTGGGCGGCCGGCGGCGTCGAAGTCGACGCGCTGCTGCAGCGCGGCGCCGCCGGCGGCTGGCGCCTCGCACTCGGCGACGGCGCCGCGCTGCCGCTGCGCTGGCAGGCTGTGCGCAGCGCCGCCGGCGAGCTCGCGCTGCACGTCGTGCACGGCGACGCGGTGCGCCGCGCCCACGTCGTCGGCGACCCGGCGCAGGGCTGCGCGGTGTTCGAGGCCGGTGCGCAGGTCGCGGTGCGGCTGCGCGCCGCGGATGTGCACGGCGCCGCCGGCGGCGCCGCCGACGCCAGGCTGAACGCACCGATGCCCGGGCGCGTCGCCGCGCTGCTCGTCGCCGCCGGCGACGCGGTCAAGGCCGGCCAGCCGCTGCTGGTGCTCGAGGCGATGAAAATGGAACACACGCTGCAGGCGGCCGACGACGGCGTGGTCGACGCGGTGCTGGTCGCGGTCGGCGAGCAGATCGCCGAAGGCGCCGCGCTGCTGCGCATGCGCGAACCGCAAGGCGAGGACGCGGCGTGAAACTGGCGGTCTGGGACCCCGACGAGCCGCTGCGCCGCTGGCGCGACGCGCTGACGCAGCACGCCGGCGAACTCGGGCTGGCGATCGAGGTGTTCGACGCGCGCGCCGAGCCCGACACGCAGGCCGACTTCGCGCTGGTGTGGAAGCCGCCGGCCGACTGGCTGGCCGGCCAGCTCGGCTTGCGCGCGGTGTTCAACCTCGGCGCCGGGGTCGACGCGGTGCTGCCGCTGATGCGCAGCCACGCGCCCGACGTGCCGCTGATCCGGCTCGAGGACGCCGGCATGGGCCGGCAGATGGCCGACTACGTCGCCGAGGCCGTGCTGCACGCCTACCGGCGCATGCCCGACTACGCGGTGCAGCAGTCGCGCCGCCAATGGCAGTCGTTGCCGCTGGCGCCGCGCGGCGGCTTCCATGTGGGCTTCCTCGGCCTGGGCCAGATGGGGCTGGCCGCGGCGCGCCGCATCGCGGCGATGGACTTCCCGGTGCTGGCGTGCACGCGCAGCGGCCGCGCGCGCGACGGCGTCGACCCGGCGTGGCCGCTGTACGCGCTCGACCACCTCGACGAGTTCCTCGCCGCGTGCCGCGTGCTCGTCGTGCTGCTGCCGCTGACCGCGCACACCCGCGGACTGCTCGACTGGCGCGCGCTGCAGCAGTTGCCGGCCGGCGCCCACCTGGTCAGCGCCGGGCGCGGCGCGGTGGTCGACGCGCACGACCTGCTCGAGCTGCTGGACTCGGGCCACCTGGCCGGGGCCACGCTCGACGTGTTCGCCGAGGAGCCGCTGCCGGCCGACGACGCGCTGTGGCAGCACCCGCGCGTACGCATCACGCCGCACGTCGCCGCGGCCACGCTGGTCGGCCCGGCCGCCGCGCAGGTGATGCGCAAGATCGCCGCGATCGAACGCGGCGAAGCGCCCGGCGGTGTGGTCGACGCCGGGCTCGGTTACTGACGGAGAACGCGATGTCCACCTTGAAACACTTGCCCACCCGCGTCGAGGTCGTCGAAGTCGGCCCGCGCGACGGACTGCAGAACGAAGCGGCGCCGATCGCGTTGCAGACCAAGATCGAGCTGGTCGAGCGCCTGGCCGCGGCCGGCTTCGCCAACGTTGAAGCCGCCGCCTTCGTCTCGCCGCGCTGGGTGCCGCAAATGGCCGACAGCGCCGAGCTGATGGCGCGCATCGCGCGCCGCCCCGGCACCGTGTATTCGGCGCTGGTGCCCAACGCGCGCGGCATGGAAGCGGCGCTGGCCGCCGGCGCCGGCGAAGTCGTCGTGTTCTCGGCCGCCAGCGAAGCGTTCGCGCAGCGCAACATCAACTGCTCGATCGCCGAGTCGATCGCGCGCTTCGAGCCGGTCGCGGCGATGGCGCGCGACGCCGGCGTCAAGCTGCGCGGGTCGATCTCGTGCGCGCTGGGCTGCCCCTACCAGGGCGAGGTGCAGCCGGCCGCGGTGGCCGAGGTCACGCAGCGCATGGTCGACCTCGGCTGCGACAGCGTCGACATCGCCGACACCATCGGCGTGGGCACGCCCGGCGCGGTGCAGGCGGTGTTCGAGGCCACTTCGCGGGTGCTGCCGCTGGCGCGGCAGGCCGGCCACTTCCACGACACCTACGGCCAGGCCCTGGCCAACGTGCTGGCCGCGCTCGAGATCGGCGTGGCCCGTTTCCACGCCTCGGTCGCCGGCCTCGGCGGCTGCCCGTACGCGAAGGGCGCCACCGGCAACCTGGCCACCGAGGATCTGCTGTACATGCTGCACGGGCTCGGGCTGCACACCGGGGTCGACCTCGACTCAGTGGTCGACGCCGGCGCCTTCATCAGCGACGCGCTGGGCCGCGCCAGCCACAGCCGCGCCGGACGCGCGCTACGCCTGCGCCGGGCTGGAGCCGCCAGTGAGTGAAGCGCGCGCCCAGGGCCCGGCTGCGGCCAGCCCGCCGCCCGAGGCAGGCGCTTACGATCCGGCCTACCCGGAATCGGTGCAGCGCGTCGCCGCGCGGCTGCGCGAGCTCGGCCATGCCGACGCGCCGCGGCTGCTCGACGCCGCCGCGCGCACCGCGCAGCAGGCGGCCGACGCGCTCGGCGTGCAGCTCGGCCAGATCGCCAAATCGATCGTGCTGCGCCATCTCGAGTCGGGCCGCGCGGTGCTCGTCGTCTGCGCCGGCGACCGCCGCGTCGACGAAGCGCGCGTGGCGCAACACGTCGGCGCGGTCGGCCGCGCCGACGCCGCGTTCGTGCGCGCCGCCACCGGCTTCGCCATCGGCGGCGTCAGCCCGCTGGGCCACGCCCACGCGCCGCTGGCGCTGATCGACTCCAGCCTGTGGCGCTTCGACCGCATCTGGGCCGCCGCCGGGCATCCGCACGCGGTGTTCGCGCTGCGCCCCGACGACCTGCCGCGGTGGCTGGGCGTGGCGCCGGTCGACATCGCCGTCGGCGGCTGAAGGCGCGCGCGATGCCGGTGCCGTCGCCGTGCGTGCAGATCTGCACGATGGACGAAACCAGCGGACTGTGCCGCGGCTGCGCGCGCACGCTGGGCGAGATCGCCCACTGGAGCGCACTGGACGACGAGGCGAAGCGCGAAGTGCTCGCGCGCGTCGCGCAGCGCCGCTCCGCGCAGGCGGCGGGCGGCTCGGCGGCCGGGGCTAGAATGCCGCCTCCTGCACAAAAAACACGCAACGCCTGACGCACCGCCGGGCGCGATGCCATGCCGCCGCCCCAAGACGTCTCGCTGATGCTCGGCCGCCACCGCCTGGCCAACCGCGTGTTCGCGGCGCCGATGGCCGGCGTCACCGACCTGCCGTGGCGCCGCATCGCGCGGCGTCTGGGCGCCGGACACTGTGTCAGCGAGATGGTCACGTCCAGGCGCGAGCTGTGGGACACGCTGAAGACCTCGCGGCGTCGCGACCACAGCGGCGAGCCCGGCCCGATCGCCACCCAGCTGGTCGGCGTCGACCCGCACGACATGGCCGCCGCGGCGATCGCCAACGTCGCCGCCGGCGCGCAGATCATCGACATCAACATGGGCTGCCCGGCGAAGAAGGTGTGCAGCATCGAAGCCGGCTCGGCGCTGATGCGCGACGAGCAGCAGGCGCTGCGCATCATCGACGCGGTGGTCGCCGCGATGCAGCCGCTGAGCGTTCCGGTGACCTTGAAGATGCGCACCGGCTGGTGCGCCCAGCAGCGCAACGCGCCGCGGCTGGCGCGCGCCGCGCAGGACGCCGGCGTGGCGCTGATCACCGTGCACGGGCGCAGCCGCGAACAAGGCTACGGCGGCGTCGCCGAGCACGACACGGTGGCCGCGATCAAGCGCGAGCTGAGCATCCCGGTGGTCGCCAACGGCGACATCGGCAGCGCCGCGCAGGCGCGCGCGGTGCTCGCCGCGACCGGCGCCGACGCGGTGATGATCGGCCGCGCCGCGCTCGGCCGGCCGTGGCTGCTCGGCCACATCGCGGCGGCGCTGCGCGACGGCGTCGAGCCGCCGTGGCCCAGCCTCGAGCAGCAGCGCGACTGGCTGCTCGAACACCTGCGCGAACACCACGCCTTCCACGGCGCCGGCGGCATGCGCAGCGCGCGCAAGCACGTCGGCTGGGCCATCGCCGAGCTGCCCGGCGCCGCGGCGTTCCGCGCCGTGTTCAACCGCCTCGAAGACCCCGCCGCGCAACTCGACGCGGTGGCCTGCCATTTCGACGCGCTGCTCAAGCGCGCACCTTCAGCACTTGCCGCCTGATGAACCAGAAGTCCTCGCTCGAACAGTGCGTGATCGACTCGCTCGACACCTATTTCCACGACCTCAACGGTACCGAGCCGCACGGCATCCACGCGATGGTCATGCTGACGGTCGAAAAGCCGCTGCTGCAGAACGTCATGCGCCGCGCCGGAGACAACCAGTCGGTCGCCGCGCAGTGGCTGGGCATCAACCGCAACACGCTGCGCAAGAAGCTCAAGGATCACAAACTCATCAAGTAAACAAGTCGAGACCGCCATGCACGCATTGATTTCCGTTTCCGACAAGACCGGCGTCGTCGAACTGGCGCGCCGCCTGCACCAGCGCGGCGTCAAGCTGCTGTCGACCGGCGGCACCGCCCGCCTGCTCGCCGACTCGGGGTTGCCGGTGACCGAAGTCGCCGAGCACACCGGCTTTCCCGAAATGCTCGACGGCCGCGTCAAGACGCTGCACCCGAAAGTGCACGGCGGGCTGCTCGCGCGCCGCGACCTCAGCAGCCACATGGACGCGATCGCCGCGCACGGCATCCCGACGATCGACTGGCTGGTCGTCAACCTGTATCCGTTCGAAGCCACCGTGGCGCGCGCCGACTGCACGCTCGAGGACGCGATCGAGAACATCGACATCGGCGGCCCGGCGATGGTGCGCTCGGGCGCGAAGAACTGGCAGGGCGTCACCGTGCTGACCGACCCGGCGCAGTACGACGCCGCGCTGGCCGAGTTCGAAGCGTCGGGCACGGTGTCGCCGAAGACGCGCTTCGCGCTGGCGGTGGCCGCGTTCGACCGCGTCGCGCGCTACGACGCGGCGATCTCCAACCACCTGTCGGCGCTGCGCGACGACGGCAGCCTCGCGCCCTACCCCAACCAGTTCAACCTGTGCCTGGTCAAGGCGCAGGACCTGCGCTACGGCGAGAACCCGCACCAGTCGGCGGCGTTCTACGTCGAGCCCGGCGCACGCGAAGCGTCGGTGGCGACCGCGCGCCAGCTGCAGGGCAAGGAGCTGAGCTACAACAACATCGCCGACACCGACGCCGCGCTCGAATGCATCAAGCAGTTCGACACCGGTCCGGCGTGCGTCATCGTCAAGCACGCCAACCCCTGCGGCGTGGCCTGCGCGGCCGACGCGCTGAGCGCCTACGACCGCGCCTGGCGCACCGACCAGGAATCCGCCTTCGGCGGCATCATCGCGTTCAACACGCGGCTCGACGCGGCCACCGCGCAGGCCATCGTCGAGCGCCAGTTCGTCGAAGTGATCATCGCCCCGGAAGTCTCGCCCGAAGCGGCCGAGATCTGCGCCGCGAAGAAGAACGTGCGCCTGCTCGAATGCGGCCGCTGGCCGGCGGCCGCGGCGTCGCGGCTGGACTACAAGCGCGTCACCGGCGGGCTGCTGGTGCAGCAGGCCGACCTCGCGCTGCACGGCGACATCCGCGTGGTCAGCCGGCGCGCGCCCAGCGAGCGTGAAATGGCCGACCTGCTGTTCGCCTGGCGCGTGGCCAAGTTCGTCAAGTCCAACGCCATCGTCTACGCCCGCGACGGCGCCACCGTCGGCGTCGGCGCCGGCCAGATGAGCCGCGTCAACTCGGCGCGCATCGCGGCGATCAAGGCCGAACACGCCGGGCTCGA
>JAJZHH010000122.1 GCA_021804595.1 Pseudomonadota bacterium
CTCCTTAGTGGCCAGGCTGGGTCGCAGCGGGGTTGGAAAACGCTTCGGTCTGCTGCTTGATGGTCTGCGTCATCAAGCTCAACACGGCCCAGGCCAGCACCGTGCCGAGCAGCAGGTAGGCGGCCGTGCGCATCGCGCCGACATAGCCGCGGATCGTCGCCGAGGCGCGCTTGCACGCGGTCTGCGCGCGCGACGCGATCGCCTGCTCGGAGTCCCCGCGCAGCGAAACCAGCATCAGCGAATCGATCATCGTCGCGTCGAGCAGTCCGACGTCGAGGGCCAGGATCGGGCGCACGCGGCAGCTCGGCAGGCGCTGCTCCATGTCGCGGATGTAGTCGGCAAGCCAGCGGTTGCTGTTGGCGCGGATCGCTTCGAGCGCGTGCTCGAGCTTCGGCGTCACCGCCAGCTGCGCGCCGAGCGAGCGCATGAACAGCGCGGCGTGGTAGGCGCGGTAGATCGCGTAGGGGGCGAAGTGGCGGTCCATCCAGCGCCGCCCGGGGATGTGGCTGGCCACGGTCCAGCGCTGCAGCGACCCCAGGTAGAGCAGCGGTGCCGCGACGTAGAGCACGTTGAACAGCAGCGCATGCTGCGACATGAAGCCGGTGAACGCGACCAGGGCGCGCTGGTCGAGGCTCATCATGCCGGGCTTGAGCAGCGTCTTGGACATCAGGGCGACCATCCACGGCAAGCCGTAGCTCAGCAGGGCGATGGCCAGCACCATGTAGATCAGCGGGGCGGCCAGCTGGCTGCGGGCTTCGGCGCGCAGCTGCATCTGCTCGCGCACGGTGTCGATGACTTGCGCGATGCCCTGGCGCAGCGTGCCGCGGCTTTCGTGCGCGGCGATCAGCACCAGGTCCGACGGCGGAACCAAGCCATGCAGCGCGGCGGCCACCGATCGGCCCTGCGCCAGCCGATCGCCGATCTCGCGCACGATGGCGAAATCGGGAGCGCCGCGTCCTTCGAGCTTCTCGGCGCGAAGCCGGCAATAGGGGCGCAGCTCGATCCCGCTGTCGAGAAAGTCCTCGTAGAACGCCAGCCGGCGCGAGCTGAAGCCGCGGATGCGCCAGGCGCGAGCCAGGGCGCCGGGATCGCGCAGCGTGGCGAGGGTGAGTTCAGCCATCGGCGTGCTGCTCCTCGTAGGTCGAAATGCGCCCGACCAGCCCGTCGACGGTGTCGATGCCGATCACGCCGCGCGCGGCGAAGTGCAGTGCGATCTCGAACGCTGTCTTGCCCAGCGTCGAGGCCGATTGCAGATCGGCGTCGCGCCGGCGGCGCCAGCTGCGGAAGGCCTCGCCGAGGCGTCCGCCGGCAAGCAGCAGGCGCTGTGCGTCGTCGGGCGCGAACATTTCGGCCACCACCTGGACCCCGACCCGGCCGCGGCTGCAGGCTGGGCAACCGTGGTTGTTGCGCACGAACAGCAGCCCGGCGTCGATTCCCAGCGCCGCGAGCCGCGCCAGGCGGCTGCGCTCCTCGGGCCCGGACCAGGCCTCGCGCGCCGGGATCCGGCAGTGCGGGCACAGCTTGGGGACCAGTTGCTGGAACACGGTCAGCCCGATCACGTCGGCGCTGGCCACGATCTCGTGGCTCAGCCCCATGAGCCGGCTGGTCAGGCGTTCGTAGCTGCCGCGGCAACTGCCGGCGTGAAACGAGGCGAACACCTTGTGCCCCGACATGCCGAGCTGGGCGAAGATCTCGGCCGTGGCGCTGTCGCGGATCTCGCCCATGACCAGGATGTCGCCGTCGCTGCGCATGCGCACACGCAGCCCGGCGACGAAGGGATTGTCGTCGCCGGTGCCGCCGCGCTCGGCCGCTCGCGCCACGGCGAACTGCGACACGTTCGGCGGCCGCCCCTCGGGCGGGTCCTCCAGCGTCGCGGCGTAGGCGGTGCCGGCGCGCACGTCGGGGTGGCTGGCGACCAGGGCGTTGAGCGCGGTGGTCTTGCCCGACCCGGTCTGACCGGCGAAGATCACGCCGCCGCCTGGCCCGTGGCCGTACTCGTGCAGCAGCGCGACTTGATCGGGCAGGTAGCCCAGCGCGCCGATGTCGGGGCT
Organism: Pseudomonadota bacterium; assembly: GCA_021804595.1. Classification (GTDB taxonomy): domain Bacteria; phylum Pseudomonadota; class Gammaproteobacteria; order Burkholderiales; family Burkholderiaceae_C; genus Thiomonas_A. Next base: position 2,052 of record JAJZHH010000122.1, read on the forward strand.
GTCGCTGACCTTGCCGTCGTAGTTCAGCACACGGATCGCGACGTCGACGCCGTAGCGCTCGGGCGCCGACTGGAAACGCAGCTCGACGTGGCGTGCGTCGGGCATGCGGATGAAGCTGGCCATCGGTCGCCGCGCGTTGAACTGGCCTTCGCCTTCGGCCAGCGAATTGGCGTCGGACTTGGCGTAGGCGGCGGCGATGAGTTCGTGCATTTGCGCCGGCGCCATGGCCAGCGCCGGCTCGAGTTCGCCGTCGATGCGCAGCAGCACGTCGCCGCGCGATTCGCCGCCGTCGTTGCGCAGTCTGAAGTGGATGTCCGAGGCGCCGCTGGCGATCGCGCGCTCGACCAGTTCGCGGAACTGCGCGTCGTAGATCGTGCCCTGGACGCGGTGCTCGCTGGTCTGCGCCGATGCGCCGCCAGCGGAGCGAGCCGTGACTTCGCGCAAGTGCTGCAGCAGCTGCGCGCTGACCGTGCACTCGTCGATTTCGCCGACGGCCTCGCGCAGCGTGGCACGCAGTTGCGCCAGCATCACCCCGCTGCGCACCGCGGCGATCGAAGCCAGCAGGACTTCCGGCTGGCGCGCGGGCAGGCGCAGCACGATCGCGCTCGACTCCATCCAGGCGTCGAATCCCGCATCGAGCGGCAGGCGCTCGGTGTAAGGGGCGACGTCGCCGTAGTGCTGGCGGAACGTGTCGAGCGTGTGCCACTGCACGGCGGTGGCTGCCGGCGCGGCGCCCCGCGGCTGCAGCATGCCGGCGGCGGGCTTTTTCGGTCTGAACAGCGACACGGCTCGCCTCGCTTCAGCGGTCGCGCGGCCGATCCTGCCCGCCGGGGCGCTGGCCCAGGCCCAGGCGCACCGTGCGCGCCTGGCGCTCGCCGCCGCAACGGACAACGGCGCTGCGTGATTCGACGTCGATGGAGGCCAGGGTGCACGGGCTTGCGCCGAGCTCCGGCCGGCCCGCCGACGCTGTATAGACGACGCCGTCGATGGCGATGCGCGCCAGGGGGCTGTCCGGGGTGCCGAGGATCTCGAGCAGTTCGGGCGCAGCCGCGGCCGCAGCAGGCGCGGTGGCCGGCGCCGGCGACGGCGGAGGAGGCGCAAGCTGCGCGGGCAGCGGGGCGGTGCGCGCGCTGGCGGCCGCGGTGGCGGCCTGGGCCAGTTGCTCCAGGGTCAAGCGCGCCGCGCTGGTCGCCGGCGCCAGCGCCGGGACGGCCTGTGCCGACGCCGCCGTGGCGACCATGCAAAGGGCGGCCGTGAGCCAGGCGCTACGGTGCTGTGACATACAGGACTCCCTTGGCATCGAAATTGGGGACCGCACCCTGCAAGGCCACGGTGACGGCGCTGATCGCCATATTCGGCGGCAGCGCGGTCAACAGCGTGCGCATCCACTGCACAGGGCCTTGCATCGACCAGCGGATCTGCTCGACCATGCCCGGCACTTTCGGCCCCGCGAACGTGCCGACCCGGGTCGGCTGGCCGAGCTGCAGCACGACGCCCAGCCGGGCGATCGACTGGAAGAAGCTGCCGTCGCGCAGCAGGAACTCCTGCAGCATCGGGTAGCGGGTATCGGCCGAAAGCGAGGGCAGTCCGGCTGTGTCCACGTGCTGTTGGGTGACGATGCGGTCGAGCGAGATGGCCAACTGCGCCGACGGCGAGGCCGTGCCGAAGGCGGCAAAGGTGGCGTCGGCCGAAGCGGGCTCCCAGCTCGCCGTGCATATGGCCTGCCTGCCAGGGCCAGGCGCGGCGCTGCATTCAACCCGGCGCAGCTTCCAGCCGCTTTGCGTGACCGGCTCGCGCAGCATCCAGTCGGCCATGCGCACGCCAAGCGCGTCGGCCGGATGGCGCGGCAAGCTGGCGAACGCCGCTTGCTTGGCGCTGGCGTACGTTGGTCCGAAGTTGATCGGCATGGCACTTTGTTCGACGCCTTCCAAGGTCTGCTCGCGCTGTTGCCACGCGATGGCGACGGCGGCGGCGCCGGCCGTCACCAGCAGCCCGGTGATCAGCGCGGGCGCGCCGATCGGCACCGGAACCCTGCGCACACGAGCCAGGTGACGGTCGTCGGCGTCCAGGGCCAGCGTCACCCAGTCGCAGCCCGGGACGTGGAACTCGGGGTGGCCAAGGGCCTCGGCGTAATGAATGCGCACCATGCCGTGGGCGGCGACGAAACCGTGCAGCTCGGCGACGAGGTCTTCCTCGGCGCCGACCAGATCCAGTCGCGGCACCGGCTGCCCGCCGAGCACGCCGACGAGCGCCGCCACGCCGCCGCCGAGCGCCGCGACGAACACCAAATGGTCGGGCCCGGCGCGCGCGACCAGGCTGGCCAGGCTCAGCACGGTGCGGCGCTCCCTGGCCACCGCGGGCGTCAGGGTGCCGAAACCGTACAGGCGCTCGCGCGCCGCGTGGCGCGGGACGTGCTCGACATAGTGGCGGGCCTTGTGCGCCCTGGCCTTGGACTTCAGCTGCGCCGTGTTGAAGCTGCCGCTGCTGGACACGTCCCACTCGAGCCCGGCCGCCAGCAGCACCTCGCCGGCATCGATGATCTGCATCGTCGCCGTCTCCGGTCAGATGCGACGCGCGGTGACGACGACGACCAGCATGCTGTGATCGTGTTGAGTGTCGTTGCCGCCGCCGAACAGCTTGAAGCTGGGGTCGCCGACCCCGGTGTCGGTCGATTGGTTCGAGGTCTGCTGCAGTCCGGTGAGCATCAACGACTGACCCGATCGCAGCACGGCGACTTCTTGCGCCGTGGTGGGCGAAACCGTCGGCAGCTGGATTTGCGAGCCGTTGGAGCTGAAAGTGGTCAGTTTCGGCGGCGGCGCCAGCGACATGCTCAGGCCGAGGATGATGCGGTTGCCGTCGATCCGCGGCACGGTCAGCAGCGTGAAGCCGGTGGTCACGATCCCGGGGGTCAGCGTGGTCGACGGTGCGACGCCGACCGTGGTCGACGGCCGCGTGCTCGAGCTCTGCAGATAGCCGGTCTGCAGCGCCTGCTGGATCGTCGTCGGCTGGCCGTTGACCGTCACCGCAGGGCGCGAGACGAGCAGCGAGGTGCGGCCCAACTGCGACAGCGCCTGCAGCACCGCGGTGCTGTTGCCGAAGCCATGGCCGTTCGTGTTCGCGGGGGTCAGGATGTTGGCGCCGAACGAGAATGGGGTCAGGCCGCTGGCCACGCTCGGAGTCGGCGCGCCGCTGAGGCTCAGGCCATAGTTGGACGCTGCGTTGTTGAACATCACCGCCGGGTTGAAGCCCAGCGCGTCCTCGCGCTTCAGGTCGACCGAATAGACCTGCACGTCGAGCGCCACCTGTTCGTTCAGGCTGCGATTGAGCTGCGCGACCCAGGTTGCGACGCGCGCGAGCTGCGGCGGCGCGGCGGTGACCACGAGCATGCCGTTCGACGGATCGGCGACCACCTGCGCTCCAGCCCCGGCCACCTGCGCCGCGGTGGACTGAATCGACTTCCAGGTGTCGCTCAGCGACACCGCCTTGGCCGTGATGGCCCCGGTCGACGTGCTGGAGCCCTGTCCCGTCGCGCCGCCGCCGGTCGCGGATGAGGCGATGCGACTTTCGTTTTCGGTGTTCCAGTTCAGCGCATCGATGGCGAACGTGCGCGTTTGCGTGGCGAAGAACTCGACGGCGCCGGCAGGGTTGATGCGCCAGTACACGCCGAGATGGCTGCCGACCTCGCCGAGCAATCCGCGCAGCGACCCGACGTAATCCACGCGCATCGTGCGCCTCGCGGCGGCTCGGCCAGCGCCTTCACCGGCGCCCTTCGCGGCAGCTTGCGCGCTGGGGCCCTGCCCGGGTGCCGCGGCGGCGTTCAACGAGGGGTCGACCTCGACGTCGACGCCGAGCGCGTCGGTGATCCGCCCGGCGATCTGGTCCAGACGCAAGGGCATCGCCGCGGCCAGCACGATCCGGCGCTCGAGCACGGCCGGCTGCGGATGCGGCGGTTCGACGCGCTGCCCCAACAGCCACGGCGCGTCGACCTCCTGCACCACCGGCGGCGAGTTCGGCAGCGTTTGAACTTTCGCCGCGGCCGTCGTCGTGTCGATCTGCTGCTGGATCTGCGGGCTCGGCGTCGTCGCGCACCCGCCCAGCGCCAGCGCGCATGCCGCCGCCAGCGCGGCGCCTCGACCCAGCTCATTCATGGTTTCCTCCCGCGCGGATCACCAGCGTCTTGTTGCCTTGGTAGAAGGTGGCGCGGACATCGGCGCCTTCGGCGGCCAGGGCTTCGACCAGAGTTTTGGCCGCGGCGACGAAGTCGCCGTGAAACACGGTGACCTGGGGCGCCAGCCAGTCGCCGCCGGACTGCCACTGCAGCGCCCAGCCGGCGCGCGCTGCCCACGCCGCCAAGGCCTGCGAAATCGGCTGCTCGCGTTCGACGCGCCAGGCCGACGCTGCATCTGGCGCCGGTGCCGACGCGGCGGCCGCCGGCGCGGGCGGCGCACTCCAGGCCGGCGTGCCCGACAGCGCCAGAGCCAGCAGCGCAAGCCAGGGTTGGGTGGGTCGAATGTTCGTCATGAGCGTCCTCAGAAGGCGGCGGTGAGTAGCCCACCGCTGCAGGGCACGCGGTGGTGGCGAGCACCCCGGTGAGCCGTGGACAGATTCTGAGGTTCGACCCACGCCGGTGGTGCGATATTCGGCGTAGTGGCCCATGTAGGCGTTGTTTCG
>JAJZHH010000123.1 GCA_021804595.1 Pseudomonadota bacterium
AGTTGAAGTCCAAGGGCATGGTGTTCAACGCCACCAGCCCCGACAGCTTCCGCGCCCAGCTGCGCAAGGCCGGGTTCTACGCCCAGTGGAAGGCCAAGTACGGCGAACAGGCCTGGAGCATCCTCGAACGCAGCACAGGGAAGCTGGCGTGAGCGCGCACCAGGCGCCGCGAGGCCCCGCGGCCTGGGCAGATGCGCTGCTCGGCCGTCCGGTGGAATCCCTCGCGGCGATCCTGGTGCTGCTGGAAGTGCTGGTGCTGCTGGCGGGCATCGTCGCGCGCGCGCTGGGCCATCCGCTGGTGTGGTCCGACGAACTCGCATCGATGCTGTTCCTGTGGCTGGCCATGCTCGGCGCGGTGGTCGCGCTGCGCCGCGACGAGCACATGCGCATGAACGCGCTGGTCGCGCGCCTGGACCCGGCGTGGCGCGAACGCCTGCGTGCGCTGGCGCTGGGCGCCAGCCTGGCGCTGCTGGGATTCATCGCGTGGCCGGCGTGGCAGTTCGCGCAGGGCCAGCAGATCATCACCACGCCGGCGATGGGCCTTTCGGACCTGTGGCGAGCCGCGGCCATGCCGCTGGGCATCGTGCTGATGGCGGCCGTCGCGCTGCTGCGCCTGCTGCGTGAATGCACCGCGCGCCGGGCGCTCGGCGCCCTGCTGCTGCCGGTGCTGCTCGGTCTGCTGCTGGCCTGGGCCCGCCCGCAGTTCGAATCCCTCGGCCAGCTCGACCTGCTGATTTTCCTGGTCGGGGTCGGAGCCGGCTGCGTGCTGGCGGGAATCCCCATCGCCTTCGCATTCGGGCTGGCAGCGTTCAGCTACCTGGCGATGTCCACGCAGACCCCGCTGCAGATCCTGGTTGGGCGCATGGACGAGGGCATGTCGCACCTGATCCTGCTCGCCGTGCCGCTGTTCGTATTCCTCGGGCTGCTGATCGAGATGACCGGCATGGCGCGCGCCATGATCGATTTCCTCGCGGCGCTGCTCGGGCACGTGGGCGGCGGCCTGTCCTACGTGCTGGTGGGCGCGATGTACCTGGTCTCCGGCATCTCCGGGTCGAAGGCTGCCGACATGGCGGCCATCGCGCCGGCGCTGTTCCCCGAGATGCAGCGCCAGGGAAGCAGCGGCGGCGAACTCGTCGCGCTGCTCGCCGCCACCGGCGCGCAGACCGAGACTGTTCCACCCAGCCTGGTGCTGATCACCATCGGCTCGGTGACCGGGGTGTCGATCTCGGCGCTGTTCACCGGCGGGCTGCTGCCGGCGCTGGTCACAGGGGTGGCGCTGTGCCTGCTGATCTGGCGCCGCAACCGCGGCCAGGGCGCGCGCCGCCCGCGCGCGCCGCGCTCCGAGGTGCTGCGCCTGGGCCTGGTCGCCGCGCCGGCCCTGGCGCTGCCTTTCGTGATCCGCGCCTCGGTGGTCGACGGCATCGCCACCGCCACCGAGGTGTCCACGCTGGGCATCGTCTACGCCACCGCCATCGGGATGCTGGTGTACCGCCGCTTCGACTGGCGGCGCCTGCTGCCCATGCTGGTGGAGACCGCCAGCCTGTCGGGGTCGATCCTGTTCATCATCGGCACCGCCACCGCGATCGCCTGGGGCCTGACGCAGTCGGGGTTCTCGGGCTCGCTGGCACAGGCCATGGCCTCGCTGCCGGGCGGCGGCCCGGTATTCCTGGCCGCGTCGATCCCGCTGTTCGTGCTGCTCGGCTCGGTGCTCGAGGGCATCCCGGCGATGGTGCTGTTCGGCCCGCTGCTGTTCCCGGTCGCGCAGCAACTGGGAATCAACGAGGTGCACTACGCGATGGTGGTCGTGCTGTCGATGGGCCTGGGCCTGTTCATGCCTCCGCTGGGGGTGGGCTACTACGCCGCCTGCGCCATCGGCCGCGTGCCGCCCGAGCAGGGTGTGCGCCCGCTGCTGGGCTACCTCGCGGCGCTGCTCGCCGGCATCGTCGTGGTCGCCGCGGTGCCCTGGCTCTCCACCGGTTTCCTGGCGCGCTGAACGGGTGCGGCCAATGCGACCGGAACAGCGCATGGGTGGTCCTCATTGATGCGCACACGCCTGGAACGGGCGTGGCGGCGAGACCCAAACCTCTGCCACGGCAACGTGGTAAGTCCAAGTCCTTGACCCGCGAAACCCCCACTACAGCGCCGCCAGGCGCTTGGTGGCGGGAAAGCTCATTGGCCGGAGGTCGTGTCCTCCATCGCGGCCGATGCGGCGACTCAAGCGCACGCTACTGCAGAATCGGCTGCTCACTCGTGAACTCTTTGCCGAACCACGAAGTCTGCTCGCCAACCATCAACGCGGCGCCCGGCGACACCGCATCAAACACCATGGCAGAAACGCAAACGTGGTGTCGCGCCCTCGCGGTGATCAAGCGCACGCTTTGACGCGCGATGCGCAGCGTGTTGCATGACGTGAAGCGCTGGTGCTCGACGTACTTCCCGATCACGACGTAGCGCGAAAAGCGTGTCTTGCCAAACACGGTGTTGCAGAACGAGCCCATGAAAAATGCCACCGCCAGCACGCACACCAGCGACACCACCAAGCTCTGCTGCCAGGCGCGGCTTCCGCTCATGGTGACCATTTCGCCACCGAAGCGAGGCCGATAGGCACAACCCACGATATGCCCACGCAGGTGATTCGCCAGCCAGACCGTGGCGACAAGAGTCGCGACCGCGCCCACGGTCAGGTAGGCGTGGCTCGGCTCGAAGTTTTGATGCGTCAAGCCCATCACGAGCAGCGCGAGGAAGGCACCGATCGGCAACAGGGTGAACCATCGCGGCAGCGGGCTGTCTTGTTCAAGCACGGTGCATGTCCGAACGACAACGAATGCGACCATCGTAGCCCGGAGCCATCATGAACGCTCCCACCGCCTATAGGCCGTTGAAGCCCTCATCGAGCGGACAAACGTCAGTTCTTGCAGTTGCAAGATAGGCGTCCGGCGATCACGTATGGAAGCCGTCTGCGGCTGGGCCCGGCGCACCGCGCATGGACAACAGCTATACACCGGCTTAGAATCTGTATATCCATTGTCTACATAGGGGCCGATGATGCGCGACGCGGCGATCAACCTGCGCGCCTTGCCCGAGCAGCGTGACCTGATCGACCAGGCCGCACGTCTGCTGGGCAAGAACCGCTCGGATTTCATGCTCGAGTCCGCTTGTGAGCGAGCGCAGGCGGTGCTGCTCGACCAGGTGTTCTTCAAGCTCGACGACGTCCGATTCCGCGACTTCAACGCGCTGCTCGATGCGCCGCCGACGCCGAACCCGGGTCTCGACCGCCTGCTTGCGGTCAAAGCCCCGTGGCCGGCCGCCGAGTGAATTTGCGTCCACCCACGCCGCTCGCGCCGCAGCACAAGCTCGGCGGGTTTTCCTGCGGCGAGCCGGTGCTCGACGAATGGCTCGCGCGCCGCGCGTTCGCCAACCAGCTCAGCGGCGCCAGCCGCACCTTCGTGTCGACGAACGGCGACGACGAAGTGATGGGCTATTACGCCCTGGCGGCCGGCGTGGTCGCGCACCGCGACGCAACACGGTCGGTCCGCCACAACATGCCCGACCCTGTTCCGGTGCTGGTTCTGGCGCGCCTCGCGGTCGACACCCGGGCGCAGGGCATACGACTCGGCGCCGCGCTGCTGCAGGACGCGGTCAAGCGCGCCGGCGCGGTGTCACTGCACGCCGGCGTCAGGGCCCTGCTGGCCCACGCGCTGAACGAGCGCGCGCGCCGGTTTTACGAGCACTACGGCTTCCACGCCTCGCCGGTCGACCCGATGACGCTGATGCTGCGTCTGCCGCACACCCGCGCCTGAGCGGCGGCGTCAGCCGCGGCGCTGCGTCGCCGCCGGCTCGCGCACCGGCAGCCCGCACTCCCCGCCGGCCTCACCGAGCTTCGCCACAAAACTTCGATGCGCTTGCTCTCGGTCAAGGTCAATGCATGGCCGCTTCAGCGAATTGCCATTTTGGAGAAATAAGTCACAGACAAGCGAAGTTGCTCCGACTCCAATCGTCAGAACGGTAACCATTTTTCCTGTTCAACTCGCTTGGAGCCAACTTGAAAACCCGCACCATCGCCCTGGCCTGCCTCGGCTTGACCGTCGTCGGCTTGTCCGGCTGCGCCAACATCAGCGATCGCCTGCGCGTCGCCTTCGGCGGCGGCACAGTTTTCGTGCAACCGCCGGCCGACCCGACGCTGCGCGCGCTGCACCAGGTCGCCGTCACCTCCGACGGCAGCCCCGCGTCGACCGAAGTCGCCACCGTCGTCAACGGCGACTTGCAGCGCATCGCGATCGACCAGAAGCCATATTTCACGGTCAACTCGAAGCAGCCCGCGCTGACCTTGAACGTCACCCAGGCGAATGTCTCGGTGCAAACGAACCCGAGCAGCGAAATCCGCGTCGTCTGCCCGAACCACAAGCTCGTCTGCCACGACGACCAGGCCGAGCATTACCGCGTCAATTGCCTGACGCGCCAAGCGACGGCCAGCGCGTCGATCGGTGCCACCCGACCGTCCGACCACGCCGTGTTGTTCCAGCACGCCGCCACGGCGAGCACCAGCAGCGAAGTCTGCAGCGACACCGGAGGTCAATTGCCGCAAGCCGGCGCGATGCTCGGTCAGGCCATCGAACAGCTCGAGTACAAGCTGATCGGAGCCTACTTGCCGCGTCTGGTGAAAAAGCCGATCGACGTCGACACGTCGATCGACGGCGCCAGCGACGCCACCAACGACCAGCTGGCGCAGGCCGCCGCGCTGCTCAGGGCCGGCAACGTGTCAGGCGCCCGCGCGATCTACCAGGCGCTGCTGCCGCTCGACGCCCAAAGCAACGGAGCCATTTCCTTCGACGTCGGCTATTGCGACGAAGCGCTCGGCGCTTATGCGCAAGCCATGCACGACTTCGCGCATGCCCAGTCGCTCGGCGCCGCCGACCACACCCCGGTCGCGAAATACATGTCCGAAGACGCCAAGTGGGTCGCTTTGGGCTACCGCACGATCGACTGAACTCCCGGCCACGCGCCGCGGTCGACACCCTCGCCCCGGGGTCGCGGACGCGGCGCTGCGCAGCAGGCCCTCGCCTTCTCCGCCTCGCCTTCTCCGCCTCGCCTTCTCCGCCTCGCCTTCTCCGCCTCGCCTTCTCCGCCTCGCCTGCTCTCCCTCACTTTCTCCCCCTCACTTTCCCGATGCCGAACAAACACAGACTTGCCGCATTCACGCGCCTGGCGCCGATCACTTGCGTTGCCCTCGCCCTCGCCGGCTGCGGCGGTGGCTCCGGCGGTGCACCCGGCAGCACGGCGACCGTGCCCGGCGCGACGGCCACCACCATCAGCGCCAACGCGCTGGCGTCGAGCGTCTCCGGCGTCGCCGCCTACGGCAGCGCGGTCGCCGGCGCCACGGTGGTCGCGGTCGACGTCAACGGCAACGCCTGCGGCAAAGCGACCACGGCGGCTGACGGCAGCTACAGCATGACCACCGACTGCGCCCCCGGGCCTGTGTTGTTCGCCGTCACCTCCGGCGCGCCGAACGGCATCCCGCTCGACGCTTTGGCGGTGCCGGCCAGCGCGTCGGCCGCGGTCGGCGGAACCGTCAACCTGACCCCGCTGACGACGATGATCGCTTTCGATTTCCTCGGCACACAGAAGCTGTTCACCGGCTTCGGTTCGCCGAGCAGCGCCTCGAATGTCCTCGCGCTGATCCCCGCGGTCGAAACCACCGTCTACCAGCTTTCGGGCTCGCAGACGGCCTATGCGCAAATCGCTTCGGCCTACCAGAGCAGCCGCCAAGCGGTGCTCGACGCGCTGGCCACGACGCTGCAGACCTATGGCGTCAGCACGTCGACCTTCGACCCGGTGAGCACGCCGTTCAGCGCCGACGGCCAGGGCGTCGACGCGTTCTTCGACGCCTACCCGGAAGCCGTCGGCAGCGCCAGCATGCTGTCGCTCGGCGCCGCCGGCAATCCCTTGCTGAGCCTCAGTTTCGGCGCATCGGGCTCGATCCCCGCGACCCTCGGCGGCAGCGCGGTCGGCGGCGGCTCATCGACCTCATCGTCCACCGCCAACGCTGGCCTGCCGAACATGACGATCACCGCCAGCGGCTTCACCGGGGCCCTGGCCGGCAGCAGCTGCTCTTTGCAGGAGTCCGGCGGCGTGGTCAGCGGCAGCTGCGACTTCGCCGGCACCAGCTACCCGATGTACGGCACGCTGGCGGCGAACGCTTACGGCTTCGCGATCTTCAACGCGCATCCGCAAACCGTCTCTACGGTCACGCTCAGCGGCGTCACGTCGAGCGCGGGTGGCGCAGCGCAAGGCGCGTGGCTTGACGTGTTCGGCTCGCTCACCGGCACGTCCGGCGCCGGCAACGTCGCGCTGCAGTTCACCGCGCAGTAAGGCCCACGGCGCGGGCGGTGCCCCGCCTGGGCCTAGGCCGACGCCGGCGCCAGCAGCCCGCGCTGCTCGGCGATGCGCAGCAGGCCGTCGAACACCAGGTGCTCGGCGGTCTGGTGCGCCAGCCCCAGCGCCAGCTCGAGCTTGGGCGCCGCGCCTCCGGTCAGCAGCACTTGCGGCTCGCAGCCGGCCAGCCGCCTGAGGCGCTCGTGCATCTGCCGCGCGGCGCCGGCGATGGCCAGCGCGCCGCCGGTCATCAGCGCGTCGCTGGTGTTGTTGGGGAACTCGCGCAACTCGCCTTCGGGCACGTTCAGCCCGGCGG
>JAJZHH010000124.1 GCA_021804595.1 Pseudomonadota bacterium
TCAGCCCAGCGTCTCGATTCCGGCCAGCACCCAATCGCCGCCGCTCGCCGGGCGGATCAGTTGCCAAACTTCGCGCACCGGCTGCGCGCCGCCCCAGCCGCGGTCGCGCACCAGCCCGGCGAACTCGACGCTGGCGCGCTGCTCGTCGTCGCGTGCGCGCAGCTCGAGCAGCAGCGCTTGCAGCGTGACGACTTCGGTGCGGCTGCCGCCCCCCGCACTCGCCTCGAGCGCCGCCTCCAAGCTGGCGTAGAGCTCGGGCGTGGTGCGCTCGCGCAGCGGCGCCAGGTCGCGGTCGTCGAAGGCCTGGCGCAAGTCCAGGTAGCGCTGGCGCGCCTGCGCCAGGAACGCCGTCTCGTCGAAGCCGTCGACTCGCACGCGATGCGCCGCGCCCAGCCCCTCGAAGCGTTGCGCGGGCTGGTAGGACTCCTGGCCGAGCTGGGTCAGGTCGTAGCCCGAACCCCAGTCACGCCGCGACAGCCGCGACGCGCGACGCCCACGCCACCACAACAGCCACAGCGCGATCGCCGCGAAAGCGGCGAAAGCGGCGAAAGCCGCGGCGGAAAGGAGCATGGGGTGGTTCATCGCCTGGGATGCGTCGTGCGTGAGGTATCGTGCGTCAGGCACGATACTCTCAAAGCGCAGGCGCCCTGTCCATCACCGGAACAGGGATAAATTGCGCAAGCGTCAGATTTTTACGCCAATATGCAGTGCGACGACTCCGGCGGTCAAATTGTGCCAGTGCACCTGGCTGAAACCGGCGTCTTCCATCATCGTCTTCAACGTCGCCTGATCGGGGTGCTTGCGGATCGACTCGGCCAGATAGCGGTAACTGTCGGCGTCGCCGGCGACCATGCTGCCCAGCCGCGGCAGCACCTTGAACGAATACCAGTCGTAAGCGCCGCGCAGCGGCTCCCACGGGCGTGAGAACTCGAGCACCATCAGCTTGCCGCCGGGCTTGAGCACGCGCTGGAACTCGGCCAGCGCGCGCTCCTTGTGCGTCATGTTGCGCAGGCCGAAGGCGACGGTGACGCGGTCGAAGCTGGCGTCGGCGAAGGGCAGGCGCTCGGCGTCGCACTGCGCGGCCGGCACGCACAGCCCGGCGTCTTCCAGCCGCGTGCGCCCCTCGCGCAGCATCGACGCGTTGATGTCGGTCGATACGACCATGCCGGCTTCGCCGACCTGACGCGCGAAGGCGCGCGCCAGGTCGCCGGTGCCCGAGGCGATGTCGAGCACCTTGAAACCCGGGCGCACGCCGGCCAGCGCGACGGTGAACGCTTTCCAGACTCGGTGCAGGCCCGCGCTCATCAAGTCGTTCATCAGGTCGTAGCGCGGCGCGACCGAATCGAACACCGCAGCGACCCGGCGCGCCTTGTCGCGCACCGGAACGTCCTCGAAGCCGAAATGGGTGGTTTTCTCAGTGTTCATGGTGGTGTCCATGCCCTGCGCGCTGGGGCGCCGGCATCGGTTCGTCGCGGTCGCGGCCGGCCTCGACCAGGCGGCGCTCGTAGTCCTGCCACAGGCGCTGCTGGTCGGCGCCGAGTTCGTAAAGATAGGCCCAGGTGTAGATGCCGGTGTCGTGGCCGTCGGAAAACCGCGGCTGCACCGCGTAATTGCCGACCGGCTCGAGGGCGTCGATGCGCACCTCGCGCTTGCCGGTCTGCAGCGTCTCCTGCCCCGGCCCGTGGCCGCGCACTTCGGCCGACGGCGAATACACGCGCAGCAGCTCGAAGGCGATGCGGAAGGTCGCGCCGTCGTCGAACGCGACTTCGAGCTCGCGCGAGCCGCGGTGCACGGTCAATTGGGTCGGGGTCGGGTCGGGGTTTGCAGTGGCCATCGTCGTCTCGTGCCGTGTCGGATCATGACACGACGTCATTATTATGCGGCCGCCGCCGCGGCGAGCCTCGAGCGCCGGTTAACATCGGTTTCATTCGGGTTTCGACCGCCGCGGAGGATTCGACGATGCCATACGCTTGGACAAGCGCCTGGACAAACGCCTGGACAGCACGCCTGGTCGCCCCGGCCTGCTGCCTGATGCTGGCGTGCGCGACGCCGGCGCACGCCGCGCTGGGCCAGCCGGCGACCTCGATCGCCGCCGACGGCACGCCGACGCCGCAGCACGCGCTGCAAGCGGCCACGGCCGGGGTCAGCACGCAAAGCGTGACCACGCCCGACGGCGTGCTGGTGACCGAATACGTCAGCCAGGGGGTCGTGTTCGCGGTGACCTGGAGCGGCCCGGTGATGCCCGACCTGCCCAGCCTGCTGGCCGACACGTTCCCGACGCTGCGTGCGTGGCTGGCCGCGCACCCGGCGCCGCCGACCCGGCCGATCCACATGGATACCCCGCAACTGGTCGTCCACGCCGGCGGCCACATGCGTGCGTTCCAGGGCGTGGCCTACCTGCCGGCGCAAGTGCCGCCGGGTTACGACATCACCCAGCTCGGGAACTGACTTGAACGCACCGACTTCGAAGACGATGCCCCGGCTCGCGCTGGCGGCCGCAGCGCTGGCGCTGGCGCTGGCCGGATGCGGCGGCGGCGGCGGATCGACGAGCACGACGACCAGCACGACCACGACCGGCACGACGACCACCGGAACGACCACCGGCACCAGCACCGGATCGACGAGCGCGACGACGCTGGCGGCGAATCAGCTCGCGGTCACCGTCGAGCAGGAACCGAACATCACCAGCTACATCACCGCGAACACGCCGTTCGTCACCGTCACGGTATGCGACGCCGCGGGCCAGTGCAGCACCATCGATCATGTGCTGCTCGATACCGGCTCGTACGGGCTGCGCGTCTTCGCGTCGGCGATCGGCGCCAACGTGCAGCTCACGCCGATGACGTCGAACGCGTCGACGACGAGCGGGCAGCCGATCGGCGAATGCGCCAGCTTCATTTCGTCGTCGGTGTGGGGGCCGGTGCGCTACGCGACGCTCCATATGGGATCGATGAGCGCGAGCCAGATCCCGATCCAGGTGCTCGCCGACCCCAGCTTCCCGGCCGAGTCGACCGCGGTGACCGGAACCACGCGCAGCGTCTGCGGCAATGCCAGCGCATCGGCCACCGAGCAGCAGTTCGGCGCCAAGGGAGTGCTCGGGGTCGGCCTGTTCAAGGACGACACCCAGCTGTATTACGCGTGCACCGCGGCGAGCTGCACCCGCGTCACCCCGCCGCAGCAAGTGGCCAACCCGGTGGCGGCGCTGCCCAGCGACAACAACGGCGTGATCCTGTCGCTGCCGGCGGTCAGCGCGAACCAGGCCAGCGCGTCGGGGGTGCTGACTTTCGGCGTCGACACGCAAAGCGACAACGTCCTCGACGGCTACACGGTGCTGCCGGCGACGTCCGCGGGCGACATCACGGTGACGCTGGCCGGGTCGACCTACCCGTCGAGCTTCATCGACAGCGGCTCGAACGCGAATTTCATCGACCTGCCGGGAGTTGCGGTCGACAGCAGCGGGTTCTATGCGCCGGCGCAGTTGACGAGCTATCCGGCCACGCTCAGTTCGGGCGCCACCAGCTACGCGTCGAGCATCGGGGTGCAGGCCGCCGGCTCGCTCCCGCTGGGCACCGCGGTGTTTCCGTATCTGGCCGCGCCGACGGTCTCGTTGCAGAGTCAGGACCTCGGTTTGCCCTACTTCTACGGCAAGGCCATCGCCTACGCGATCAACGGCGCGGCGACATCGCACGGCACCGGGCCGTACTACGCGATCCACTGAAAAAAAACCCCGGGCCGCGAAGCCCGGGGCAATTGCACACTCTCTGAAAAGAGCCGGAAACGGCTCAGTGACATTCTGAAACTTTTCTTGCACCTTGTCCAGCGCTGTCGGCGTTAAATACACAGCAAAATCGCGCAAGCCTTTGACTTTCCGCCTGGGTGCACGGAACATTCAGGGAAAACCCTAGGCCACGCGATGGACAAGCACTACCTGACCCCGCTGTTCGCCCCGCGCTCGATCGTCGTCTTCGCCGACGACAGCAGCGCCGCGGCGCGCGCGCTGCGCGACGCGCTCGACCCCAAGCTCTACAAGGGCCATGTGCAGTTCCTCGACGCCGCCGCCAGCGGCACGCTCGAGCAGCTGGGCAAGTCGCGCGCCGACCTGGCCATCGTCGCGCTGCCGGCCGAGCAGATCGCCGGCGCGCTGGAAATCGCCGGGCGCATCAACTGCCGCAGCGCGCTGGTGCTGTCGAGCGGCATCGACGCGCAGCAGGCCGAGCAGCTGAAGGCGATAGCGCAGCGCGAGGGCATGTATCTGCTCGGGCCCAACACGCTGGGCTTCCAGCGCCCGGCGCTCAAGCTCAACGCCAGCAGTGCCGGGCCGCTGGCCAAGGCCGGCCCGCTGGCGCTGGTGTCGCAATCGGGGTCGCTGACCGCGTCGATGCTCGACTGGGCGCGCAAGAACGGCGTCGGCTTCTCGACCGTCGTTTCGGTCGGCCCGCACACCGGCCTGGATATTCCCGACGCGCTCGATTTCCTGGCCAACGACCCAGCGACGCACAGCATCATCGTCTATTTCGAAGGCATCTCCGACGCGCGCCGCTTCATGAGCGCGCTGCGCGGCGCCGCCATCGCGAAGCCGGTGATCGTGCTCAAGGCCGGACGCAAGCCGGCCGGCAACGAAGCCGCGCAAACCCACAGCGGCACCATCGTCGGCAGCGACGACGTGTTCGACGCCGCGCTGCGCCGGGCCGGCGCGGTGCGCGTGCGCTCCTTCGTCGAGCTGTTCTCGGCCGCCAAGTGCCTGGCGTCGCGCTACCGTCCGGTCGGCCGGCGCTTCGCCGTCGTCACCAACGGCGGCGGCCCCGGCGTGCTCGCGGCCGACTGGATCAACGAAATCGACCTGCAGCTGGGCAAGCTGTCGGCCGAGGCGGCCGCCGCGCTCAAAGGCCAGCTGTCGCCGCTGGCGTCGCTGGCCGACCTGATCGACCTGGCCGAGGACGCCACCCCCGAGCACTACCGCGCCGCGCTCGACGCCGTCAGCCACGACCACGCGATCGACGGCGTGCTGGTGATCCACTCGCCCAAGCTCGGCGCCGACCCCAGCGCCGCCGCGCGCGTGACCGCCGAGATGCAGCCGAAGATGGGCAAGCCGATGCTCGCCTGCTGGATGGGCGACGCCACCGTCGACGAGGCGCGCGCCATCCTCAACGGCGCCGACATCCCGAGCTTCCGCACGCCCGAGGCGGCGGTCGGCGCGTTCGGCAACATCGCCACCTTCTACCAGAACCAGCAGCTGCTGCAGCAGACGCCGCCGCCGCTGTCGGCGCTGCAGCCGCCCGACGTCGAATGCGCGCGGCTGATCATCGAGAGCGTGCTCGCCGAGCGCCGCCACGTGCTGACCGAAATGGAATCGAAGGCGCTGCTGGCCGCGTTCCACATCCCGGTCACCCACGCCGCGCTGGCGCGCAGCGCCAACGAGGCGATGCTGCTGGCCAGCCAGATGGGCTTCCCCGTCGCGCTGAAGATCGACAGCCCCGACATCGCGCACAAGAGCGACGTGCAGGGCGTCGCGCTCAACGTGATGAGCGGCAACAGCGCGCGCGACACCTTCGACGACATGATGCGCAACGTCGCGCGGCTGCAGCCCGGCGCGCGCATCAACGGCGTCACCGTGCAGCGCATGGCGCGCGCGCGGCGCGGCCGCGAGGTCTACATCGGGCTGGTCAGCGACGCGCCGTTCGGCCCGGTCATCGTGTTCGGCGCCGGCGGGCTGATGATCGAGCTGATCGCCGACCGCGCGATGGAACTGCCGCCGCTGAACCAGTTCCTCGCCCGCCGACTGATCGAGCGCGCGCGCGTGGCCGAGACGCTGGGCGCGTGGCGCGGCGCGCCGGCGGTCGACCTCGAGGCGATCGAGCGCATCATGCTGCGCGTCTCGGAAATGGTCTGCGAGCTGCCCCAGCTGCGCGAAATGGACATCAACCCGATCATCGTCGACGAGCACGGCGCGATCGCGGTCGACGCGCGCATCGTCGTCGGCTCGGCGCCGCAGACGGTGCACGGCCACGCGCCGGCCGGGCGCTATGGCCACCTGGCGATCCTGCCCTACCCGGCAGCGCACACCGAACTGGTGCCGCTGCCCGGCGGCGGCGAGTACCTGGTGCGCCCGATCCGCCCCGACGACGCCGTGATGCTGCAGGACATGGTGCAGCGGCTGTCGCCGGAGAGCCGCTACTTCCGCTTCGTCTCGTCACGCAACGAGCTGCCGCCGGCGATGCTGGCGCGCTTCACGCTGATCGACTACGACCGCGAAATGGCGCTGGTCGCGGTGCAGCGCATGCGCCGCGCCGACGACCCCGAGCACACCACAGAGCGCATCATCGGCGTGTCGCGCTACGTCACCAACCCGGACCGCACCAGCTGCGAGTTCGCCCTCGTCGTGGCCGACGAGTTCGCCGGCAAGGGCATCGGTTCGCGGCTGATGCAGGGCATCATGGACGTGGCGCGCGAGCAGGGCCTGAAGGAAATCGACGGCCTCGTGCTGGTCAACAACCCCGGCATGCTCAAGCTGATGAAGTCGCTGGGCTTCACCATCCAGGCCTACCCCGAGGACCCCGACTTCAAGCTCGTCACGCACGC
>JAJZHH010000125.1 GCA_021804595.1 Pseudomonadota bacterium
TCGCCATGCCGACGGTCAGTCCGGCCTTGTCGTGCGCCGGCACGTTGCGCGGGTCGTAGCTCGGCGCGGTGATGCGGGGCTCCCATTGCGCGGCCAGCGCCGGCGTCGAGCGCAGCGCCGGCACCGCGGCGAAGGTCATCGTCACCGGGCAGATGTGGCCGGCGTCGACCTGCGACTGCATGTACAGCGCGGCGGCACGCGCGACGTGCGCGCCGCCGCGCGGCTGCGTCCACGGCGACGCGTGCAGGCCGTGGCCGATCGCGCTGCGCATCAGCGCGTGGTACGCCGGGTGGTAGCGCACGAGGTCGACGCGCCGGCCGAAGCGGTCGTGGGTGTCGAGTTCGGGCGGGCAGCGGTTGGCCAGCACGCCGAGCTCGAGGTAGTCGGCGGCGCCGGCCATGCGGCCGAAGGCGGCCAGCTCGGCGTCGGCCCAGCCCGCGCCCTCGCGGCGCACCGCGTCGACCAGCGCGTGGTCGCTGCGGTACAGGTCGACGTCGGCCAGCTCGCTGCCGACGTTGAACACCTCGTGGGTCTCGGCCAGCCAGCGCGCGTGCGGCGCCGGCGCCTCTCCCCGGTCGGCGGGAGCGGATCCGTCTGGGGATGTGGCGTCCATCGGCAGCCTCCACGACGCGATCGATCGCGATGCCTCGATGGTACGCGCTGCAAGCCGCGGCGAAGCCCCCTATGATCGCGCCGACCTGACGTTGACGATGCCGATGACCGCACCTTCCACCACCGCCGCGAGCGGCCTCGACCCTGCGCTGACCCTGCTGTTCGCTTGCGGCACCGGACTGGCGGTGGCGACGCTGTATTACAACCAGCCGATGCTCGCGGTGATCGGCGCCGACCTCGGTGCTTCGCCGCGCGCGCTCGGCCTGATCCCGATGCTGACGCAGCTCGGCTACGCGATCGGCATCGCGCTGCTGGCGCCGCTGGGCGATCGCCACGATCGTCGCCGCGTGATCGTGCTGAAGGCCCTCGCGCTGGTCGTCGCGCTGCTCGCGGCGGCGCACGCGCCGACGCTGGCCGGGCTCGGCGTCGCCAGCCTCGCGGTCGGCGTGTTCGCGACGCTGGCGCAGGACATCGTGCCGGCCGCCGCGGCGCTGGCACCGGCGTCGGTGCGCGGCCGCGTCGTCGGCCAGGTGATGATGGGGCTGCTGCTCGGCATCCTGCTGTCGCGGGTGATCAGCGGCGCGGTGGCCGCGCGCTACGGCTGGCGCGTGATGTTCGATGGCGCCGCGCTGAGCATCGCGCTGCTGGCCGTGGTCGCGGCGCGCCGGCTCCCGGCCATGAAGCCGACCACGACGCTGCGCTACCGTGCCTTGCTGGCATCGCTGGCCGTACTGTGGCGCCGCCACCGGCCGCTGCGCGCCGCGGCCTGGGCGCAGGGCTTGTTGATGGTCGCGTTCGGCGCGTTCTGGTCGACGCTGGCGATCGCCCTGCACGCGGCGCCGTTCCACCTGGGCAGCGCCGCGGCCGGCGCCTACGGGCTGGCCGGTGCGGCCGGCGCACTGGCGGCTCCGCTGGCCGGCCGCGTCGCCGACCGCCGTGGCCCCGGCGCGGTGACGCAACTCGGCACCGCGCTGGTGACGGTTTCGTTCGCCGCGCTGCTGCTGGTCCCCAGTCTGGGGGCACACGCCGCGCTGTGGTTGATCGGCGTCGCGTCGGTCGGCTTCGATCTCGGCATCCAGGCCACGCTCGTCGCCCACCAGACCATCATCTACAGCCTCGACGCCGACGCGCGCAGCCGGGTCAACGCGGTGCTGATCTTCGCGATGTTCGTCGGCATGGCGTCGGGCTCGGCGCTGGGCAGCATGCTGTTCGGCGCGGCCGGCTGGACCGCGGTCGCGGCGCTGGCCACGCTGGCCGCCGGCGGCGCGTTCCTGGTGCGCTGGCGCGCGCGCCAGCGGCAGCACACGCATTGAACGGCTCATTATTTGTCTTAGTTGGTTCTTTTTGGTCGCATAAACTGCGGCGGTCGCGGCATGTCGCCGCAGCACCGGCCCGATGCTGTTTCCTGACCGATCCACGCTGCAGCGCCAGGCGCTGATCTTCGTCGCCTGCCTGGCCGCGGCCGCGCCGCGCGCGCTGCTGCCGGCGGCGCTGCCGCTGCAGCCCGAAGCCGCGGTCGCGGCGTTCGCGGTGCTGGCCTGGGGCAGCGAAGCCTTGCCGGCGATCGTCGCCGCGGCCGCGCTGGCGGCGCTGGGGTTCGCGCACACGCCGCCGACGGCGGCGCTGCTGCTGGCCGCTGTGCAGGGGCTGGGGCCGCTGCTCGGTCGCGCCGCGCTGGGTCGCGCCGCGCTGCGCCGGCTGTGGCGCACGCCGCACAGCGTCGCGCGCTTCCTGTTGACGATGGCGCTGCTCGACGGAATCGTGCTTGCCGTGGGCAACGCTGCCGCCGCGGCATGGGCGCACGCGGCGGCGCCGCACCCGCTGGCGCAGGCCACCGCGGCGATGTGCGCGGTGGCGATGTTGACGCCGGCGCTGCACGGCGTCTGGCGCTACGGGCTGCCGCGGCGCGCGCGCGGTGAAGGCGCCGCGGTGCTGCTGGCCACCGTCGTGCTCGGCGCCGCGCTGCTGCTGACGCCGGGCATCGAATCCGCGGTGCGCGGCGGGCTGCTCACGCTGCTGCTGGTGCCGGTGCTGTGGGCGATTTTCCGGCTCGACGCGACCTTCGTCGCGCTCGCCGTCGCTCTGGTCTACCCACTGGTTCTCGGCGCGCTGATCGCCGGCTACGGGCCGAACGCCGACGCGCCGCGCGAGCTCGCGCTGCTCGGCGCGCAGCTGCGCGGCATCGCGCTGGCCAGCGCGGCGCTGCTCGCCGGCGCGCTGCAGGCGCGACGCCTGCGCGCGGCCGCCGCGCTGCGCGCACTCAACGCCGAACTCGAGCGTCGCGTGCACCAGCGCGCCGAGCAGCTCGCGCACCAGCAGCGCGATTTCCGCGAAGTGCTGCACAAGCTGCCGACGCCGGCGCTGCTGTGCGCGGCAGCCGACAGTGCGCTGGTTTATGCGAACCCGGCCGCGCAGGCGCTGTTCGTCGCACCGCGCGGCGCCAGCCTGCACGAACTCGCCGCCTGGGACGACGCCGCCGCGGTCGACGCGCTGCTGGGCGGCTCGACTTCCGAGCTGCACGACGAACTCTCGCTGCGCCGCGCCGACGGCAGCGTGCTGCAGCTGGCGGTCGCTGCGACACGAACGACCTTCGATGGCGCCGCGGCCTGCCTGCTGAGTTTCGACGACGTCACCGCGCGCCACCGGCGCGAGCAGATGCTGCGGCAACAGGCCGGCACCGATGCGCTGACCGCAACGGCCAACCGCTACGCGCTCGACGAGCAGTTGCCGCAGGCGCTCGAGCGCGCGCGGCGCACGGCCACCACGGTCGCGGTCGGCGTGCTCGACCTCGACGATTTCAAGCAGGTCAACGACACCTGGGGCCACGCAGTCGGCGACCAGTTGCTGGTCGCCTTCGCCGCGCGGCTGCGCCGTGCGCTGGGTGGCCACGACCTGCTGGCGCGGCTCGGCGGCGACGAATTCGTCGTCGTGTTCGAAGGCCTGGATGGTGCTGAACCGCAAGCGCAGCTGGAAGCCGCGCTGCAGCGCCTGCACGAGGCGACCGCCGGCGGCGTCGAACTGCCGGGCGGCACACGCGTCGACCTGGCCTTGTCGATGGGCGTTGCGCTGTTTCCGCAGCACGCGCAGCTGCCCGGCGAGCTGCTGCGCCAGGCCGACGTCGCGATGTACCAGGCCAAGCGGCGCAAGCACACCGGCGTCTGGTGGCAATGGCACGCGGCCGATCCGGCGCAGCCCGGCGAAGAGGATGCGATCGACGCCTATGGCGCCGACGCGCGAGCACTGCTCGAGCGCCACGCCGGCGATCGCGCGGCGCTGCGCAGCGCGTTCGTCGCCGCGCTCGAACGCGAGATGGACAGCGACGCGCAGGCGGCCGCGTTGCTGACGCACATCGAACCCGCCGTGCGCCTGCGGCTGTGCGCGCGGCAGGCCGCGCACCTGGAGCGTCTGTGCGCGCCGCAGGCGACGCACGAACGCGTCGTCGCACGCGCGCGCCGCACCGGCCGCCGGCTCGCGCTGGCCGGCATCGATACCGTGCTGCAGTTGCGCGCCCACGCGCTGTACCGCCACCGGCTGGTCGACACGCTGAACCGCGCGCTGCTCGGCGCCCAGCAGCGCTACCGGCTGCTGCAAGTGATCGAGACGCGTCTGCAGGACGACCTGCAGACGCAGGTGCAGGCGGCGCAAGAGGTGCAGGCGGCCTACGCCGCGCTGCTCGCCGCGCCGCTGCCGGCGCCGGGCAGCCTGTGGCCCGACGCCAGCGCGCAGGCACTGGCCTCACTCGGCACCTTGCCCGGGGTGCAGGCCGCGCTGCTGATGCGCGCCGGCAGCAGCGGCGTGCTGACGCCCGAGGCCAGTTTCGGGCCGCGCGCACGCGAAGTCGCCGCGGCGCTGGGCCGCGCCGGCGACGAGCCACGGGTCGACGCCACCGGGGCCCTCGGCAGCGGTGCGGAGGCGCGGGCCTGGCGCAGCCTGCAGACGCATTCGACGGTGGCACTGGCGCGCGACGCCGCGCATGCGCCGTGGCGCGCCGCGGCGGCGGCGTTGACGCTGGGCTCGGCGCTGGCGGTGCCGATCCGCGACGCGATGGGCCAGGCCGTCGCGGTGCTGCTGTTGTACGGCGCGCAGGCCGGCCAGTTCGAAGCCGCGGCGATGCAGTTGTTCGCGCGCCACCTGCGCCAGCACTGGGACGAGATCTGGCTGCGCTGCGCGAGCGCGGCGCCGGTGGTCGCCGAGGAGCAGGCGCGCGAGCTGCGCAGCCTGCTGTTCGCCGGCGGTCTGGCGATGTACGTGCAACCGGTCGTCGACTTGCGCGACGGCACGCTGGCCAAGGTCGAGGCGCTGGCGCGGATGATCCGCCCCGACGGTCGCGTGATCGGTCCCGGCGCCTTCCTGCCGCTGCTCGGCGAAGCCGATCTGTCGCTGCTGTTCCGCACCGGCTTGCGCCTGGCGCTGCAGCAGCTGGCGCGCTGGGACGCCGACGGCGTGCACGTCGACGTCGCCGTCAACCTGCCGCCGCGCACCATGCTCGACGCGCAATGTCCGCAATGGATCGTCGATGCGCTGCGCGAGCACGGCATCGAACCGCAGCGGCTGACCCTCGAGCTGCTCGAGCACCAGAGCCTCGACCCGGCGGCGCAGGACGCCGCGGTGGCGCGGCTGGCGCCGCTGGGGGTGCAGCTGTCGATGGACGACCTCGGCTCGGGCTACAGCAGCCTGCAGCGGCTGGCCGCGCTGCCGTTCACGTCGATCAAGGCCGACCAGGGCCTGCTCGTGCGGCTGCGCGAGCAGCCGCTGCAGACCCTGAGCATGTTGCGCACCATCATCCAGATGGGCGCCGACCTCGAGCGCGGCGTCGTCGTCGAAGGGCTGGAGGACGACGACATGGTCGAGGCCGCGCGCTGGCTCGGCGCGCCCTACGGCCAGGGCTACGCGCTGGCCCGGCCGATGCCGGCCGACGCATTGATCCCGTGGTGGCGCGAGCGCGGCGGCCGGCTGCTGCCGACCGACACGACGCCGCGCAGCGCGCTCGGTGCGCTGGCCTGGAAGTGGACTCGGCGCGACGCGCCCGCAACGGCGCTGGCCGACTGCCCGCTGCACGGCTTCCTGCAGCAACGGCTGCCGCACGACGCGGCAATCCACCGGTGTCACGCGCGGCTGCACGCCGGCGACGCCGACGCTCGACGCGAGCTCGTCGAGCGGCTGGCGGCACGGGTACAGGCCGCGGCCGCCGAACGGACGCTCAGCGCCGACTGAACTCGATCATCGCCGCCGGCACGTCGCCCAGCGCGAGCACGCTGTCGGCGGCGCCGAGCTTGATCGCTTCCTTCGGCATGCCGAACACGACGCTGCTGGCCTCGTCCTGCGCGATCGTGCGCGCGCCGGCATCGTGCATTTCCTTCAGGCCGCGGGCGCCGTCGTCGCCCATGCCGGTGAGGATGATGCCCAGCGCGTTGCGCCCGGCGCACTGCGCGGTGGAGCGGAACAGCACGTCGACCGAAGGCCGGTGCCGGTTGACCGGCGGCCCGTCGCGCACCTCGACGTGGTATTGCGCGCCGCTGCGGCGCAGCTGCATGTGGCGCCCGCCCGGCGCGATCAGCACGCTGCCCGGCAGCAGCCGCTCGCCATCGCGCGCTTCGCGCACGTTGAGCGCGCAGATCTGGTCGAGGCGCTCGGCGAACGCCGCGGTGAACTTCTCCGGCATGTGCTGCACCACCGCGATGCCCGGCAAGGTCGCCGGCAACTGGGTCAGCACCCGCTCCAGCGCGACCGTGCCGCCGGTCGACATGCCCATCGCGATCACCTTCTCGGTGGTGTCGCGCAGCACGTGCGGCGTGGCGGCGGCGGCCGCGACCGCCGGCGGCGGCGCACGACGCATCTGGCCGAGATTGGCGGTGCGCGCGCGCGCCGCCGCCTTGATCGTCTGGCTGAACTCGACGGTCTGCTCGAGCAGGAAGTCCTTCAGCCCGACGCGGGGCTTGGTGACCACCGCGACGGCGC
>JAJZHH010000126.1 GCA_021804595.1 Pseudomonadota bacterium
CGGCCAGCGCGGCCAGCGCGGCCTCGGCCGCCGCGGTGCCGCGCCGCGCGCGCAGCCGCTGCTGCAGCAGCGCCACGGTCTGCGTGCGCAGCGCCAGCTGGCGCTGCATACTGCCCTGCAAGCGCGCCTGCAGCTCGCGCAAGGCCAGCGCGTGGGCCTGCACCAGGCGCACCGGGGTCGGCAGCCTCAGCTGCAGACGGTCGATGCGCTGCTGCTCGCGCGCCAGTGCGCGGGTCGCAGCGCTGCGCAGACGCGTCGTGGCCTGTTGCAGCTGGCGCTGCAGGTCGACTTGCGCCGGCGCGCACAGCTCGGCCGCCGCGGTCGGCGTCGCCGCGCGCAGATCGGCGGCGAAATCGGCGATCGTGAAATCGGTCTCGTGCCCGACCCCGCTGACCACCGGCAGCGGCGACGCGACGATCGCGCGCGCCAGCGCCTCGTCGTTGAACGCCCACAAATCCTCCAGCGCGCCGCCGCCGCGCACCAGCAGCAACAGGTCGACTTCGGCGCGACGCGCCGCCGTGTGCAGCGCGCGCACCAGCTCGGCCGGGGCCGCGGCGCCCTGCACGCTGGCCGGGTAGAGCACGACGCGCAACTGCGGGCTGCGCCGGCGCAAGGTCGACAGCACGTCGTGCAGCGCCGCCGCCTGGCGCGAGGTGACGATGCCCACCGCGCGCGGATGAGCCGGCAGCGCGCGTTTGCGCGCGGCATCGAACAGGCCTTCGGCCTGCAGCTTCGCCTTCAGTCGCAGGAACTGCTCGAGCAGCGCCCCCTGCCCGGCCGGGCGCACCGAATCGACCTGCAATTGCAGCTCGCCGCGTGGCTCGTACAAGCCGACCGCCGCGCGCAGCTCGACGCGCAGGCCATCGCGCAGCGCGAATTCGACCAACGCGGCGCGCTGGCGAAACAGCACGCAGCGCAGTTGCGCGGCGTCGTCGCGCAGCGTGAAGTAGCAATGCCCGCTGGCCGCGCGCGTGAAGCCGCTGATCTCGCCCTGCACGGTCACCGCACCGAAGCGCGCGCCCAGCGTGTCGGCCAGCGCGCGCACCAGCGCGCCCACGCTCCAGCAACGCGTGTAGTCAGCGCTCATGACGCCGCGCGGCGGCACGCCGCAGCTTCAACTGTCCACACCGCGAGCGGCTGCCCGCGCATTTCCCGGAAAAACCCTGCAAAGCATGGCAATTCGTCTCAAGCATTTGATTCGATTCAGGTTTTTTGTGTCCAAAAAAGCGTCAGATTAAAGCCGACCTCGACAGATCAACGCTCTGGGGCCGCCATCACGACGTTGCCCACATTGTTATCCACAATTTTTCGGGATAACCGCCGTCGCACACGAGAGGCGGCTGCGTCGCATTCTTCATTACCATGCGCGGAGCACCCAACGACGGAGGATCGATCTTGTTCAGCATTGTCGAAGCCGCAGGCTGGCCGATCTGGCCGTTGATCGCCTGCTCGATCGCCGCGCTGGCCATCGTGTTCGAGCGCCTGAGCACCTTGCGCGGCGCGCGCGTGATCCCGCCGACGCTGCTCGACGAGGCCATCGCGGTGTCGGGCACCGCGCTGCCCAGCGCCGACATCATCGACAAGCTCGAACACAACTCGGCGCTGGGTGCGGTGCTCGCCGCCGGCTTCCGCGCGGTGCGCCGACCGCACGCCAGCGCCGAAAGCGTGCGCGAGGACATGGAAAACAGCGGCCGCGCGCAAATGCACCGGCTCGGCCGCTACCTGAACGCGCTGGGCACGCTGGCGTCGATCGCCCCGCTGCTCGGTCTGCTTGGCACCGTCGTCGGCCTGATCGAGATCTTCGGCTCGCAAAGCGGCGCCGGCAGCAACCCCATCCTGCTCGCGCACGGCATCTCGGTGGCCTTGTACAACACCGCGTTCGGCCTGATCATCGCGGTGCCGTCGCTGCTGTTCTACCGCTACTTCCGCGGCCGCGTCGACGACTTCGGCATCGAGATGGAGCAGGCCGCGATCCGCCTGGCCACCCACCTGCACGGGCATCTCGGCGCCGCGCGCTGACCCGCCACCCGGCCGCGATGAACTTCCAGCGCCCCCGCCCCGACGATCCGGAGATCAACTTGATCCCGCTGATCGACGTGCTGCTGGTCATCCTGATCTTCCTGATGATCACGACGACCTACGCCAAGTACACCGAGCTGAAGATCGACCTGCCGACCGCCAACGCGCCGCAGGCGCAGCCACGCGCGAACGAGGTGGTGGTGACGATCGCCGCCGACGGCACCTGCGCGGTCGACCACGAGGTGCTGCCACGCCACGGCGTGGCCGACATCGCCGCCGCGCTGAGCCGCGCCGCGCACGGCCGCGCCGACACCATGGTGGTGATCAGCGCCGACGCGCAGAGCACGCAGCAGTCGGTGGTCAACGCGATGGAGGCAGCGCGCCTGGCCGGGCTGAGCCGGCTGACTTTTGCCACCCAGCGCGGCACCGAGGACACGCACTGATGCCGCAAGGCTGGCCGGCGTGGTGGCGACGCCGCGGCGCCACCGCGCGCGCCTTGCTGCCGCTGGCCTGGCTGTTCGGCGTCGTCGGCGCGCTGCGTCGGTACGGTTATCGGCGCGGCTGGCTGCCCAGCTGGCGCGCGCCGCTGCCGGTCGTCGTCATCGTCATCGGCAACGTCACCGTCGGCGGCAGCGGCAAGACCCCGCTGGTGCTGTTCGTCGCGCGCGCGCTGCGCGCCGCCGGACTGCACCCCGGCATCGTCTCGCGCGGCTACCGGCGCGCCGCCGACGCCCCCGACCCGATGCCGGTGCTCGACGCCACCGATGCGCGTCAGGCCGGCGACGAGCCGCTGCTGCTGCGCCGTCAATCGGGCTGCCCGGTATGGGTCGGACGCCGCCGCGCCGCGGTCGCCGCCGCGCTGCTCGCCGCCCACCCGGAAGTCGACGTGCTGCTGGCCGACGATGGACTGCAGCACTACGCGCTGCAGCGCGACGTCGAACTGGTCGTGGTCGATGCGCGCGGCGCCGGCAACGGCTGGCTGCTGCCGGCCGGCCCGCTGCGCGAGCGCTGGACGCGCCGGCGCGACGCCACGCTGGGCGACGCCGCGGTGCTGGCGACGCTGAGCGACGACGGCGCGCCGCGCTTCGCGCTGCGGCGGCGGCTCGGCGGCGCCCGCCACCTGGCCAGCGGCGAACGCGTCGAGCTGCTCGAACTGCAGCGTCGCCACCCCGGCTGCGCGCTCGACGCCGCGGCCGGAATCGGCGACCCGCGGCGCTTCTTCGACCAGTTGCGCGACGCCGGCGTCGCGCTCGGGCACACGCTGGCGCTGCCCGACCACGCCGCGTTCGACGCCGATCCGCTGGCCGCGCTGAATGCGCCCGCTGTGCTCGTGACCGAGAAGGACGCCCTAAAATGCGCGCCTGGACAGCGCGCATTCGCGCGCGTGTGGGCGGTCGAACTCGAACTCGACGCCGACCCCGCGTTCCTACCCTGGCTGCTCGCGCGCTGCGCGCCGGCCGTTCGACCGAAGGAAACCGTCGATGGACTCCCGCCTGCTTGATCTGCTCGTCTGCCCGGTGTGCAAGGGCCCGCTGCTGCGCGAAGGCGACGAACTCGTCTGCGCGCGCGACCGCCTCGCATTCCCGGTGCGCGACGGCATTCCGGTGATGCTCGAGGAGCAGGCGCGCGACCTCGACGCCGGCCTCGAACCCGACGACGATGCCTGAGACGCCGCCGTTCCACGTGCTGATTCCGGCACGCCGCGCATCGTCGCGCCTGCCCGACAAGCCGCTGGCCGACATCGGCGGCGTGCCGATGGTGGTGCACGTCGCGCGTCGCGCCTTGCGCAGCGGCGCGGCCAGCGTCGCGGTGGCCTGCGACGACGACGCGATCGCGCAGGCCTGCGCCGCGCACGGCGTGCGCGCGCTGCCGACCTCGCCGCACCACGCCAGCGGCACCGACCGCATCGCCGAGGCCGCCGCCGCGCTGGGCCTGGCCGACGATGCGCTGGTCGTCAATGTGCAGGGCGACGAACCGCTGATCGACCCGGCGCTGATCCGCGACTGCGCGCTGGCGCTGCACGCCGACGCGCACGCCGCGATCGCGACCGCGGCGCACCCGCTCGAGCGCGCGGCCGACGTGTTCAACCCCAACGTGGTCAAGGTCGTGCTCGACGCGCAAGGCCGCGCGCTGCTGTTCTCGCGCGCGCCGCTGCCGTGGCGGCGCGACGCCGACATGCACGCCGAGCCGCTGCCGCAGGACCCGCCTTACCTGCGCCATATCGGCATTTATGCGTTTCGTGGCGCTTCGCTTCGCGCGTTCGCCGCGCTGGAAGCCTGCGCCCTCGAACGTGCCGAGGCGCTCGAGCAACTGCGCGCGTTGTGGCATGGCTGGCGCATCGCGGTGCTGCGCGTCGAGCAGGCGCCGCCGCCCGGAGTCGATACCGCCGATGACCTGGAACGCGTGCGCCACCTGATGGCCGCGTCAGCGGGACGCGATGAAGCGCATGGTATTCTGGGATGAGCGTTTTTTGCCAACCAGAATATAGAGAGGAGTTTTTTTCATGCGTCTGATCCTGCTCGGAGCGCCGGGGGCCGGCAAGGGCACCCAGGCCGCCAACATCTGCGCGCGCTACGGCATTCCCCAGATTTCGACCGGCGACATGCTGCGCGCCGCAGTCAAGGCCGGCACGCCGCTGGGCTTGCAGGCCAAGGCGGTGATGGACGCCGGCGGGCTGGTCTCGGACGACCTCATCATCGGCCTGGTGCGCGACCGCCTGCAGCAAAGCGACTGCGCCGCCGGCTTCCTGTTCGACGGCTTCCCGCGCACGCTGGCGCAGGCCGACGCGTTGAAGGCGGCCGGCATCGCGATCGACTACGTGGTCGATTTCGAGGTCCCCGACGAGGACATCGTCGACCGCCTCGGCGGGCGCCGCGTGCACCCGGCGTCGGGACGCGTCTACCACCTGCGCTACAACCCGCCGAAAGTCGCCGGCGTCGACGATGTCACCGGCGAGGAACTGGTGCAACGCGACGACGACCGCGAGGACACCGTGCGCCGCCGTCTCGCGGTCTACCGCGAGCAGACGCGCCCGCTGGTCGACTACTACGCCGCCTGGCAGGCCAGCGGCGACGCCGCGGCGCCGAAGCTGCGCCGCATTTCGGGCGTCGGCGCGGTCGACGCGGTCACCGCGCGCATTTTCGACGCGCTGGGCTGAACGGCTTCGACGCAGCCGCGGACATCATGGACATCGCGCAACACACCTTCATCGTCACCGGCGCCGCGTCGGGACTGGGCGCCGCCACGGCGCGGCGACTGGCCGGCGCCGGCGCGCGCGTCGTGCTCGCCGACGTGCAGGACGCGCAGGCGCTGGCCGCCGAGATCGGCGGGCGCTACCTGCGCACCGACGTCACCAGCGAGGCCGACGCGGCCGCCGCGGTGGCCGCCGCGCAGCAGCTCGGCGGCTTGCGCGGGCTGGTCAACTGCGCCGGGGTCGCGCCGGCGCAGCGCACGCTGGGCAAGCAGGGGCCGCACGCGCTCGAGCTGTTCGCGCGCACCGTGCAGATCAACCTGATCGGCAGCTTCAACATGGCGCGGCTGGCCGCCGCGGCGATTGCCGCGCAGCCGCCGCTGGCCGACGGCGAGCGCGGCGTGATCGTCAACACCGCGTCGGTGGCGGCCTACGACGGCCAGATCGGCCAGGCCGCCTACGCCGCGTCGAAGGCCGGCATCGTCGGGCTGACGCTGCCGATGGCGCGCGACCTCGCGCGCGACGGCATCCGCGTCGTGACCATCGCGCCGGGCATCTTCGAGACGCCTATGCTGATGGGCATGCCCGACGACGTGCGCGCCGCGCTCGGCGCCTCGGTGCCGTTCCCGCAACGCCTGGGCCGCCCCGACGAGTACGCGCAGCTGGTCGAGACGATCGTGCGCAATCCGATGCTCAACGGCGAGACGATCCGCCTCGACGGCGCGATCCGCATGCCACCGAAGTGACGCGGCGGCGCCGGGGGGCGGCAGCGTGATTCCCCAGGGTTTCATCGAAGAGTTGCTCGCGCGCGCCGACATCGTCGAGGTCGTCGGCCGCTCGGTGCAGCTGAAGAAGGCCGGCACCAACTACAAGGGGCTGTGCCCGTTCCACAGCGAGAAGACGCCGTCGTTCACGGTCAGCCCGTCCAAGCAGTTCTACCACTGCTTCGGTTGCGGCGCGCACGGCACCGCGATCGGCTTCCTGATGGAGCACCTCGGGCTGGGTTTTCGCGACAGTGTGCGCGAACTCGCCGGCCAGGTCGGCATGACGCTGCCGGACGACGACGACGACCCGCAGGCCGCGCAACAGGCGCAGGCCCGGCGCAGCCTGCGCCAGAGCCTGATCGACGTGCTCGAGCAGGCCAACCGCCATTACCGCGACCGCCTGCGCGAATCGCCGCGTGCGATCGACTATCTGAAGGGGCGCGGCCTGACCGGGCGCATCGCGGCGCGCTACGGGCTGGGCTACGCGACCGACGACTGGCGGGGGCTGGCTGCCGCGTTTCCGAACTACGACGCCGATCCGCTGGTGCAAAGCGGCCTGGTCGTCGCGCGCGACGCCA
>JAJZHH010000031.1 GCA_021804595.1 Pseudomonadota bacterium
CGCCGGCGCGCGGCGCGGCGCGCGCCGCCGCGCTGGTCGCCGCGGCGCTGGCGCTGGGCCTGAGCGCGAAGGCCACGCTCGACTACGTGCGCGCCGCCAACGTCTACGCCACCACCGGCGCCGCGGCCGACCGTGCGCGCGCGCTGAGCCGGCGCAGCAACTGGTTCTTCGTGCCCTTGGCGGAGTTCGCCGACGCCGCCGAAGTGCTGCCCGCCCCGGAAGACGACCGCGCCGAGCTGCTCGACGAACTCGGCCAGCTCGAGCGCGCGTCGCACGTCTGGGGCGATCCGGGGCTGCTGTCGCGTCGCATCATCGTGCTGCTGCGGCTGCACCGCGACGCGCAGGCGATGGCGCTGGCGCGCTATACGGCGAGTGCGTTCTGGCTGTACGCACAGCGCACCGCGGCCGACTTCGGCCCGCTGGCGGCCGAGGCCGGGCTGGCCGGCGACCCGCGCGTGCGCCAGGCCGAGCAGATCCTGCGCACCGCGCCGGTGCTGCGCCGCGTCGTGGTGCCGCGTTGATGCGCAGCGCACGCGGAGCATCGCGATGAGCACACTGCTGGCCGACGCCGACTTCCGCGCCGGCATGCGCGACCTGCGCGGCGCCGGCCTGGGCATCGGCGCCTGGGGCCTGGTCACCGGGGTGGCGATGGTCAAGTCGGGGCTGGGGCTGTGGCCGGCGCTGGCCATCACCTTGTTCGTCTACGCCGGCAGCGCGCAACTGGCCGCGCTGCCGCTGATCAGCGCCGGCGCGCCGCTGCTGCTGGTGCTCGGCGCGGCAGCGTGCACGAACCTGCGTTTCGTCGTGTTCGGCGCGCAGCTGCGCCCGTATCTGGAGCAGATGCCGCGGCGCTGGCGCACGCTGGCCGGCTACCTCAACGGCGACGTGGTGATCGTGACGCTGCTGCGCCGCCACCCGGTGGCCGACGGCAGCCGAGCGCAACGCCGCTATTTCTACGGCGCCGCGGCGGCGAACTGGCTGTTCTGGCAAGTGCCGTCGCTCAGCGGCGTGATCCTGGCCGATCAGTTCCCGGATCGCTGGAACGTCGGCTTCGCCGGCACGCTGGCGCTGCTGGCCATCGTGCTCGGGCTGCTCGCCGACCGCGCCACCGCCGGCGTCATCGTGCTGGCGTCGACCTTGAGCACGCTGCTGTTCTGGCTGCCGCTGCGGCTGAACCTGGTCGCCGCCATCGCGCTGTCGCTGCTCGCCGGCATGGCGTGGGACGCGTGGCTGCAGTCGCGCATCGGGGAGCGGCCATGAGCGTGCACAGCGAAACGCGGAGGGTCGTTCCATGAGCGTCGTCGAGGCCGTCGCGCTGACCGTCGGGCTGACCGCGGTGACCGTGCTCACGCGCGCGCTGTTCCTGCTGCCGCGGCGCGCCTGGGACCTGCCGACGCGGCTGCGCCTGGCGCTGCGCTTCGCGCCGGCCGCGGCGCTGTCGGGTGTCGTCGCGCCCGAGCTGCTGCTGCCCGGCGCCGCGCCCGGCGCGGTGTGGGTGCGGCTCGGCGCCGCGGCGCTGGCCGCCGCCTACTTCCTGTGGCGCCGGCAAATCCTCGGCACCATCGTCTGCGGCATGCTCGGCTACTGGCTGCTGGGCGCGCTGGCGCGCTGAGCCTGGTCAAGCTGCGCGGCGCTTTGCCGCATGCGTCATCCGCGCAACGCGCCGTGCACCTACACTGGGGAGGTCGTCCACCCTCAGCCCGGAACCGCCCCTTCCCATGTCACGCGCCACCAAAATCGTCGCCACGATCGGACCCGCCAGCTCGTCCCCGGAAACGCTCGAGCGCATCCTGCGCGCCGGCGTCGACGTCGTACGGCTGAACTTCTCTCACGGCAAGGCGCAGGACCACATCGACCGCGCGCAGCTGGTGCGCGACACCGCGGCGCGCATCGGCCGCGAAGTGGCGATCATGGCCGACCTGCAGGGGCCGAAAATCCGCGTCGGCAAGTTCGAGCACGGCAAGGTCGAGCTCGAAGTCGGCCAGCGCTTCACGCTCGACGCGGCCTGCGAGCTGGGCAACGCCGAGTGCGCCGGGCTCGACTACAAGGACCTGCCGCGCGACGTGCGCGCCGGCGACCGGCTGCTGCTCAACGACGGGCTGATCGTGCTCGAGGTCGACGCGGTCGACGGTTCGCGCATCGTCACCCACGTCGTCGTCGGCGGCGAGCTGTCGAACAACAAGGGCATCAACAAGCAGGGCGGCGGGCTGTCGGCGCCGGCGCTGACCGCGAAGGACATGGACGACATCCGCACCGCGATGGCGTTCCAGGCCGACTACGTCGCGGTGTCGTTCCCGAAGAACGCCACCGACATGGAGCTGGCGCGCCAGCTGGCCAACGTCGCCGGCGAGCCGTGGGGGCACAAGCCGGCGCTGATCGCGAAAATCGAACGCGCCGAAGCGATTCCGGAGCTGGCGGCGATCCTGCGCGCGTCGGACGGCATCATGGTCGCGCGCGGCGACCTCGCGGTCGAAGTCGGCAACGCCGCGGTGCCGGCGCTGCAAAAGCGCATGATCCGCCTCGCCCGCGACATGGACAAGCTGACCATCACCGCGACGCAAATGATGGAGTCGATGATCACCAACGCGGTGCCGACGCGCGCCGAGGTGTCCGACGTCGCCAACGCGGTGCTCGACGGCACCGACGCGGTGATGCTGTCGGCCGAGACCGCGGCCGGCAAGTACCCGGTGGAGACGGTCGAGGCGATGGCCAGCGTGTGCGTGGAGGCCGAGCGCTTCGAGGAACTCAAGCTCGAGCACGATTTCATCGACAAGACCTTCACCCGCATCGACCAGTCGATCGCGATGGCGGCGCTGTTCACCGCGCACCACCTCGGCTGCAAGGCCATCGTCGCGCTGACCGAATCGGGCTCGACCGCGCTGTGGATGAGCCGCCACCGCGTGCGCATGCCGATCTACGCCTTGTCGCCGAAGGTCGCGTCGGTGCGGCGCATGGCGCTGTACCGCAACGTGCGCGCGCTGCTGATGCATTACCCGAACGATCGCGACGAGGCGCTGCGCCAGGCCGAGGCGCTGCTGGTGCAGCAGCACGCGTTCGGCGAAGGCGACAGCTACGCGATCACCTGCGGCGAGCCGATCGGCGCGCCCGGCGGCACCAATATGCTCAAGCTGGTGCGAGTGGGGCGCTGAGGCAAATACCCGACAAGGGGCGTCGCCCGCCGCGTCAGGCGGCGACGATCTGCAGCTGCACGCCGCCGGCCAGCTCGATCACGTCGCCTTCGGTCAGCACCGCCGGCACCAGGCCGAGCGCGGCGCCGTTGATGCGCACGCGCTGCTCGCCTTCAAGCTGCGACAGCTCGTAGCCGCGCGGGTTGCGCTGGATCGCCACGACCATCACGCCGCGCTGGCCGAACGTGACCTGGGCCTTGTCGAGCACCAGCTCGGTGCCGGCGGCCGGGCCGCGCGTGACGCGCAGCTTGAACTCGGGCAGGTTCAGGTCGTGATGCTGCGTCGGGCTGAAGCTCGACGTCGGCGTCAGCCGCGAGTTGCGGAACGCGCCGGTGGCCGGGCCCGACGGGCCGAAACCCGACTGACCGGCGAAGCCCGACGGCTGGAAGCGCGACGAGCCGAAGCGCGAACCGGCAAACGCCGACGCGTTCGAATCGGCCAGCAGGCGCAGCGTGTACTTGCCGATGTCGAGCGAATCGCCTTCGCGGAACGCGGCACGCTTGATCGGCTTGCCGTTGACGTAGGTGCCGTTGGTGCTGCCCAGATCCTGCACGACGTAACCCTCGCCTTCGCGCAGCAGCACCGCGTGCTCGCCGCTGACCGCCAGGTTGTCGATCACGACGTCGTTGTGCGGGCGGCGACCGAGACTGACGCGATCCTTGTTCAGGACCACTTCCTTCAGCACCTTGTCGTCGAGAAAGATGACCAGCTTGGCCATGTGTCAACCTTTCATTTCGGCACGCGGATCGGCGTGGTTGAACTGGATCAGAATCACCGAGATGTTATCGCGACCTCCGGCGACGTTGGCTTCCTGCACCAGGCGACGCGCGGCGGCCTCGGCGGCGCCGCGGTATTCGTTGAGCAGGGCCTCGATGCGCGCATCGTCGAGCATGTCGCTGAGGCCGTCAGAGCACAGCAGCAGCACGTCGCCCGACAGCAGCGGGTGGCTGGCGATTTCCGGCTCCATCGCCGGGTCGACGCCAAGCGCGCGGGTGACCAGGTTGCGCACCGCCTGCGCCGCCGGGTCGCCTTCGCGCAGCAGCCCCATGTCGATGCGCTCCTGCAGCAGCGAGTGGTCGCGCGTCAGGCGCGCCAGACGGCGCTGACGCAGCAGGTAGGCGCGCGAATCGCCGGCGTGGCCGAGCACGACGACGTTGCCGGTGACCGCAACGGCAACCAGGGTCGTACCCATGCCGGCGTAGCGCGCGTCGCGCTGGGCGATGCGGTAGATCTGGTGGTTGACGCGAACGACCGCGTCGCGCATCGCCTGCGCCAGGTCGCGCGGGTCCAGCGCCGGATAGTCGGCCTTGACGCGGGCCAGGTCGGCGGCGACCTGCGCCGCGGCCAGGCCGCTGGCGACTTCGCCGGCGGCGTAGCCGCCCATGCCGTCGGCCAGCACCGCGACGCCGGCCCAGGCGTCGCAGGCCAGCGCGTCTTCGTTGTGTTCGCGCACGCGCCCCATGTCGGTGGCGCTGGCCATTTCCAGCGCCGGCGGCGGTTTCGTGGCGTTCATGGCGGCGACCGGCGCGAGGCGCTCAGCGGCGGCGCCGCAGCACGCTGCCGGCGCCCCAGACGAACAAGGCGCCGGCCGCGCCGAGCAGCCAGTGACCGTGCTCGAACGCCAGCCACGGGCGCAGCACCGCGTCGCTGGCGGCCAGCCCGCCGGCGATCCAGCCCAGCAGCGCGGCGCCGAGCCCGATCAGCTGCGGCAGCCGATGCATCAGCACGACGACCAGCCCGCTGCCCCAGACGATCAGCGGCACGCTGAGCAACAGGCCGAACACGACCAGCACCAGGCTGCTGTCACCGCCGGCGTTGTGCGCGGCGCCGGCGATCGCGATCACGTTGTCCAGGCTCATCACCAGATCGGCGACGATCACCGTTTTCACCGCAGCCCACAGCCGGTCCTTCGCGGCGACCTCGGCGTGGCCCTCGGGCTCGGGCAGCATCAGCTTGACGCCGATGCCCAGCAGCAGCAGCGCGCCGATCACGCGCAGCCACGGCAGCTCGAGCAGGCGCAGCGCGAAAAACACCAGCACGATGCGCAACAGAATGGCGCCGGCGGTGCCGTAGGCGATCGCGCGCCGGCGTTCGGCCACGGGCAGGCCGCGGCTGGCCAACGCGATCAGCACAGCGTTGTCGCCGCCGAGCAGCACGTCGATGACGACGATCTGCGCCAGACCGACCCAGAACGCCGGGGTGATGAACGATTCGACCGCCAAAAGAAAGCTCCCGGTGCCGCGCTGCGCCGGGATCGGCGCGCGCAGCACGCAAGCATAACCGGGAGCCGCCGCGCCGCCCATGACGCGGCGCGGCGTCGCGGGCTCAGCCCAGCCGCTGCTTGATCAGGCGCCCCATCTCGGACGGGTTGCGCGTGACCGTGAAGCCGCACTCTTCCATCACCTGCAGCTTGGCCTCGGCGGTGTCGGCGCCACCGGCGATCAGCGCACCGGCGTGGCCCATCCGCTTGCCGGCCGGCGCGGTGACGCCGGCGATGAAACCGACCAGCGGCTTCTTCATGTGGTCGCGCGCCCAGCGTGCGGCTTCGGCTTCGTCGGGGCCGCCGATCTCGCCGATCATGATCACCGCGTCGGTGTCGGGATCGTCGTTGAACAGCTTGAGCACGTCGATGTGCTTGAGGCCGTTGATCGGGTCGCCGCCGATGCCCACCGCGCTGCTCTGACCCAGGCCGAGCTCGGTGACCTGCGCCACCGCTTCATAGGTCAGCGTGCCCGAGCGCGAAACGACGCCGATGCGGCCCTTGCGGTGGATGTGGCCCGGCATGATGCCGATCTTGATTTCGTCGGGCGTGATCAGACCCGGGCAGTTCGGCCCCAGCAGCAGCGTCTTCTTGCCGCCGGCGGCTTCCTTGGCCTTCATCTTTGCGCGCACTTCCATCATGTCGCGAACCGGAATGCCTTCGGTGATGCAGATCGCCAGGTCGAGGTCGGCTTCGACCGCTTCCCAGATCGCCGCGGCGGCGCCGGCCGGCGGCACGTAGATCACCGACACGGTGGCGCCGGTGGCGGCCTTCGCATCGGCCACGGTGGCGTGGATCGGGATGCCTTCGAAGTCCTCGCCGGCCTTCTTCGGGTTGACGCCGGCGACGAAGCATTGCGCGCCGTTGGCGTAGTCGCGGCACATGCGCGTGTGGAACTGGCCGGTCTTGCCGGTGATGCCTTGGGTGATGACCTTGGTGTTCTTGTCGATCAGGATGGACATGGGATTTTCCTCGGCGATGGCGGGGTCAGGCGGCGGCGACGACGACTTGCTTGGCCGCGTCGGCCAGCGTCTCGGCGCTGATGATCGGCAGGCCCGATTCGGCCAGCATGCGCTTGCCCAGGTCTTCGTTGGTGCCCTTCATGCGCACCACCAGCGGCACCTTCAGCGACACCGCGCGGCACGCCGCGATCAGGCCCTCGGCGATCACGTCGCAACGCATGATGCCGCCGAAGATGTTGACCAGAATCGCCTTCACTTGCGGGTTGTGCAGCATGATCTTGAACGCCGCAGTGACCTTTTCGGCGGTCGCACCGCCACCGACGTCGAGGAAGTTGGCCGGCTCGCCGCCGAACAGCTTGATCGTGTCCATCGTCGCCATCGCCAGCCCGGCGCCGTTGACCAGGCAGGCGATGTTGCCGTCGAGCTGGATGTACGACAGCCCGTGCTTCGACGCCTCGATCTCGGCCGGGTCCTCTTCGTCGAGGTCGCGCATGGCCTCGAGTTCGGGATGGCGGAACATCGCGTTGTCGTCGAAATTGAACTTGGCGTCGAGCGCCTTGACCGCGCCGTTGCCCTCGAGGATCAGCGGGTTGATTTCGGCCAGCGACGCATCCTTGTCCCAGAACGCGCGGTACAGGCCCTGCAGCGCCGCGGCACCGGCGGCGCGGCTGCCTTCGGGCAGACCGATCTTCTCGCACAGCGCCAGCGCGTCGGCCTGCTGCAGACCGGTCAGCGGGTCGACCCACACCTTGTGCAGCTTCTCGGGAGTCTTGGCCGCGACTTCCTCGATGTCCATGCCGCCTTCGCTCGACGCCATCACCGCGACCTTCTGCGCCGCGCGGTCGATCACCAGGCCGGCGTAGTACTCGTGGCGGATGTCGGCACCCTCTTCGATCAGCAGCCGGCGCACGGTCTGGCCCTGCGCACCGGTCTGGTGCGTGACCAGCTGCATGCCGAGCATCTGGCCGGCGATCTCGCGCACTTCGTCGACCGAGCGCGCCAGCTTGACGCCGCCGCCCTTGCCGCGGCCGCCGGCGTGGATCTGCGCCTTGACCACCCAGACCGGGCCGCCGAGCTGCTCGGCCGCGTGCACGGCCTCGTCGACCGTGAACGCCGGAATCCCGCGCGGCACCGGAACGCCGCATTCGCGCAGGATCTGCTTGCCCTGGTACTCGTGAATCTTCATGAGAGTGTCTCCGAACAGTGGTGAAGGTTTCAGGCCGGTTCGACCGGCTCAGCCGTCTCGACGCGCCGTGCCCAGCGCGGGTAGTAGCGCAGCACCGTCGGGCCGTCGAGGCGCAGCGCGTGGCAGCGATCGAGCTGGAACGGCATCTGCTCGCCGCCGTCGCCGGCGGTGTCGACGCGCTCGCCGGCCAGCGCCTGCACCACCGCGGTCGGCAGCAGGCGCAGCGATTCGGTCAGATGGGTGCAGCCGAGCACACCGTGCAGCAGCGCCTTGGCCTCGTGCGCGAAACCGCGCATCAAGTTCAGCCCGATCAGGCGCCGGTAGGCGTCGCCGTGCGCCTCGCAAAATCCGGGGTAAGGCGACGCCAGCGTGGCCGAGTGCGCGTCGACCACGTTGTACTGCGCGTCGATCGTGACGCACAGCAGCATGTGGTGGATAGGCTCGCCGGCGGCGCGCGTTCCCGAGGCCAGCTCGAGATCGCGCGGCTTGCGGTCGATCAGCTCGACTTCGGCGTCCCACAGCCCGTCGTCGCGCGCGTGCACGCGCACGTCGAACGCGCGGTGATGCAGCAGTCTGCGGCGAGCTTGGGGTTGCGGCACGGGAAGTTGATGCGGCGCAAAAAAATGCAGTTTAGCAGCGCAAACTGGCGCCAGCTTGACGGCGCCGGCTGGCGTACCGCGCGCACTGTGCGCCAAGCGCTCCGGCGCGCGCTCAGGATTCGTCCTCGGCGCTGGCGTCGAAGCTGTCGTCGGCGGCGTGCGCCTTCAAGGCCGCGCGCACCGCGTCGGCGGTGTAGCCGCGCGCTTGCAGGAAGCGCTGCTGACGCGCGCGCTGCTTCGCGTCGGCGGCCGGCTGCGGGTGGCGCCGACGCAGCGCCGCCAGCGCGCGCGCGGCCTCGTCGCCGTCGTCGCGCTCGCGCAGCGCCTGTTCGACCAGCGCGTCGTCCAGGCCGTGGCTGCGCAGCTCCTGCGCGATGCGCGCGGTGCCGTAGCGCGCGCGCCGCCGCACCAGCGACGCTGCGAAGCGCTGCGCGTCGAGCCAGCCTTGTGCCTCGAGCGCATCGAGCAGCGAGCGCAACTCGCCGGCGTCGGCCGCGTGCTCGCCGAGCTTGCGCTCGAGCTCGACACGGCTGTGCTCGCGCATCGCGAGCAGGCGCAGCGCGCGCGCCTTCAGCGAGACCATGGCGGCCACCACGCCGGGGGCCGGCCTCGGCCGGCCTCAGTCGGCGGTGGTCGCCGCGTCGGGCGCCGCGGCGGCCACGCCGGGAACGCCGAGCTGGGCGCGCACCGCGTTCTCGATCTCGCGCGCCAGCTCGGGGTTCTCCTTCAGGAACTCGCGCGCGTTGTCCTTGCCCTGGCCGATCTTCTCGCCCTTGTACGCGTACCAGGCGCCCGACTTGTCGACCACCTTGGCGTTGACGCCGAGGTCGATGATCTCGCCTTCGCGCGAAATGCCCTCGCCGTACAGGATGTCGAACTCGGCCTGCTTGAACGGCGGCGCAACCTTGTTCTTGACCACCTTGACCTTGGTCTCGGAGCCGATGACCTCGTCGCCTTTCTTGATCGAGCCGATGCGGCGGATGTCCAGCCGCACCGAGGCGTAGAACTTCAGCGCGTTGCCCCCGGTGGTGGTTTCAGGGTTGCCGAACATCACCCCGATCTTCATTCGGATCTGGTTGATGAAAATGACCAGGCAATTCGTCCGTTTGATCGTTCCGGTCAGCTTGCGCAGCGCCTGGCTCATCAGCCGGGCCTGCAGGCCGGGCAGCGCGTCGCCCATCTCGCCTTCGATCTCGGCCTTCGGCGTCAGCGCCGCGACCGAGTCGATGACGATCAGGTCGACCGAACCCGAGCGCACCAGCGCGTCGGCGATCTCGAGCGCCTGCTCGCCGGTGTCGGGCTGCGAGATCAGCAGGTCCTGCAAGTCGACGCCGAGCTTCTGCGCGTACTGTGAATCGAGCGCGTGCTCGGCGTCGATGAACGCGCAGACGCCGCCGAGTTTCTGCATTTCGGCGATGACCTGCAGCGTCAGCGTCGTCTTGCCCGACGATTCGGGGCCGTAGATCTCGACCACGCGGCCGCGCGGCAGGCCGCCGACGCCCAGCGCGATGTCCAGCCCGAGCGAGCCTGTCGAGACGATCTGGATGTCGTCGACGACCTCGCCTTCGCCCAGGCGCATGATCGATCCCTTGCCGAACTGCTTCTCGATCTGCGCCAGCGCCGCGGCGAGCGCCTTCGCCTTTTCCGCATTCACCATCGTCTTGCCCTGTTCCATTCGCGCACCTTTCAAGGTTTCGGCGCACTGTAGCATAACTGGATAAAAAAACAGCCCACGGCCGCACGGCGATCCGGGCTCCGCCATGAAAAAAGGGGCTTGCGCCCCTTGGAACCGGTTCGACGCGGGGGTCAGAAACTGTAGCCGATCGCGACCGTGTAGACCACCGGATGGAAATTGATGTGGGTCTTGCCCTGCATCACGACGACCGACGAGCTGCCGCGCAGATAGGTCGTCGCGGTCAGGTCGCTTTGCACGTCGGCCACCGCGATCGAGCCGACCAGCGACCAGCGACGGTCGAAGTGGTACTGCAGGCCGATGTGCGCGGCCGCGCCCCACGAATCGGACAGGTGGATCTGCGTCGGCCCGATCGCGTTGGTCAGCGGGCTCAGCGCGGTGGTGTCGGTGAAGCGCGTGTAGTTGACGCCGAGGCCGATGTAGGGGTCGATGCGGTGATGGACTCCGAACGGGTGGTAGTTCATGAACACCGTCGGTGACAGCAGATGCACGTCGGTGACGCCGGTGCCGGGCTGCACGCCGACCTTCTGCCACGCCGCGCCCATCGCGTCGGTGCGCACGCGCGGCGGGTAGCCCAGCGCCAGCTCGCCGCTCCAGTGGCCGTTGAAGTCGTGCACGAAGCCCAGGCCCAGCGTCGCGGCATTGCCGACGTTGAGGTTCAGCCCGGCCGGCGTGTTCATGCCGCTGAGGTCGGGCAGGCTCGAATGTGCCTGCAGGTAGGCGACACCGACGTAGACGGTGTTGACCGCCGCTTCGTCGGCGCGCGCCGACGGCGCCGCGGCCAGCAGGGCGGCGCCGCACAACGCCGCGGCGCCGCGGGCCATCGGGCCACGCGTGAATTGCAAGAACGTCATCGTGATCTCCTGATTGCGCGTGGTCATTGGATCCAGCCGTAGCCTTGCAGCGCGGCGTAGGTCGCGTCGGCGATCACCTTGTAGCCGGCCGGGGTCGGATGCACGGTGTCGGCGAACAGCCAGCTGCCGACATTGCCCAGGCTCGCGCCGGCTGCGGTGTTCGGCGTATTGCCGTTGCACATCAGCGAGTTCGGCGTCCCCGTGGTGCCACCGGTGGCCGTGCTGCACCACGGAGCGCTGACGTTGCTGAAGCCGAACTGAGCCGGGTTGGCGATTTCCTGCGCGAGCAGCGCGTGGCCGTCGATCACCTTGACCGCCTTGCCTTGCAGATCGTTGAGCAGCTGCTGGTTGAACACGTTGACCAGGTTCGACAGCAGATAGCACGGCTGTGTCGGGTCCTGCACGTTGCACGTCGTACCGCCCGACAGCGACTGCCCGAACGGAGTCAGCGACGAGTCGGGCAGCGTGTAGACCAGCACGTACTTCGCGCCCTTGCCCAGCGCCTGCGTGGCCAGCCCAGCGAGGCCGTCGGCGGCCTGCGCCACCGTCGCCTGCGCCGTCGTCACCGCCTCGGCCGTTGCGGTCTGCGTCGCGCTGGCCTGGATGGCCGCGATCTGCGCCGCCGTCAACGACGGGTTGGCCGCCACCGCCTGGCTCACCGCCTGCGTCACCGCCGCGGTGATCTGCGGCTGCACGTTGCTCAGCGCGGTGAAGATGTCGTTGTTGCCGCCGAGCAGCACGACGAGCTGGTCGGCGTTGAAGCTCGTGTACTGCGTCAGGTAGTTCTGCACCTGCGTCGTCAGCGGCAGCGTCAGCGCGCCGGTGCTGTGGCCGATGCCATCCGGGTTGCTGACCATCGAGCCGCCTTGCGCGTAGTCGGTGCAACTGGGCAGGCCGGTGCCGGTCTGCGCGGCGTTGAACGCGCAGGTCGCGGTCGCCGCGCTGGTGGTCGTTCCGGTCGGTGTCAGGTAGGCATTGCCCAGCGGCGAGCCGAAGCCGATCAGGTTCGGCGTCAGGTTGAGGTGCAGCGACGTGGCCAGCTGCGTGGTCCAGTTGTTGCCGACGCCGTTGACCGTGAACTGGCCCCCGGCCGGATACGGCAAGCCGGTGAACGGAATGTTGTACGGCGGGACGCTGTAAGTGCTGATCGCCGCCAGCGTGTACGCGCCGTCGTCGGACAGGCTGTCGCCGAACACAACCAGTTGCTGGAAGCCACCGCTGGGCGGGGCACTCGGCGCGGTGCTCGCGGCGTTGACGCTGGCAACCGTGGCCAGAGACGGCGCGCTCGGGTTGCCGCCGCCGCCGCAGGCGGCCAGGCCCAGGGCCGCCGCGAGTGCGAGCGCCCAGGGGGATGCGCGACGCAGCGCGCGAGGGATTGATCCTTGTCGCAAGGTTGTCTCCTGTAATCGTTGTCGGCG
The DNA here is from genome assembly GCA_021804595.1 of Pseudomonadota bacterium. GTDB lineage: Bacteria > Pseudomonadota > Gammaproteobacteria > Burkholderiales > Burkholderiaceae_C > Thiomonas_A. Next base: position 12,161 of record JAJZHH010000031.1, read on the forward strand.
ACGACCTGAAAATAAAACGGTCGTTCGATTACAGAGTAACCGACTTCGTCAGCGCTGTGCAAGATATTCCGGGAAGTCCCGGAATCCCGCGTCAGCAGCGTGGCAGCGTCGCGTCAGCGCCCGGCGCCGTGCGCGGCGCGGCGCAGGCGGTCGCGCACCGCGTCCCACTCGGCGCCGGGCGGCGGCGACTCCACCCAGATCTCGCGCAGGCCGCGCGCGTCGAGTTCGCGCAGCGCCGCATAAAGCCCTTGCGCATAGCCGGCGGCGTCGGCCGCCAGCGCCTGCCAGTGCGATCGCGCGCTGGCTGCCGGCGCCGCGCGCGGCGCCAGCACGCCGACGTCGCGTGCCTGCTGCCAGTCGGCGTCGATGGCCGCGGCGTCGCGCAGGCGCAACGCGGTGGCCGGCGCGTAATGCGCGGCCAGCGCGCCGGGCACGCGCGGCGCGTCGGCCGCCGGCGGCGGCTGCAGCGCTGCGGCTTCGATGCCGAGCACCGCGGCGAGCTGCGCCGCCGACAGCCCGCCGGGGCGAAGGATGCGCGGCGTGCCGCTCGAACAATCGACGATGGTGCTCTCGATGCCGACCGCGCACGGGCCGCCGTCGAGCACCTGGGCGACCGCGTCGCCGAGCTCGGCGCGCACATCGGCGGCGCGCGTCGGGCTGATGCGGCCGAAGCGGTTGGCCGACGGCGCCGCCAGCCCGCCGCGGCCGCCGTGCAGCCGCGCCAGCACGGCCTGCGCCAGCGGGTGCGCGGGGCAGCGCAACGCGATCGTGTCCTGCCCTGCAGCGCAGGCCTGCGCGACGCCGGCGCGGCGCCGCAGCACCAGCGTCAGCGGCCCGGGCCAGAACGCGTCGATCAGCGTCTGCGCCGCCGGCGGCACCTCGGCCGCCCAGCGCAGCAGGTCGGCGCCTCGCGCCAGGTGCACGATCACCGGGTGGTCGGCCGGCCGCCCCTTGACCGCGTAGATGCGCCGCACCGCGGCGTCGTTGGCGGCGTCGGCGGCCAGCCCGTAGACGGTTTCGGTCGGAATCGCGACCAGCTCGCCGGCTTCGAGCCGGCGCACCGCGGCGTCGATCTCGGCGTCCTGCGTGGCGTCGATCCCGGCGCCCATCAGAATGCTTCCAGACCGAGCCGGGCGCAGGCGCGGCGCGCGTGGTCGCCGGCCTCGTGCAAGGTCGCCGCGGTGAAGGTCAGGTGGCCCATCTTGCGCCCGGCGCGCGCGCCGCGCTTGCCGTACAGGTGCAGGTGGGCGCCGGGCAGCGCCAGCACCGCGGCCCAGTCGGGCTCGCGTTGCGTGCCGTCGGCGTCGAACCACAGCTCGCCGAGCAGGTTCAGCATCACCGCGGCGCTGTGCTGGCGCGGCACGGCCAGCGGCGCCCCGACCAGCGTGCGCCATTGCAGGTCGAACTGCGACACGTCGCAGGAATCGATCGTGTGGTGCGCGGAATTGTGCGGCCGCGGCGCCATCTCGTTGGCCACCAGGCTGCCGTCGGCGAGGACGAAGAACTCGACGCACAGCACGCCGACGTAGTCCAGCCCGGCAGCGATCTCGCGCGCCGCGGCCAGCGCACGCGCGCCGACGTCGGCGTCGACCGCGCCGTCGCCGGCGAAGCTGGCGAACAGGATTCCGCCGCGGTGGATGTTGCGCTGGGCGGGCAGCGCGACCTGGGCGCCGTCGCGGCCGCGCGCGATCACCACCGAGACCTCGTCGCGCAGCTCGAGCCGGCGCTCGAGCACGCAGCGCACGCCGCCGAGCTCGGCGAAGGCCGCACTCAGTTCCTGCGCCGTGCGCACCGTGATCTGGCCGCGGCCGTCGTAGCCCAGCCGCGCGGTCTTCAGGATGCCCGGCAGCAGCGCGGCGTGCGCCGCAGCGGCGGCGCCGGCAGCGTCGTCGATCACCGCGTGCGGCGCGCACGGCACGCCCACGCGCGTGAACAGCGCCTTTTCCTCGGCGCGGTCCTGGCACACCGCGACCGCCGCGGCATGCGGCGCCAGCGGCACGTGGTCGTCGAGCCAGGCCAGCGCGGCGGCCGGAACGTTCTCGAACTCGATCGTCACCGCGGCGGCGACGCGCGCGATGCGGTGCAGCGCGTCGGTGTCGTCGTACGGCGCGCAGACCTGCAGCGGCACCAGCTGCGCGGCCGGCGCGTGCGCGTCGGGCTCGAGCACCGCGACACCGTAGCCGGCGGCTTGCGCGGCCTGCGCGAACATGCGGCCGAGCTGGCCGCCGCCAAGCACGCCGAGCGTGGCGCCGGGGGCGATGTAGGCGGGAGCGTCGTGCATCGGCGCGCTCCTCACAGGCCGACGTGCATCGCCGCGGCCGCCGCGGTCTGCTCGGCGCGGAAGTCGTCGAGGCGCCGGCGCAGCGCGTCGTCGCCGGCGGCGAGCATGGCCACCGCGAACAGCGCGGCGTTGGCCGCGCCGGCCTCGCCGATGGCGAACGTGGCCACCGGAACGCCCTTGGGCATCTGCACGATCGACAGCAGCGAGTCGTTGCCGCGCAGGTATTTGCTCGGCACCGGAACGCCGAGCACCGGCACCGTGGTCTTGGCCGCGATCATGCCCGGCAGGTGCGCGGCGCCGCCGGCGCCGGCGATGATCGCGCGCAGGCCGCGCGGTTGCGCGGCTTCGGCGTAGGCGAACATCGCGTCGGGCATTCGGTGCGCCGACACCACCTGCGCCTCGTACGGCACCTCGAAGCGCGCCAGCAGCTCGGCCGCGTGCCGCATCACGTCCCAGTCCGAACTCGAACCCATCACCACGCCGATCATCGCCTGCCTCGCTGTCGCCCTGCGAAATCGCGCCATTCTACGGGGGCCGGTATGCTTCGATTCGACGCGCGGCACTGGAAATTCCGCACCGTGCCCCCACCTGCCCGACTGGCAATCCCGGAGTCCCCGACCATGATCGACGCAACGCTGACGAATTTCGAAACCGAGGTGGTCGACGCCTCGCACACCCTGCCGGTCGTCGTCGACCTGTGGGCGCCGTGGTGCGGCCCGTGCCGCGTGCTCGGCCCGGTGCTGGAAAAGCTCGAGACCGCCTACGCCGGCCGCTTCAAGCTGGTCAAGATCAACACCGAGGACGAGCAGGACCTGGCCGCCGCGTTCGGCGTGCGCTCGATCCCGATGGTCGTGCTGATGAAGAACGGGCAGCCGGTCGACGGCTTCGTCGGCGCCTTGCCCGAAGGGCAGATCCGCCAGTTCCTCGACAAGCACGTGCCGGAGGCCGCGCCGGAAGAAGAAGCGCCGGTCGAAGAAGCGGCACCGGCCGACGCCGCGTCGCGGCTGGAGCAGCTGCAGCAGCAGCTGGCCACCGACCCGGCCGACGACGCCACGCGCAACGCCTACGTCGAACTGCTGCTGCAAGGCGGACGCGAGGACGACGCGCGCCGCGCCTTCGAGCCGATGCTCGGCAAGCTGGCGATCGACCGCCGCGCCAGCGCGCTGCAGGCCTGGCTCGACGCGCTCGCGGCGACCCGCGACGCGCCCGACGAAGCGGCGCTGCGCGCGGCGATCGGCGCCAACAAGCGCGACTTCGCGGCGCGCTTCGCGCTGGCGCAGCGGCTGCTCGCGGCGCAGCAGTGGACCGCGGCGATGGACGAGCTGCTCGAGATCCTGATGCGCGACAAGAGCTGGAACGACGGCGCCGCGCGCCTGGCCTACGTCGCCATCCTCGAGCTGCTCACGCCGCCGGCGCCGAAGGCTGCCGAAGGCCAGCCGCCCGCAGCCGACCCGACCGTCGACAGCTACCGCCGCCGGCTCAGCATGGTCGTGCTGAGCTGACGACGCACGGCACGCGACGCGTCATCCGGTGAGGCGCTCGAGCGCCTCGCGGTACTTGGCCGCGGTGCCGTCGACCACCGCGTCGGGCAGCTGCGGCGCCGGCGCGCGCTTGTTCCACCCGGGCACGCTCTCGAGCCAGTCGCGCAGGTACTGCTTGTCGAAACTCGGCGGCGAAATGCCCTCGCGCCACTGGTCGGCCGGCCAGAAGCGCGACGAATCGGGGGTCAGCGCTTCGTCCATCCAGACCAGGCGCTGCTGCGCGTCAAGGCCGAACTCGAACTTGGTGTCGGCCAGGATGATGCCGCGCTCGCGCGCGTATTCGGCCGCGCGCCGGTACAGCTCGAGGCTGACGTCGCGCACCTGCGCGGCCAGCTCGACGCCGACCAGCCGCACCATGTGGCCGAAGTCGATGTTCTCGTCGTGCTCGCCGAGCTCGGCCTTGGTCGCCGGCGTGAAGATCGGGTTCGGCAGCCGCGCCGCCTGCTGCAGCCCGTCGGGCAGCGCGACGCCGCAGACGCGGCCGGCGGCCTGGTAGTCCTTCCAGCCCGAGCCGGCCAGGTAGCCGCGCACCACGGCCTCCACCGGCAGCGGCTGCAGCCGCTTGACGACCAGCGCACGGCCGCGCACCTGGTCGCGCTCGTGCGGCGCGACGACGCTTTCCGGGTCGATGCCGGTCAGGTGGTTGGGCACGACGTCGGCCAGCAGTTCGAACCAGAAGCGCGAGATGCGCGTCAGCATCTCGCCCTTGCCGGGAATGCCTTGGTCCATGATGACGTCGAAGGCCGAGATGCGGTCGGTGGCGACCATCAGCAGCTTGTCGTCGCCGACCGCGTAGTTGTCGCGCACCTTGCCGCGCGACAGCAGCGGCAGCGAAGTGATCGAAGTCGTGAGCAGTGCAGAAGTCATACGGATATCCGGTGTTTGCGCTGCGATTGTAGGCAGGTCGCGCTCAAGCATCCCTCAACGCTGCGCACGGCGCCTGGCCTTGACCGCTGCGGCGAGCACGTCGACGACCTGCAACGAATCGTCCCACGCCAGGCAAGCGTCGGTGATGCTCTGACCATAGACCAGCGCGGCCGGATCGTCCTTGCCCGGCGTGAACTTCTGCGCGCCGCCGAGCAGATGGCTCTCGACCATCGCGCCGAAAATGCCGCGTTCGCCGGCGGCGAGCTGGGCGGCGAGGTCCCGCGCGACGTCGAGCTGGCGCGCCGGCTGCTTGGCGCTGTTGGCGTGGGAGCAGTCGACCATGACGCGGCCGTCGAGCCCGGCGTCGTCGAGCTCGGCGCAGGCCGCGCGCACGCTGGCCGAGTCGTAGTTCGGCTGGCGCCCGCCGCGCAGGATCACGTGGGTATCCTTGTTGCCGCGCGTCTGCACGATCGCGACCTGGCCGCTCTTGTGCACCGACAGGAAGGAATGCTCGCGCCGCGCGGCCAGGATGGCGTCGATCGCGATGCGCAGATTGCCGTCGGTGCCGTTCTTGAACCCCACCGGCGCCGACAGCCCGGACGCCAGCTCGCGGTGCACCTGGCTCTCGGTGGTGCGCGCGCCGATCGCGCCCCAGGCGATCAGGTCGCCGATGTACTGCGGCGAGATCACGTCGAGGAACTCGCTGCCGGCCGGAACACCGAGGCGGTTGACGTCGATCAGCACTTCGCGCGCAATGCGCAGCCCCTCGTCGATGCGGAAGCTCTGGTCGAGGTAGGGGTCGTTGATCAGTCCCTTCCAGCCGACCGTCGTGCGCGGTTTCTCGAAATACACCCGCATCACGATCTCGAGTTCGCCGGCGTGCTGTTTGCGCAGCGGCGCCAGCCGCGCGGCGTAGTCGCGCGCCGCGGCCGGATCGTGGATCGAGCACGGCCCGATGATCAGCAGCAGGCGATCGTCGTCGCCCTGCACGATGCGGTGGATCGCGCGACGGGTGTCGGCGACCAGATGCTCGACCGCGGTGCCGGCGATCGGGAAGAAGCGGATCAAGTGCTCGGGCGGAGGCAGCGGCATGACGTCCCTGACGCGTTGGTCATCGGTGGCAGAGGTCTTCTCGGACTGCGTACGACGCCAATCGGCGGCGGGGGACGGCTTCGGGGTCATGCTCGGGCTCCTGGGGTTGGGCGGCACCGGCGAAAAAAAACCGCCGGTCGGCGCCGGCGGTTCTTGGGGATTCTTGCTGTCAGGCTGAAACTCGCCCTCTCCCTCCGCCGACGCGGTGCGAGAACCAAAAGTAGAAGAAGGCGTAGGTGGACATCATTCGATTCAGCGTTGAGCGGCCAAGTTTAAACCCGCTTGCTGCGTCGCGGCAACCGCGGCTGCGGCGCGCGCGCAACGCATCAGCCGCGGCGCGGCCACATGCGCGCGATCAGGTTGTCGCGCAGCATGAACTGGTGCTGCAACGCCGCGAGCACGTGCAGGCCGATCGCGCCGAGCAGCCCGTAGGCCACCACCTGGTGCACGTCACCGGCCTCGCGCGCCCAGCCCGCGCCTTGCGCGGCCAGCGCCGGCAGCTGCAGCAGCCCGGCCAGATGCACGCTCCAGCCGCGCGCCGACGCGTTGGCCCAGCCCAGCAGCGGCAGCGCGATGAAGCCCAGGTAGAGCAGTCCGTGCACCGCGTGCGCGGCGCGATGCTGCCAGCGCGGCGCCGGCAGCATGGCGGGCGCGCCGCCGATCAGGCGCCAGACGATGCGCAGCGCCATCAGCGCGAGGATCGTCGTGCCCAGGCCGATGTGCCAGGCGATCAGCGCTTCGGGCTGGGTGCCGCGGTGGATGTCGGGCATCAGCCAGGCCAGCGCGAATTCGGCGGCGATCAGCAGCACCAGCCACCAGTGCAGCGCGCGCGCGAGCGGGTTGTAGACGGTCGTTTCGGACATCGGTTCTCCTGTTCCCTGAAAAAAGTCAGCCGGTGCCGCCGACGGTCATGCGATCGATGCGCAGCGTCGGCTGGCCGACGCCGACCGGAACGCTTTGCCCTTCCTTGCCGCAGGTGCCGACGCCGGGGTCGAGCTGCAGGTCGCGGCCGATCAGGCTGACGTGGGTCAGCGCGTCGGGGCCGTTGCCGATCAGCGTCGCGCCCTTGACCGGGTATTGCAGTTTGCCGTGCTCGACCCACCACGCCTCGCTGGCCGAGAACACGAACTTGCCGCTGGTGATGTCGACCTGGCCTCCGCCGAAGTTGACCGCGTACAGGCCGCGGTCGAGGCTGGCGACGATTTCCTGCGGGTCGCGGTCGCCGGCGAGCATATAGGTGTTGGTCATGCGCGGCAGCGGCACGCTGGCGTAGCTCTCGCGGCGCGCGTTGCCGGTCACCGCGCGCTTCATCAGCCGCGCGTTCAGCGTGTCCTGCATGTAGTCGACGAGCACGCCGTCTTCGATCAGCACGGTGCGCTCGGTCGGGTTGCCTTCGTCGTCGACGTTGAGCGAGCCGCGCCGCCCGGGCAGCGTGCCGTCGTCGAGTACGGTGACGCCGCGCGCGGCGACCTGCTGGCCGAGGCGCCCGGCGAAGGCGCTCGAGCCCTTGCGGTTGAAATCGCCCTCGAGACCGTGGCCGATCGCTTCGTGCAGCAGGATGCCGGGCCAGCCGTTGCCCAGCACGACGCTCATTTCGCCGGCCGGAGCCGGGCGCGAATCGAGGTTCAGCAGCGCCTGGCGCACCGCCTCGTCGACGTGCACGCGCACCGTGGCTTCGTCGAACGCGCTCAGCGCGTGGCGCCCGCCGCCGCCGGCGGCGCCGGTTTCGCGGCGCCCGCCCTGCTCGACGATGACGCTGACGTTGAAGCGCACCAGCGGGCGCACGTCGGCGGCCAGGTGGCCGTCGGAGCGCAGCACCAGCACGACGTCGTATTCACCCGACAGGCTGGCCATGACCTGGACGACGCGCGGGTCCTTGGCGCGCGCCAGCCGGTCGGCCAGCTGCAGCAACTTGACCTTGGCCGACGAATCGAGCGCAGCCAGCGGGTCGAGCGCGTCGTACAGCCGGTGCGGTCCGGCGGCGTGCGCCGGCGCGCCGACGCGCACGCGGCCGCGGCCGGCGCGGGCGATGCCGCGCACGGTCGCCGCGGCTTCGAGCAGCCGAGACGCCGAAATGTCGTCGGAGTACGCGAAGGCTGTCTTGTCGCCTTCGATGGCGCGGATGCCGAAGCCCTGTTCGATGCCGAAGCTGCCGCTCTTGACCATGCCCTCCTCGAGGCTCCAGCCTTCCGAGCGGGTGTATTGCAGGTAGATGTCGGCGTAGTCGAGGCGGTGTTCGAACGCGCTGGCCAGCGCGCGTTGCAGCAGGCTCTCGTCGATGCCGTAGGGGCTCAGCAGCAGGCGCCGCGCTTCGGCCAAGCGCAGCGCCGCGGGTTCGGTCGTCGTATCCATGGCTTGATTGTAGGAAGTGCCGCGGTTTCGCGCGCGGCACCGGCGCGGCGGACTACCCGGCCGCGCGCAACACCTCGACGTGGCCGTGACGCGCACGCACGCGGTCGGGGCCGACGCCGCGGCGCACCGCGAACGCCGCTTGCGCGGTGTCGCGCGGCTTCGGCGGCGACACATAGGCACCGTCGGCGCGGCGCAGCACCGCGACGCGAGGCTCGTGCGCGCGCTCGCCGCGGCGCACGACGACACCGAGCTCGCCGTTGGCCAGTTCGACGTAGGAGCCCGGCGGGTACAGGCCGACGACGCGCAGCAAGGCCGCACCGAGCTCGTCGGGGCGGCCGCCGTCGCCGACGCAAGCCGCGCGCGCGGCCAGCGCCGGCGTCAGCCCCGCGCGCGTGCGCCGCCGGCTCAGCTTGGCGACGTAGACGTCGACGCGCTGCAGCAGCGCGGCCAGCTGCTGCGCAGCGTCGTCGCCGGGCTGCGGCGCGTGGTGGCTGCGCACCGCCTGCACCCAGACTTCGTCGTCGATCCCGGCCTGCTCGAGGAGCTGGGCGCCGCGCGTCGCATGGTCGCCGATCTGCTCGCGCTGGGTGTCGCTGAGCGCGGCGTCCTGCACCGCGAGCTGATCCTGCAGCCGGGTCATGCCGACGTTCATGCTGAAGGCCGCGCAGGCCGCGCGCGCGGCCGCGGCGGCGTCCCACTCGAGCCAGTCGGCGAGCAACCGCGCGACCAGCGCGCAGGCCATCGCATGCGTCGCGCTGTAATGGGTGGGGACGTTGATCTTCTCGTTGAGCAGGTAGTACAGGCCGAGGTCGGGGTAGCGCAGCCCGAGCCGGCACAGCGCGTCGGCCAGCTCGAGCAGGCGCTGGCCCCAGGCGGCGTCGGGTTCGTCGTGCTGCAGCAGGTTGACCGCCTGCACGCGCAGCCGGTCCCAGGCGTCGAGCGCGTCGCGCGCCGACAGCGCCTCGGGAGCTCGCGCCGGAGCCGGCGCCGCGTCGACGGTGACGACGCCCGAGGCCGCGGCAGCGGCCGCCTCGTCGGCAGGTTCGGCAACTCCGCTCGCGGCTGCGGCAACGTCGGTCTCGGCCATCGCGTCTGGAAAGGGGTACGGGGCGCCTCGCGCCCCGTCGTGCAGCATACGCCGGCAGGCCGCGGCCGGCGGCAGCGGACCGTCAGTCGGTGTAGGCGATGAAGCCGTGGGGTGATGTCGGAGCGGCGGCGACGGGCGCCACAGGCCCATAGGGATTGACCGCTCCGCGCAGCCCGGTGGCCACCGTGCGGCCGTAGAAGAACGGCAGTCCGAGCAGGTTGTACTTGTCAGGCTTGTCGTCGCAGGCGACGAGCATAGGCAGCACACCGTACCCGAGATAGGCCTTGCGCAGGTTCTTGACCGAGCCGAGGTACAGCGGTCGGCTGAGCTCGAAGACGTTCGCGTCTGCGCTGACGCTCAGCTTGAGCGGCGTCGGCGCGTCCGCGTGGTAATACCCGAGCCCCGCCGGGTCGCGCGCGTAGCCGAGCGCGTCGAGGTCGAGCAACACCACGTTGCAACCGCTGTCGGTCAGCACTTTGAATGGGCGCTCGTCGAGCGTGACCCAGAAGCGATCGTGCTTGTCGAGGTCGTGCGAGACCCTGCGTGCGCCGACCGGAAACAGGCTCTCGGTCGGTGCGCCGATGCCCAGACCGAGCCAGCCGTGCACCTCGCCCTGTCCGTGTCGCCAGTCGACGTCGGGCAGGCTGATCACGCTGCCGTTGTCGTACGGCGGCGGGAAATGGGCGATCGGGTTGGCCAGCTGTCGCGTCTCGTCGACGTACGCCGGCTTCCAGTCCGACGCCTTCGATTTGGCACCCGGCCCTCGGGGCGCTCTCAAGGCGTAATACCGCTTGGTCCAAAGCAGCCGCGGCGAAATGCCGAGGATGCCGTTGCCCATCAGGATCAAGGCCTGGCGCGCATCGTCGTCGTGGTAGCCGGCCGGCAGGCGTTCGACTTGCGACGGCCAGTCGTAGAGCTGGATCGGAATCGCCTCGTTCGTCGCGACCTTGCCGAGACTGACCTGCGCGCGGTGCAGCGTTCCCCAGAGATGGCCGGTACCGAATTTCGTCCACTGGGCGAGCGGGCGGCCGGCGTCATCGGTCACTGCGTCGAGTGCAAGCCCGTCGAGCGCCTCGCGGTACAGGCGCAATCCGACGGCTCCGGTGTCGACCTGCACGTTCGGCACGGTGCGGCAGTCGTGCGCGGCATTGCACACCGTGACGTCGACGAAGAGGATGTTGAACTGTCCGGCGTGGACTTGGCGTACCCGGATCGGCACGATGTTGTCCGCAGGCGGCGACACGTCGTCGGCCGACGCGACACCGACGGCAAGCAGCGCCGACAGCGACAAGACGCGCGCGGCAGGGAATGCGGGAATCCAGCTCATGACTGCAGCCCCATGAAGAATTGAAATGCCGCGTAGGAGCCGCCACCGGGACGAAAAATTCGTTTGCGCACCGTTTGCGCGCGGGCCCGCAATGCTCGCGTCAGTCGGCGCCGTCGGTATAGACGACGTAACCGTAGGGCGACGGGGAACCCGGTTCGAGGGCTTCGTCGCAGGCCACGCTGCCGTACAAACCCGCCGCCGGCGCCTGCTGGAGGAAGGGATTGATACTGCCCTGCAGTCCGGTGGCCACCGTGCGGCCATAGAAGAACGGACTGCCCAGCGTGCTGACCCCGCCCGTCAGTTCGGGCGTGACGATCAAGCTCGGCAGCACCGCGTACCCCTGGGGCTTCAAAAAGATCGAATCCCTCGCCCCGACGTACACCGCCTGGGCAAGCTTGACCTTGCGCTTGCCGCACAGCGCCGTCAGCTCGAGCGGCGTCGCCGCCGGCGCATCGTAATACCAGCCCCCGTCACCGCGACGCGGGATGCCGAGGTGGTCGAGGTCGAGCGCCAGCATGTTGGTGGCGCTGTCGAGCAGCACGTCGAATCGGCGCTCGCCGACCATCAACGGGAAGTGACCGTCCTGATCGAGTTCGTGCGAGACCACGCGAGCGCTGGCCGGAAACAGGCCATAGGTGGGCAGGCCGATGCCCAGGCCGAGCCAGCCGGGAAGCTTCGCATACGCCGCGCCGGGCCCCGCGCCCAACAACTTGATCACGCTGCCGTTGTCGTACGGCGCCGGGAAATGGGCGATCGGATTGGCCAGCTGCCGCGACGTATCGACGACCACCTCATGCCAATCGGGCGCGGCCTCGGCGCCTCCCTCAGGGCGGTCGACGAAATAGCCTTCGGCGAGTTGTCGCCGCGGCGAAATGCCCAGGACGCCGTTGGCGATCCCGACGAACCAGTCGCGGGAATCGACCTTCGTGTACGCCGCGGGAAGTTGCTCCAGCGGCGAGGGCTTGTCGTAGAGCGCGATCGGGATCACGTCGGTCGAGACCTTGCCGATGCGGACTTGAGCCCTGTTGACCGTTGTCCATATCGTTCTCGAACCGAAACCCGTCCAGTGCGACAGCGGCCTACCGTCGGACGTGGTCACGGCGTCGAGCTCGAGCCCGTCGAGCGCCTCGCGGTACAGGTGCAATCCTGTCGATCCGGTATCGACGATGACGTTCGGGACGGTGCGGCACGCCTGCGCGGCGTCGCACACCGTGACGTCGACGAAGATCGTGTTGATGTCGCCAGGCTGGATCTGACGAACCTCGATCGGCACGATGTGGTCGGCCAGCAGCGGCACGTCGTCGGCCAGTGCGGCACCGGCACCGAGCAGTGCCGACAGCAACGCGGCGGACCCCGCGGGGGATTTCAGAATCGAGCTCATGGCAGCGTCCCAACCGAGAGTTGAAATACCGCTTGAGAGCCGCCCCGGGTCGGAAGATTCGTTTTTCCTCCGTTTGCGCGCCGAGATTCACGCGGATGGCGCCGACCGCGGAAGATCCATCCGGCGTGTGCCGCATTGCGCCCCCGTTGATGCGTCATTTGATGCATACTCGCATCAAATGCGATACCCCAAGGAGCGAACTGCATGCGCACCACCGTGACCCTGGACGATGCGCTTTACCAACGCGCGCTTGAAGCTGCCGACCCGTCCATGAGCAAGGCGGACCTGTTTCGCGAAGCGATCCAGACCTTCATCCGGGTCCAGGCGGCAAAACGTCTCGCGGCCCTGGGAGGCTCGGAGCCGTTGATGGAGGACATTCCGCGCCGGCGGCAACCGAGCCCATGAGCGACGTGCTCGTCGACACCTCGGTGTGGGTGGACCACTTCCGCCACGGCAACGCGACGCTCGCCGCGTTGCTGGCTTCCGACAGAGTCCTCGTCCACCCGATGGTGTTGGGCGAACTGGCTTGCGGGACGCCTCCCGACCGCACGCGGACCCTTGCCGCGCTGTGCGCACTACGGCTCGCGCGTGCAGCCAGCCTGGACGAGGTCGGCACGTTCGTCGAACGCGAGCGCCTCTACGGCCGCGGCTGCGGGCTTGTCGACATGGCGCTGCTCGCGTCGACGCTGATCACGCCCGGTGCCCGTCTCTGGACCCTGGACATCCGCCTGGCAGCCCTGGCGCGCGAATTCGGCGCACTGCATCCGGTGGCGAGCCGGTGAGGCTCGAGGCCGGCGCCGGGCGAAGCCACTACGCCGCGCCGTCAGCCACCCAGTCGCCCGACTTGCCGCCGTGCTTTTCCAGCAGGCGCACGTCGGTGATGGTCATGCCACGGTCGACGGCCTTGCACATGTCGTAGACGGT